>NZ_NHYK01000003.1 GCF_003288805.1 Helicobacter sp. 10-6591 | reverse complement strand
CTTGAGTTTGTACTAGAGAGACTCTGCAATAATAAAATGCGGTCTTCTCTTACTCTGTTCGTAGCTGCGTCCTATGTATTCGCCAATGATACCTAGCGCACTTAAGTTTAATCCTCCAAAAACCACTTTGATGGAATCTATGCAATTGGGATTGTTTGATCTGTATAAAGCTATGTTAGGCGGTGAGGGTTGAAAAGTAGTTTGTAGGCTTTTTAATATTTGTTATAGTCTTGATATTTCGTGTTTGTATGAATAACTACGAGTTTTGGAGTGTGTTGGTTGATAACTTATAAGTCTTGGTGGAGAATAGCGGGATCGAACCGCTGACCTCCTGCGTGCAAAGCAGGCGCTCTCCCAGCTGAGCTAATTCCCCTTATATTTTTGAATTTTCTAAAGAACAGTTCCTTGCATAGAATTATTTTAAGATAGCCTAGTTACTAATACCAGTTAGCAAGCGAAATATTTAATGAAATATCTGGGATATATAAACATATACATCATTTAGAATCTCTATAGACCCAATATATTAATCTATACTTTTCATAAATACTTATGCAAATCTCATCTTGGAACTGTATACCAAGGAAGCTTGCTCTATACCCTGTACTTGTTCCTTACATGAGCTTAGAACTTACTATCTGTATCTACCAGTAGCATATTCTTACTACCTACACAAAAGTTTTCTGTAATACCAAACAACAAGAATCAAAAAGAACAATCATGGTGGGCTTAGGAGGACTTGAACCTCCGACCTCACCCTTATCAGGGGTGCGCTCTAACCACCTGAGCTATAAGCCCCTATTCTAACACCTCTTAAAAATTTTTGAACTTTGGTGATCTCTAAAAACTAAGCAAGAACAAAGAAGATGAAGCCTGTTACATCTGTTTGGATAAAACGAATCAGCCAAACATATCTCTAGAAAGGAGGTGATCCAACCGCAGGTTCACCTACGGTTACCTTGTTACGACTTCACCCCAGTCGCTGCATCTGCCGTGGGCGGTAGCCAATTTAGCATTCCGACTTAAGGCAAATACAACTCCCATGGTGTGACGGGCGGTGAGTACAAGACCCGGGAACGTATTCACCGCAACATTGCTGATTTGCGATTACTAGCGATTCCAGCTTCATGTAGTCGAGTTGCAGACTACAATCCGAACTGAGAGATGTTTTAGAGATTGGCTCCAGCTCACACTATTGCATCTCTTTGTGCACCCCATTGTAGCACGTGTGTAGCCCTAGGCGTAAGGGCCATGATGACTTGACGTCGTCCTCACCTTCCTCCTCCTTACGAAGGCAGTCTCCTTAGAGTGCTCAGCCGAACTGCTAGCAACTAAGGACGAGGGTTGCGCTCGTTGCGGGACTTAACCCAACATCTCACGACACGAGCTGACGACAGCCGTGCAGCACCTGTTTTCAAGCTCTGGCAAGCCAGCACTCCGCTATCTCTAGCAGATTCTATCAATGTCAAGCCTAGGTAAGGTTCTTCGCGTATCTTCGAATTAAACCACATGCTCCACCGCTTGTGCGGGTCCCCGTCTATTCCTTTGAGTTTTAATCTTGCGACCGTACTCCCCAGGCGGAATGCTTAATGCGTTAGCTGCATTACTGCAGAGACAAGCTCCACAACAACTAGCATTCATCGTTTAGGGCGTGGACTACCAGGGTATCTAATCCTGTTTGCTCCCCACGCTTTCGTGCATGAGCGTCAGTAATGTTCCAGTAGGTCGCCTTCGCAATGAGTATTCCTCTTGATATCTACGGATTTTACCCCTACACCAAGAATTCCACCTACCTCTCCCACACTCTAGACTAATAGTTTCAAATGCAGTTCTATGGTTAAGCCATAGGATTTCACATCTGACTTATTAATCCGCCTGCGCACTCTTTACGCCCAGTGATTCCGAGTAACGCTTGCACCCTCCGTATTACCGCGGCTGCTGGCACGGAGTTAGCCGGTGCTTATTCGTGAGATACCGTCATTATCTTCTCTCACAAAAGGAGTTTACAATCCGAAAACCTTCATCCTCCACGCGGCGTTGCTGCTTCAGGGTTTCCCCCATTGAGCAATATTCCCTACTGCTGCCTCCCGTAGGAGTCTGGACCGTGTCTCAGTTCCAGTGTGTCCGATCACCCTCTCAGGCCGGATACCCGTCATAGCCTTGGTGAGCCATTACCTCACCAACAAGCTGATAGGACATAGACCAATCCTTTAGCGAAAAACTTTCCCCCGTAGGGAGTATCCAGTATTAATCACCGTTTCCAGTGGCTATCCTAGACTAAAGGGTATGTTATCTATGCATTACTCACCCGTGCGCCACTAATCCACTTCTAGCAAGCTAGAAGCTTCATCGTTCGACTTGCATGTATTAGGCACGCCGCCAGCGTTCACTCTGAGCCAGGATCAAACTCTCCGTAAAAATACAGAATCTCTCATCAAACCATGCTATTACAAACAGATGATTTGAAATTATCTGTAAAGAATTGGTCAAAATAACTAATAACCAAATTCTTGAAAAAGTTAAAAAAGAAGTTTCAGTTAGTCAACTCAAATTCTTTTGAACTTTTTAGATCTATGGATTATTTGTCCTAATCTCTTAAAGTTATCACTCTTGTCACTTTGTGCAATAAAGCTCAAAGTTAGATTGAGAAATAGTATTTAAGAAAAAAGATTTGATAAAGTTACATAACACAACTTCATCTCTTTGTTTCTTGCTTAGATTTCAAAGATCATTACCCAAAATCTCTCTCAAGGTTTTACGCTTAAAAGTTATTCAAGTAAAAGAACACCAAAAATTATTGAGGTCTGTCTTATCCTGAAACAAAAATGTCTTGAAGTAATCTCAACATTAAGTTTTCGAGAGTTTTTCAACAAAACACCATTTTTTATACACAGAATATACACAAGACAAGATTTCAGATCTATTCAAAATAAAAAAATCTTGGTTTGTATTGGCGTATTTTACTGGTTAAGGCTACAGCATAAAAAAGCTATTTTAAATCAAAAATATCTTTTTTTAAAGTTTCTTGAAAACTTCTGCTGGAAAAACTTAAAGACTCAATTAAGAATCCAAGAATCTCGAAAAATCAATGATATGTGAGAAAAAACACTTTAGGAAATAAGGAACGCCAAAAACATTGGGAAGCGCAATATTACGAGCATAATGCTTAAAATTGGTTTAAGGGAGAGAGGGTTATTCGACGGTGACAGATTTTGCAAGATTCCTTGGCATATCCACATCATTACCAAGCTTAATAGAGATCTCTAAAGCTAAAAGTTGCAATACTACCATCATTGCATAAAATTCCTCCATATAGTGCGTACTCTTAGGAATATATACCATATCATCAACACCTTCTATTTCTTCGCTACAAATCGCACAAATTGTGGTGTCTCGCACACTTAACTCTTCGACATTGCTCCTGACTTTATCAAACAACATATGTTTTGGGAGAAGTGCTAAACAGAACAATCCAGAATCTGCAAGCGCTATCGGCCCGTGTTTCATCTCTCCACTAGGATAACCCTCCGCATGCAAATAACTGATCTCTTTTAATTTGAGTGCGCCTTCTAATGCTAGTGGATAAAACACATCGCGTCCTATAAAGAAGAACCCATGTCCATGTAAATATCGCCTTGAAAGCCTTTTTATCCTATCATGAAGCTTAGAATCTATTTTCGTTTTTTTGCCCGCCTCTAGCATCGTCTTAGCATAAGATTTGATCATATCTTTTGTGATTGCACCACGCAAATACCCGATATATACACTCAAAATCCATAACACCATAACTTGCGTAGCAAAAGCCTTTGTGCTCGCTACACCTTTTTCAATCCCAGCCCGAGTAAGCACACTCTTATGAGATTCTCTAACGATAGAGCTATTATCAACATTACAGATTGCAAGTGTTTTAAGTCCATGGGCTTTAGCAAGCTTCAAAGCCTCTAGTGTATCAGCAGTTTCACCACTCTGAGACACACAGACAAAAAGTTCATTTTCTCTCATTACAGGCTTTGCATAGCGAAATTCACTTGCAAACACCACATTGCATTTAATCTTTGCTTCACGCTCTAATAAATACTTTGCACTTAATCCTGCATGATAGCTCGTCCCACATGCACAAATACTTATCTCTTGGATATTTTCAAAAAACTCAGGTCCAACCTCCTCAAATCCTATAAAATCATCATTAACTCTGCCCATCATAGTTTCTAGCAACACCTTGTGCTGCTCATAAATCTCTTTTTCCATAAAAAAACGGTAGCCATCTTTTTGTGCATAAGACTTGTTTGTATGCAATGGCTGGATATTTTTAAGATTATCAAAATTATCTAGACTACTGTAACCAATTTCATTATCCTCCAAGTAGCACACCTTATCAACAAGTCCAATTAGCGGTGCGTCAGAACTTGCAAAATAAATTCCTGGATTTTGGGCATTGCCTTTTCCTATAATGAGGGGAGAGCCTTTTTTGGCATAAAACACAGAATCTGGAGAAGCCTTTGTAATAAGTAATATTGCGTATGCTCCATTCAAAGCATTGATACTTTCTTTGAAAGCTTCCAAAGGATGAGAATGTATCTTCAAATTTTCTTCAAATAAATGGACAATGATTTCTGTATCTGTTTGACTTATAAATTGGTGTCCCCGGGATTCTAAATTTTGTCTAATTTGTGCATAGTTTTCTATAATCCCATTATGCACCACACTACTAAATTCTGCAAAATGCGGGTGTGCATTAGTCTCAGTCGGCTTGCCATGTGTAGCCCATCTAGTATGCCCTATCCCTATACCAAAACCACTTGAACTAAATTCAGCACATTTATTCTCTAGATTTACAATTTTCCCCACTGCCTTAAAATTAAATATTTTATCGTTAGCTAAGATCGCCATTCCAGCACTATCATATCCTCTGTATTCAAGCTCTTTAAGTCCACTAAGAATAATTTGTTTTTTTTCACTTTCCCCTATGTAGCCGATAATTCCACACATTCAAATACTCCAAAAATGCACAAAGCACTAGAATTCCAAAGCAAACTTTTGACAATCTTACAATATAATCTAAACTTTTTCACTTAAAAGCCGAAACTGCTTGGAGCTTAATCAAGTGAATACACAAACAGAACTTAGTTATTTTTTGGAGGCCATTTGCAACTCTTTCGATATATAAAATTTATGTTTCTTTGGATTGTCGTTCTCAACAGTTCCTATTCTGCAGCTATGGATTCCGTGAATTACAATAATACAAATTCTTCTCATGAAACAATATTTTTCTTAAACGATTTGTATATACATAATCCAATCTATGCTCTTCCCTACTATTATACTTTTAGTGGGCTTTATGATGATAATGTTCGTGCTGAAACCAAATTCCAATTTAGTTTTAGAATCCCAGTTATAAATATCCAGCGAAGATATTTTCTTTTTTTTGCCTACACACAAACATCATTTTTTCAAAATTACAACCATGAATCAGAACCATTTAGAGACACTGACTACTCTCCAGAATTCTACCTTGCATATGAGAATCCTCTTACAAAACTCCGCCACATCCGACTAGGTGTCAAGCACACATCAAATGGCGAAAGAACAGCAAGATCGCGCACGCAAAACCAAGTCTTGCTGTCCTTAAAAATCGATAATGGTCGCAATCAACGTTTAAAGGTTGGTACTGTATTGCAATTATGGACATGGCTTAATACCCATTCTCAAGGTTTTTTACACGACAACCCTGATCTGGTTCAATACAGAGGATATGCTGATCTTATGATTTATGTAAACTACTCAAGACATCTCTTTGAGGCCAAAGTCACTCCTCTTATTCCAAACTATAACTTCAATTACAACTTTTTCAAACCAAAATTTACACTTGGCTACACCTTCCATGTGTCGCAAAATATTGGAGTCTATGTGCAATACACAAATGGGTATGGGGATAATATCTATGAATACAATATCCATTCAAATCGTCTTGGTATTGGATTTCGCTTTTGGCAAAATCCATAATTAAAGAAAACTTGCACTTCTTAAATTATTGTCATATTCAGAATTTTTCTTTTACCGATCCACATCAATAGAATCTTAAGATAACCTTATTTCTTCAGTGATTTGTATGCACAAATCCTATCTGCTTACTTCCGTGCCATTGCAGCTTTAGTCAAGTGCATGACAAAAACATTGCCACCAAAACCAAATTCCAACTTAGCTTTAGAATCCCAAGAAAAAGTATTTCTTTTGCTTTGCTTACACACAAACATCATTTTTGCAAAATTACAATGGAACAGATTCTCGTCCATTTCAGAGACATTGACTATGTTTCCAGAGCTTTACTTCCCCTACAAAACTTCATCAAAAGCGTTGCGAGAAGTCCGACTAGGACGCAAGCACACCAAATGGCGAAACAGGAGAAAGATAGCGCACGCAAGATCAAATCCTTCTGTCTTTAAGATTTGCCAAATCATGACGCTAGAATAAGAATGGGCTATACGTACAAACTTCTGCGATGGGAATCTATGCGCAATACACAAATGGGTATGGGGATAATATCTATGAATACAATATCCATTCAAATCGTCTTGGTATTGGAGTGCGTCCTACAAAATCTATAAAAATTTGCATTTTGCTATTGCAACCCTTATACCCACACAAATACCAAAAGCCAAGCTTGCTACCATAATAATGCTTGCTCCACTTGTAAGATTATAAAAATAGCTTAAAAACAAACCACTCAAACAAATAAACAAACTCAACAAAACTGATACTACCATCATGGACCCGAGCCTTTTAGTAAAACTCTCCGCTATAAAGCAAGGAATTGCCAAAAGCGCAATAACCAAAATAAGCCCAACTACTCGAATACTTAATACAATACAAAGTGCTATCATCATAACAAGCAAATAATAAAGCAGCACTACATTCACACCACGAACCTTAGCAAACTCATAGTCAAAGCTCAAAGCTTCAAATTGTCTATAAAAAATAAGCACAAGCAATACAAATACACAATCACACACAAACAAAAGAATCAAATCATCATCTGAGGTCGCCAAGATATTCCCAAACAAATAACCCATAACATCATTTTTGTACCCAGGACTTAAATCCAAAAACAATAACCCCAATGCCATACCAAATGCCCAAATCACACTAATAATATTTTCGCTTCTATGTGGATAGCGATGAGTTAAAAAAGCAACAATCAATGCTAAAAGCAAAGTAAAAATACTTGTACTAAAAACCAATGGCAACGCAAAATAAAATCCTATACCAATCCCACCAAATGCACCATGTGTAATACCCCCAGCCAAAGACAACAATCTATTTATCATTGCTAAAACACCTATGATTCCACATGCAACACTAGTCAATAACGCACACAATAAAGCGTTTTGAAAAAAATGGAATTCTAAAATCTCAAACATGAATGACCTTTGAATTTATGCGAGATGCTGAACAGATAATGTTTTGTTGATATGTGCTATTTTTGTAGCAAACTTAGAGGTTGATAAAAGATCATGGCTCACAAGAACGATAGCAATCCCTTGGGAATGCAAATTTTTAAGCAAGACTAAAATATTCTCTGTAGCCTTAGA
This sequence comes from Helicobacter sp. 10-6591, assembly GCF_003288805.1. Taxonomy (GTDB): domain Bacteria; phylum Campylobacterota; class Campylobacteria; order Campylobacterales; family Helicobacteraceae; genus Helicobacter_F. The sequence continues at coordinate 110,954 of NZ_NHYK01000003.1, read as the reverse complement.
ATCTAAGCTTGCTGTAGGCTCATCTAAAACAAGCAATTTACACTTGCCCAAAAGCGCCCTGGCAACAAACACCCGTTGCCTTTGTCCTATGCTTAAGTCATTTATTCTATGGTTCCAAAACTCTCCCATCCCTACACTTTTCAGCGCTTCGTGTGCCTCACACTTATCTTGATTGCTATAAAAACCAAAACATTTCCTGTCTATTTTACCCATAAGAGTGGCTTCTAAAACACGCAATGGAAAATTTGGGTTTGCTTGAGTACTTTGGGGTACATAGCCAATTTCTGATATTTTGATATTGCGCTCTATCGTGCCTATTTTATAGGGTTGTAAGCCCAAAAGTAATCGCAAAAATGTAGATTTTCCACTGCCATTTGGACCGATTACCAACAAAAAATCCTCTGTATGACACGCGATATTAATATTTTTTAACACAAGCTCCTTATCAAAAGCAAAATCAAGATTTGAGAATCTAAAAAGCTGCATTTCTATTTCAATGCGTTATGTAAAACTTGCGCTGTTTTTAGTAGCTCCGCCTCCCAATCAGCACTAAGATGATTGATAGATACCACATCTGCCCCACATTCACTTGCTATATTACGTGCGATGGTGTCTGGAAAACCTTCTTGTACAAACACGATTTTTATGTTTTCTTTCTTGGCTCTTTTGATTAATTCTTGTAAATCACGTGGTTTTGGCTCTTTACCTTCAATTTCAATTGGAATCTGCACGAGATTATAGGCCTTAGCAAAATAATTCCACGACGGGTGATAGACTATAAATTTGTTACTTCTTAAACCACTCAAAAGATCTTTCATCTTCATATGCAAACCGTCAATTTCTTCCAAAAAATTTTCAAGATTCTTTTCATAAAGGATTTTATTTTGTGGATACTTTTTACTGAGTGCTTTTGCAATAAGGTGTGCTTGTTTTTTGACTAACAATGGATCAAGCCAAGTGTGGGGATCTGGATCGCGCAAATTCTTTGGATTGAGCGCGATAACATTGAAATTGCCTTTTCTCTTGAGCTGTCTGATGATTTTCCTCTCAAACTCTAGCCCACTTGCAAAATACAAATCGCTCTTTTCTACCTCTATTAGATCTTGTGGTTTTAGTTCTAAATGGTGCTCGTCGCTATTTTGTGGCACAAGAACATTGATTGTCAAACTATCCCCCGCAATTTTTGACACAAAATACCCAACAGGAGGAATACTCACACTAACTTTATAAGATTCTCCAGCGAATAAAACACTACAAAGTATCAAAAAAAACAAACAAACAGCATTGCAAAATCTTTCCACTTATCACCCCAAGAACATGAATTATTATGCACGCAATGATGCCTCAATATAGCTTAATTTTTTGCTACTATTTTTCCAAAAATTATGAGAATATTGATGAATCCCAAGACCCAAACCAAACCAAAGATAGCATTTGTTACAGCTGGTGGGACGATATTAGGAATAGCTGAAAATAGTGTAAGCGCTAAATACAAAGCAGGTATTCTGGATAATGATTCTTTATTGATACAAATTCCTGAAATACACCAATTAGCAGAAATCATCAATTTAGAATTTGCAAAAATCGATAGTGCGGATATGGATAATCCAACGCTTCTCAAACTTGCATTCTTTCTCCAAGAGCTGCTTGAAGACCCAAGCATACAAGGTATTGTTATCACTCATGGCACAGATTCTCTAGAGGAAAGTGCGTATTTTCTCTCCCTTATTTTACAATCCTCCAAACCGGTGATATTTACAGCAAGTATGCGTCCTAGCAATGTACTTAGTTATGATGGCAGCCGGTCTCTTTATAATGCATTTTTGCTTGCAAGCCGGCTGCTCAAACAATTACATAAAACAGAAAACAATGTATTTGTGGTTATCGGGGACTTTATCTACCATGCCCACCAAATACGTAAAACCCATACACTCAGTACAGCAGCATTTGAGGACACCAAACCATTAGGAAGCATTACAAATTCCCAAATATTTTTTCATATGCCAAAACTTAAGACAAACAAAACAGAGCTTCCTTCTATCTATCAGCTTAAAGACAAACTCCTGCCACGAGTTGAGATCCTCTATGCATACCAAAATGACTCCTGTGCCAGCTTGGCTACATTTCTTTTCGCTCAAGGTGTGCGAGGCTTTGTGATAGCAGGTCTTGGTGCGGGTAATATAAACAATAGAATCTTAAAGCAAGACGAAGTAGATTGCAATCTCTTTGGTATAAAGCCCCCAATCACACAAAAAATGCTATTGCAAGCTCTAAACAAACATGGGGCCTTCATCGTGATGAGTTCACGGGTAAATAATGCTCTCATAGCACACAGTGAGTTTCTTAATGCCTACAATCTCAATCCACAAAAAGCTAGGATTCTCTTAATGCTAGCCCTCAGCGCACAAAAATTTCAGAATCTCAAAACACTACAATCACGGCGAAAATGGATTGAGAATATATTCTCTACAGAGGGAACAAAATGCTTATAGCTCTTATTTGTGTTAGTTTGTTTGCCTTTGTATTCGTAATCTTGCTTGGATTATGTATTATGAGACTCAATACACTGCACTTGAAACTGCACACTTACACTAAAGACCTAGAATTACAGCAACAAAAAAATCTCGCGCTTAAAGAAAAATTAAAATCCCTTGAAACGGACTTCCAAAAAAGCAGAGAGCAAAATGCACGTTTAGAAGCCAATCTTGAAAGCACACAAAAACTCAATATAAATCTTGAGGAAAAATACCAACACAACCTCAGCACACTCAAAAATGAATTAGAAAAAACCTTTTATCACCAGCAAGAATCACTTTTGAAACAAAATGAAATCACCCTTAATAAGGATTCCAAAAAAATATTGGATGAAATTTTTACACCCATAAAAGCTAGCATGGAGCTTTATTCTAAAAGTCTTGGGGAAAATGAAGCAAAAATGCAAGCAAACATTACAAATATGTTCCAATCAAGCAAGCTCATGAGTGAAAATGCCGAAAAACTCACCCAGATTCTCAAGGGTGATAAGAAGATACGAGGGAACTTCGGGGAACTGCAACTTAAAAATGTCTTAGAATCCAGCGGACTCATACAAGGACAGCAATACCATCTACAAGCACATTTCAAAGACGAAGAGCAATCCTATCGCCCAGATGCCGTCGTGTATCTCAATGACAATAAAAGCATTATTATTGATGCGAAGTTTTCACTGCCAAGTGATTTTGGCTTCGAAAATATTGATTCTCATATCTGTGCACAGCTAGCACAAAATCTCAAAGTGCGCATTGATGAGCTTGCTAAAAAGCCTTATGCTCGCTTTGATGCGCATACTTATAACTTTGTGTTGCTTTTTATCCCCTACCAAAACATCCTCGATCTGGCTCTAGAATCTGATAACTCCCTCTACCAATATGCTTACAACAAAAAGATCTATATCACAACCCCACACACTCTGCTTATGGCACTCAAAACCATAGATATTTCCTGGCAGCATATTGATATGGACAAAAAAGCACTCAAAACTTTTGAGATGGCAGGAAAACTCTATGACAAATTTGCCGCAGTCATGCAAGATTTCGAAACAATCAACAACAGAACACAAGGCCTCCAAAAAAGTATCGATACTTTGGGGACAAAACTAAGTGGTAAGGGCGGGCTACAAAGTCAAATAGAGCGGCTCAAAGAACTAGGGGCAAAAACGACAAAAAGCTTACCTGGTTATGATTCTTAAAAAACTATTTACACATTGCTTTTCTCTAAGAAAATCCAATATTTCACGCGTTAGCATGCTTTGAGAACGTAAATTCTCTAGAGAATCCAAAGCTAGTAAAGAATTAGCCTTGTGTACATATTCCTCTTGGCTAAAGCTTACAAGTGAGCAATCTTGCAGAATTTCCTTTATATGATCCAGATTACTTGCCTTGTGTGGATGTATTTGTAAAAATTCCTCTAAAATCCTTGTGTGTGTATTTACAAGATTCTCTATCCTTTGCATCCGCTCCTTGAAACTCTCTTGACTTAGCACAAGTGCTATCCCGCCTTTAGCGACGTATTCTATACGGCTCTCTCCTTGCTCAAGCGGAAAACTATCAAGCCACAAATCAATCACATGCCCATACACCACACTATCTACATATCCCTCAAAATAGAATCGCTCTAGCAATGACTCTAATTGATTGGAGCATGACTCATGACCCATCTCATCATAAAATGCCTCTTTAATGCGCTCACGCACAGAATTTTTATTGCCACCACCACAGGCCAGATACACACATTCTGGATTTTGTTGCATTATACGTACAATTGCTTGCATATATTCTTTAGAATCAAGCTTAACAAGTCTGCCTATGGTACCCAAACATTTTTTAGAATATTTTGTTTTTAGCACCTTAATTGCATGCAAATCATTAGTATGTAGCACAGGGTTATAGAATCTCATATCCATCTTGATTGGTATCCCGCTAAACTCAAAACCTTCGTGCCATACCTTTGTTGAAGCATTGCAAATATGCGTAGCACGTATTGAGATATTAGGGATGTCATACACGAAATTCCCATGAGAATAATAAATCTGCTTATCGCAAGCCTTAATACTCAGCAAAAAATCGCTTATTCCATAGCCATTATTTGGACTAAATAAAGCCACTATGTTGTCATTTTGCATCTCTTTTAGAAGCAAAAGCGCCTTTGTAAGATGCGAATTATAAAAACCCTTTGTATTTTCTTGCAATGCATATTGGCAGACCTCTACACCAAGAGATTCTAGCTCTCTTACAAGTTTTTCTTCATCAGGGCTTTTTTCTAGTAATCCCATGTTATAAATTTTCAGCCTAAAACGTTTGCAAAACTCCTCATCGGTCAACAAGTTTTTAAAAAGCGAATATTCCACTTTAAAAGGTGAGTTTTCTACGATTCTGTCTTTGAGAATCCCTATGGTATGAAGTTTAGATGGTGTATGTTCCTTTGTATGTGGAGTTAAAAACTCTTGCATATATGGCCTAAACTGCGCATATACCTTTGATGCGACCTTGTCTATCTCCTCACAAAACATCCTCCATTGATCTTGTGTATGAAAGCTATTCCCGCATATGTGATAGATAAAAAACTGCACATACAACGCCTCATCAAGCAAGCTCTGTGCGCTATCAAAATTTTTGCTATTGAGATTCTCCTGCACACGCGATAAAATCCCATAAAAAATATCACGCCACACTGGATAGAGAGCAAGCCATTTTGTATGGTTAAAATACCCCTCTACATTCCAAAAACAATGCAATTGCCAATTAAATACACTTCTGCGACGAAATTTGGAAAATTCTAGGATTTGTGGAAGAAATCTCTGCATACAGCCAAGAAAAAACTCAAAATCCACACCAAGCTTCACAAAATACTCAACAATAAAGCTCGCTATATTCTCGCTATGCACCACGCTCATATCAAGTTGGCATACTTTGCTGATAAAAAATTCCATACCTTGCTCTGCGCCAAAAGCAAACATTTTACAAACACTACAGATTTGTATAAAAAAAATATTTTCAATCTCATTGCTACTTGTCCCAAACAGCAAAGCTTCTAGATTCTCTAAAAATACTTCAAAACGAGAATCTAAAGGCGGAGCAGCAAAGCGCAGAAGTGGAAAAACCAGCATATAATCGACTTCACAAATATGACCACTCAAAAATATATGTTCTAAATGGTTTGCAAACTGCATACAAATATGATGTGCTTGCTGCTTGTGCGCTTGGCAAAACCGCTGCAAATCAGAGAGGGGGATTTCTGCTAAAAGCAATACTGCTTTATCAAGAGCGTATTTGTTTGGGATCTGTGCCAGAAGTTTTTCAATCAGCGAAATCTGCATTTTCAAACCCGGAGTTTATCACCCACATGTAGCCACTTTCTTGATTGTGTGCATAGGTTTGTATATCAGCCTGCAAATAGTTGTGGCTTTCGTAAATATTTACAACCTTTCCCACTGCAATATTCGCAATAAAAATACCATCAAGCCCATTGGTATACACCTCATCGCCTATTTTTATATCCACCCACTTGGGAATGTAATTGACATTGGCATATTGGTTGTTTTTAGTCTTGCTTGTGCCATCTAAAATCCCAAGTGCTTTATTTGCTCCAATAAAAACACCATAGCTACACTCTGGTGCACCATTAAAAAACCCTTGCAATCTGCCATTTCTATAACGCGCTATGCCAAGCGCTATACCATTTCTTACAAGTCCATAAAGTTTAGACTCTTTAAGGTTTTGCTGTGTTTGTGTATCTAAAGATAGCCATACCCTATCATATTCACCCATCCTAACATACGAAGTCATGTAAGAAAGATAGATTTGGGGAGTACTTGGAAAATTCTGGGTTGCGAGGATTGCATTTAATTCTGCGTTGCTGTTTTGCAATGCAATATTTTGCAGAACAACCCTATCATAATCAGTAACCTTATGTTTGAGAGTTTCTATCATTTTGGCTTGCTCGAAATGTCTTTCATACCAATCGCTAATACCTTGTGTATTCACAATAAAAAAGATTCTTACCCTATCTCCAAGAGCAAGAATCTTGTTTTCAAAACCCTTGCTTAACTCCATGCTTACAATAACGATTACAAAAAATAAAACCCAAAAAATAAGCATTTTATAACGCATAAAAACTCTGGATTCTAATCAATAGTCAATTCTTCTAAAAGTTTTGGGTCTTCCATAGCTTTACCGGTACCCTTAGCTACGCATAGCAAAGGTTCTTCAGCCACATACACTGGTAAACGAACGATATCAGAGAGATACTTATCAAGCCCACGTATAAGTGCACCTCCACCTGTTAGAACGATTCCATTCTCAATAATATCACCTGAAAGATCTGGTGGAAGTGCTTCCAAAACACTCTTTAAGGCATTAGCAATCTCTTTGAGCTGATCTTTCATAGCTTCTCTTGCATCCTCACTTGTGAGCTCAACTGTGTTTAGCAAACCACTTACATTATCGCGCCCTCGGACTTGGATTGTTGGCGGATTCTCTAGCATTGAGGCTGATCCTATTTGGAATTTGATCTCCTCCGCTGTGCGTTCCCCTATCAGCAAGTTATATTTCTTACGCACATATTCCATAATCGCGACATCAAATTTGTCTCCTGCAACCTTGATACTTTTGCTAATCACAAGCCCACCATAAGACACAACACCTATCTCAGTTGTTCCACCACCAATATCAATGACAAGATTCCCTTTCGCCTCCTCCGTCTGCAGTCCCGCACCGATAGCTGCTGCCATAGGTTCTTCTATCAAATACACCTCTCTGGCTCCTGCGCTTAAAACAGATTCTTTGACTGCCTTCTTTTCCACACCTGTAAGACCGTAAGGCACACATACCATTATTCTAGGACGAATGAGAGTTTTGCGTTTATGTGCTTCCTCAATAAAATAACGTATCATTTTTTCGGTCATATCAAAATCTGCAATTACTCCATCTCTCATTGGGCGAACTGCACGGATTCTATCAGGAGTCTTACCTTCCATATCCTTAGCTTCGCGTCCTACCGCCAGAATCCTCCCATAGCTGCGTTTGTTGTACTCTACTGCAACTACTGATGGCTCATTTATGACAATCCCTTCATTTTTGACAAGCACGATTGTGTTTGCTGTGCCCAAATCAATAGCAATATCTTTTGAAAAAATGCCAATTATTTTATCCATTAGCATTACAAACTCCTTAAACAAATTTGATTTTTAAACTACACACCTCGCTAAAATCGATATATAAACCCTATGAGGTAAGTGTTTTTTTCTTGCTTACCTTTTTAACAACAAGTGGTTTGTGCATTCCATCTATACAATTTTTTGTAATTGTTATCTCACAATCTTTCAGCTCAGGCAAATCATACATCAAATCGCTAATACTCTCTTCGATAATTGAGCGCAAACCTCTTGCACCAATCTTTCGGGCAACAGCAAGCTCTGCAATCTTTTCTATAGCATCTTTATCAAAATTCAATCGCGCCCCATCCATCAAAAAAAGTTTTTGATATTGCTTAATAAGAGCATTTTTTGGCTTTGTGAGAATCGCAACCATTGCATCTTTGTCTATTGGGTCTAATGTTGTAATCACATGCAATCTCCCAATAAGCTCAGGAATAAGCCCATAACTTACCAAATCTTCAGATTCAACCAAATGCAACAAATAATTCTCATCGCTCTTGCTATGTTTCTTTCCATGGAATCCAAGGACATTACCACCCACTCGTCTTTTGATAATTTCCCCCAGACCATCAAATGCTCCACCACAAATAAAAAGAATATGGCTTGTGTCAAGCTGGATGAATTCTTGGTTTGGATGCTTTCTGCCACCTTTTGGTGGGATATTCACCACACTTCCTTCTATGATTTTTAAAAGCGCTTGCTGCACACCTTCACCACTTACATCACGCGTTATAGAGCGATTCTCTGAAAGACGCGAGATTTTATCAATCTCATCGATAAATACAATTCCTCTTTGTGCGCGCTCAACATCCCCATCAGCCGCTTGATAAAGACGAGTGAGGATATTTTCAACATCCTCACCTACATAACCAGCTTCTGTAAGGCTTGTAGCATCAGAGATTGCAATAGGCACATCCAGAAATCTCGCTAAAGTCTGTGCCATAAGCGTCTTCCCACTACCTGTGGGGCCAATAAGCAAGATATTAGACTTTGAAATTTCTACACTACGCAAATCACCTAATATCGATTCTTGATCTTTAGCCTGTGATTCTAAATTGATACGTTTATAGTGGTTATACACCGCAACGCAAAATATTTTTTTTGCCTTATCCTGCCCTATGACATATTCATCAAGTTTCGCATTAAGCTCTTTAGGAGTTGGGATATTCAATGGCTTTTCTGTCGTTTGCTCATCCTCAATATAGGGCTTATAATTATTGAAAATACTCTCTCCGCTTTTTATGCAATTTCTACAAATATAAACATTATGTCCTGTTTTATTGCCAGTAAGAATAGGATTGTTAGGCGTCTCAGGACTTCCACAAAAACTACAATATTTAATCATTGTCTTTTTCCTTATGCTTAATAGCTATACCTCTAGTGTTTGAAAGGATAAATTCACAAACATAGCGATGGGATTCTGAAATATTTGGAGAATCCAACTCTTTTTGCGCTATATCTTTCATAGGCGCACTATGAGAAAATAATCTCTTATAAAGCGCTGATATACTATCAATCTCCTCACGAGTAAAGATCTTTCGCATTCTATGCTTATTAAGTCCGATGATAAAAGCATGGTTTCCATGTGCTATGCAATATGGTGGCAAGTCCTGCGTAAGCGCAGACACACCACCTACCATGCAACCATCTCCAATTTTTACAAACTGATGCACTGCACTTAGGCCACCAAGATTCACATAATCTCCTATATGCACATGCCCACCGAGTGTAGCCACATTGGCAAATATGCAATGATTCCCAACCACACAATCATGAGCTACATGCGCATATGCCATAAATAAATTGTTATTCCCTATGCTTGTTCTACCGCCACCACCTTGTGTGCCAATATTGAGCGTAACAAACTCACGAATGATATTATCATCCCCCACAACAAGCTCTGTATCTTCACCTGCATATTTTAAATCTTGTGGTGCTACCCCAACACACGCACCATTATAGATTCTGTTATGTTTGCCAAGTTTTGTCCTGCCTGTAATAGTTACATTATTCCCTATCTCGCAATCATCACCGATTTCAACATCTGCATCAATAACACAAAAATGTCCTATCGTCACATTCTTGCCGATTTTTGCGCCACTGGCAATAAGAGCGTGCGGAGAAATTCCGTTATATACCATAAGAAACTCTCCTTATCTTAGCTTGCACCATCGGCAATCATAGCTTTTAATTCTGCTTCTGAAACAAGCTTATCATCAACAGTTGCTTGTGCTCCTAAACTCCAAATATTTCCTTTATGCTTGAGTACATGCAACTTATATACAAGCTTATCTCCAGGGAGTACAGGAATGCGAAACTTAACCTTATCTATTGTCATGAAATACACAATCTTATTCTCTGCTTCTTTGGTGTCATGACCAAACATACTTACAAACGCAAGCAACCCACCAGCTTGCGCCATTCCTTCAATCTGCATGACACCCGGATAGATAGGCTGCTTAGGAAAGTGTCCTAAAAAAACCTCCTCATTAATCGTTACATTTTTATAGGCTTCTATAGATTGATTTGGAATCAATGAAACAACCCTATCCACAAGTAACATTGGATAGCGATGTGGCAAAATCTCTCGAATCATATTGATATCCAACATGAAATTTCTCCTAAAATTTGGATCCTTAAATTTAAATTCCCTTAATTTCTGTAAAAGGGTGCATTGTAACAAAAAAAGGCTTTGTGGGATCTAAACTTCGCCCTCTAAGAGTCGGAACACACTTTCTTCTTGGAATATTGTCTCAATCTGCAAGCGCAAATTGGATTCTATTTTTTTATCTAAAACTATTATTGGGTTAATGCTAGAAATTCCACAAATGCTGATTCTTAAAGCATTTTCCATTTCATAAGATAATGGATTTTTCAAAAGTTGGGCGACATTTTCATAAGACGTCTGACACAATGTATTAAAGCCTTGTATATCTAAAAACACACTATCATCCTTGCTTGCACTTCCTATGAATACACTGCAAGACTTTTGCGTACAAATCTGAGATTCTCCAAAAGTATTTGTCCTCTTATCACCTATACCCAAAAAAGCGGCAATATGTAACGGAGAGAATACTGCACTTTTTATCCAAACTATCTTGGAAGTTTTCACATTATTCTTACTTTTAGAATCTGCAAGTACATAAATATCAAGTGGCAAATCCCTATATTTTGCAACACTTCGTAGGTTGCGCCAGGCGATAATTGTACGCTTAGACAACACATAAGGTATCTGCTCTTGTTCTAGTCTATCACGACACTTAAAGGTTTCTACCCTGTCCTCATTGCTTGCAGGTAAAAATTGCCTACCTAAATTCTCTAACAATTCAAGTGAAAGTTTTTGCTGCTTTTGTCTTTGTTTTAAAAGTGCAAACTTGCATCCGCAATAACTCTGTCTATATAACTTATCATCGCGAGCCAACTGGGCTTGCTCTTGTGTGCCACCATTGCTACGTACATCAATTTTAATAAACTCTAACCCATAATCACTAGCAATTTTATCTCCATAAACATACAAAATCTGCTGTTCTTTCATAGGACTAGAAAGCAAGGTTGTCGTAAATAATTTAATATTTCTTTGTTTTGCAAAAATGGCTGTTTTTATAAGGCGAATATCAAAGCATTTGCTACACCTCTCACCCTTTTCTGGCTCCTCCTCCAAACCTTCCACACACTTTAGCCAATGCTCTAGTTCATACTCTCCTTCAAAAAGATCGATGCCTAACATCTGACAACTTCTCTTTACATCAGCCAAGCGAACATCATATTCTGACTTTGGATGGATATTGGGATTATAAAAATACCCTACCAAATGAGAATCCTGGTATTTTTCTCGCAGTTTTTGTAAAAAATAATGGCTATCCACTGAACAACAAATATGCACTAAAATCATTTTTCACCCTTATCAGATTTGTAAGCATAATACAAAAAACATACACTCCCACCAACAAATACAGCCATCAAAAATCCTATCATTATCCAATCAAGCAAATCCATCACTTACCCTTCAGTTCCACATGAAACAATTTGTATGTTTTTCTCTCTCAACTGTCCACATGCTGCACTAATATCTAAGCCCTTAGATTCTCTAATCGTGCAAAGCAAACCCCTATGCGTAAGAAAATCTGCAAATTCCCTAGCTTTTTGTAAACTTGGCCGATGGAATCTGCTTCCACTATGTGGATTAAAAAGAATAATATTGACTTTTGAGCGGATACCTTCAAGCAAAACAAGAAGTTTTTTTGCTTCTTGCAAACTGTCATTCAAATCCTTTATCATCAGATATTCAAACATCACCTTCTTGCGCATATCCACCGGGAATCTTCTCACCTCATCTAACACTTGTGTTATGTTGTAGTTTCTGTTCATAGGTATCAAACGACTACGTAAATGATCATCAACAGCATGCAAAGATATAGCAAGCTGCACGCCAAGATTACGTTTTCCTAGCTCATAAATCTTAGGAGCGATACCGCTTGTTGATATGGTCTGCCTACGCGCAGAAATACTCAACCCATTAAGTTCACCCAAAATCTTTACTGCTTTGGCTACATTCTCTAAATTATCCAATGGCTCACCCATTCCCATATACACAATATTTACGCGTTTTTGTGGAGCAATGCCATTATGTGCTTTGATCTGCGTTACTTGCTCTACAATCTCGCCAGATTCTAAATTTCTCTGAAATCCACCCTTGGTCGTAAGACAAAATGCACAGCCTACTTTGCAGCCTACTTGGGAAGATACGCAAATGGTCCATTTTTCGCTACGAAGAATCCTTCCATCTTCATCTATTTGCTTTTCTTTCATTTGCAAAAGCACGGATTCAAAAGTGTAACCATCTTGCGTTCTAAAAAGGTATTTTTTGCTTTTGTCTCTGCTTTCTTCAACACGCACAATTTCAAGATTTTTTGCACAAAACCCTTGTTCTAGTTCATTACGCAAATCTCTAGGTAAATCTGTCATTTGCAAAAAATCCTGCGCATAATACACATATAGCCACTTATAAATTTGCTTTGCACGAAACTTAGGAGAAAAACGTTGCTCTAATTCCGCGAAAGTAAAACCAAAAATATTATGTTTGCTTTCTGATTTTTGCATATTCTCTTTAACTATTGCTCTATCCATGCAAACCTCGACTTTTTGCACGATCACAAAGCTGCATGCAAAACGCTTCGAGTTTTGCTTTTACTGATTTGTGATTGTGCAAAAACTCCTCATGAGCACTCGATGCGCAATAATTACTCACGCAAAAAATACCACAACATGGGATCTTGAAAAAATTTGCTATTTGCAGCACAGAGAAAAACTCCATGTTCTCTAAAGATATACCCTGCATAAAAAAAACCTTTGCCATTTGAGAATCTATAGTAATGTAGTTTGAACTATTCACATGTTTTGTTCCACATGAAACAATATTATTGTGTTCCTGTAAAAACCTAGCAAGAAACTTAGGGAAAGGCGCATTTGATTGTATAAAATTTTGTAAGGGCGTGTAAGAATTTCCTTGAAACAATGAATGTTCTATCTGTGTAGCTGCAAAACAAACATGCAAATCCAAAATATTAAGATCTGTATCATAAGCTCCTGCACTACCGATGAAAATAATTTCATCGACATTTTCGCGCATACATATCTTTGTAAGATTGGATGCACTCTCTATTAACCCCACACCAATTGTATGCGCAAAACTAAAACTTTCATTATTCCCTGCACACACAAACATCAACTCAGATTCTCACGCTTATATCATGTTGTTTTAAAAATGACTTTAACTCCATAATTTTGATTTCTTCATAATGGAATACGCTTGCTGCAAGCGCAGCGTCTGCTCCATTTGAAAATGCTTGTAAAAAATCCTCCATTCTACCAGCACCCCCACTCGCAATAATTGGAATCTGGACTACAGAACTTATGGTTCTAAGCACTTCCAAATCATAGCCATTCTTCATACCATCACAATCCATACTCGTAAGCAAAATTTCCCCTGCTCCACGATCATATACTTCCCTGCACCATTGGAGCAAATCTTTTTGCATATCTATGCGTCCACCATTACTAAACACACTCCATTGGCCATTTGTAAGTCTCTTATAATCAACTGCCACGACTATACACTGGGTTCCAAAACGTCTCGCACCTTCTTCTATGAGGCAAGGATTTTTTAACGCTGCACTATTGATACTGATTTTGTCACAACCTGCACAGAGCAATGCATATATATCATCAACATTATCGATTCCACCACCCACACTAAATGGTATAAAGATTTCACGTGCTACTCTCCTTACCACTTCAAGCATAATCGAACGTTTTTCATGACTTGCAGTAATATCCAAAAACACGAGCTCATCTGCACCTTCATCATTGTATCTACGCGCTACTTCTATAGGATCCCCAGCATCCTTAAGGCCTAAAAAATTTACACCCTTAACAACTCGCCCATCTTTGACATCAAGGCAGGGAATAATACGTTTTGCAAAATCCATGAAAGATAGCCTAACAATATCTCAGACCTAAGTCAAAGATATTTAGATAATTCTAAATAAGTTTTTGGCTACAATTGTAACATTTTTATAGGATTTGGTGGAGGAAACATCACTATTGTACATAAGGCGAAAAAACATCTCGGACAGAATTTCTTAAGAGATTCCATCTATCTTGAAAAGATCATACAAGCGATTCCCAATGTGCCCTGCCAACTTGTAGAGATTGGGATTGGCTTGGGTGATTTGACACAAGAATTAGCAAAAAGAGATTCTCTAGTTGCCTATGAAGTCGATGCCGACTTGTGTTCTTTATTTTGCAAAAACTTTCCACAACTCGTAGAAAGCGGTAGAGTAGAACTTATCAACAAAAATGTATTGGAATTAGAGAGTAGGGACAAGAGTGTTGTGCCACGATTTTATCCACAAACACACAAAAGCGTCTTAACACGGAATCTGCATTCTAAAAATAAAAAAAGTACAGCTAGTAATATGGGATCTTGGTTATGGGATAAGCCTTATATGCTTATATCAAACCTTCCTTACTATATCGCTACGCATATTATCACTCGTGCATTACGAGATCATATGTGCAAATACATTTTGGTAATGACACAAAAGGAAGTAGCACAAAAATTTTGCGCTCAGAGTATGCAAAGCAACTTTTGTGCATTAAGCGTACTTACGCAGGTTTTTGGTAAAGCAGATATTTTGTTTGATGTCCCAAACACAGCTTTTGAACCTGTGCCAAAAGTAACTTCAAGCGTATTTTTTATTGATAAATATCTGCCATATCCAGACTTTAGAATTTCAGAATTTGAAATGTTTTTAAAATCTGCTTTTCGCGCACCGCGTAAAAAACTTGGTAAAAATTTGGATATGTTTGAAACGCAAAAAATCTTCTCGCAACTTCAAATCCCCTCTGATGCTAGACCTCACGAAGTCAACACACAACAATATCTTGAAATTTACAAAAACAAGGAGTTAAAAAATGCAAGACAACAACAAAAACCCACAATCTCATGATATTCAAGACAACCAGCCTAATACAAAGGAGAATCAAACAACACAGACACAAGAAAATCGTTTTAAAAAATTTGCAAAAAGATTCAAATCTGAACAAAAACCACAACAAGTAGAAAGCAAAAAAAAAGAATATCCCCAAAACGATATTTCTCCAAAACATGATTCCCGCAATGCTTTTGAAAAGCGCAGATGGAGCGGTAAAAATATACACAAGAATCAACACATGCAAGATTTATACGAGAGCAAAAATGGCATACGAGAAGTGCGCGATCCGAATGAAAAAGATAATCTCGGCCTCCATCAAGATCTCAGACGTGGAGTAGAAGCAAACACAAAGATACAACAAGACAGCCTCAATGCGCACTCAAAACTCAACCTTAACACCAAAGCGAGTGTAAGAATCACTCCACTTGGTGGGCTTGGGGAAATTGGTGGCAACATCACAGTCATTGAAACACAAAATAGCGCAATTGTTATTGATGTAGGCATGAGCTTCCCTGATGAAACAATGCATGGTGTTGATATACTCATACCAGATTTTAGCTATATACACGCTATCAAAGATAAGATTGTAGGCGTTATCATCACACATGCCCACGAAGACCATATTGGTGCAGTTCCTTATTTGTATAAACAGCTCCAGTTTCCTATATACGGAACTCCATTGCCGCTTGGCATGATAGGAAGCAAATTCGATGAACACGGATTAAAAAGATACCGCTCATTTTTTAAAATCGTAGAAAAACGCAAACCAATCAAAATAGGGGAATTTGAAATCGAATGGATCAATATCACGCATTCAATCATCGATGCTTCAGCGCTTGCTATCCGTACAGAAGCTGGTGTGATTATACACACAGGTGATTTTAAAATCGATCATACGCCAATTGACAATCTTCCTACCGACTTGCACCGCTTAGCTCATTATGGAGAAGAAGGCGTAATGCTTTTGCTCAGTGATTCTACAAATTCTCACCGCATAGGCACAACCCCTAGCGAGGCAAGCGTAGGACCAACTTTTGAATCACTTTTCAAACAAGCACAAGGACGCGTGATCATGAGCACTTTTAGCTCAAATATCCACCGCGTATATCAAGCTATCCAATATGGATTGAAATTTAATAGAAAAGTAGCAGTCATTGGTCGCTCGATGGAAAAAAATCTTGAAATAGCTCTTGAACTAGGCTACATACAACTACCACAAAATATTTTCATAGAAGCACACGAAGTAGAAAAGTATCCTGATGAGGAGATTCTTATCGTAACTACTGGCTCTCAAGGAGAGACTATGAGCGCTCTTTATCGTATGGCTACAGATGAGCATCGGCATATCAAAATCAAGCCTAGCGATATGGTGATTATCTCTGCTAAGGCAATACCTGGCAATGAAGGCTCTGTCTCAACCGTACTCAATTACCTCATAAAAGCAGGCGCGCGCGTAGCCTACCAAGACTTTAGCGAAATCCATGTAAGCGGACATGCAGCCCAAGAAGAGCAAAAGCTTATGCTAAGGCTTATCAAACCAAAATTTTTCTTACCTATACATGGGGAATACAACCACATAGCTAAACACAAAGACACAGCGATAAAATGTGGAGTGTCAGAAAAAAACATCTATCTTATGGAAGATGGCGATCAGATTGAGGTTAATCCAAACTATATACGCAAGGTGCGCAGCGTAAAAAATGGCAAGATTTTTATTGATAACCAAATCAATCGCCAAATTGACATAGATATTGTGCAAGACAGGCAGACTCTTGCAAATGATGGAGTCGTATTTGTAAGTGCACAAATCACCAAAGACAAAAAGATTCTTAACAGTAGAATCTCAAGCTATGGACTTGTAGCAAACAAAGAAGATAAGGGGTTTGAAAAAGAAATGAATGAACTCTTAGAGTTTATAATCAAAAATCCCAAAAAAGAATCCGCAAATCCAAAAAATTTCGAACAAGAAATCGCGATAAGTTTCCGAAAACATATATTCAAAAAAGTCAAAAAATACCCCACCATAGAAGTTGTGGTGTATGTAATATAACGACAATCAAAAGCAAACCAAAAAATTCTAAAAAATACAAAAGGAAAAATAATGGATTTTGCGCAGATTGCCAAAGAAGTGCTAGAGAAAGAATCTCAAGCGCTTTTAGATTCTATCAATCACTTGGATTCTCAAGAGCTCAAAAACATTGTCAAAGTGATTGCGAAAGCCCAAGGAAAGCTTATAGTCATTGGTGTGGGCAAAAGTGGACATATCGCTGCAAAAATATCCGCTACACTTTCCTCTACCGGCACGCCTAGTGTATTTTTGCACCCCACAGAAGCTATGCATGGAGATTTGGGAATAATCACCCAAAAAGACGTGATTTTGGCTATCAGCTATAGTGGAGAAAGCCAAGAGTTGCTTGATGTCATGCCACATATCAAATCCTTTGGCAACACAATAATCACTATGAGTAAAAACAAAGAATCAAGCCTGTCAAAAATGGGGGATTTTTTCTTGGATATTTCGGTAAAAAGCGAGGCCTGTCCGCTGAATGCCGCTCCTACTAGCTCAACCACACTCACACTAGCATTAGGCGATGTATTGGCTGTATGCCTTATGCGCTACAGACATTTCACTCATGAAAGTTTCGCAAGATTCCACCCAGGAGGAAGCTTGGGAAAACGACTTTTTATAAAAATAAAAGATCTCATGCAGACAGAGGATCTCCCCATTATCGACCACAAAACATCATTAAAAGAAGCTATACTCATCATGACGCAAGCACGACTTGGAAATGCGCTCATTACCAAAGAAGACAGACTCATAGCTGTGCTAAGTGATGGGGATTTACGCCGCGCTCTTTTAAAGCAAGATTTTGATATAGAACAAGAAGTATTAGCCTACGCGACACAAAATCCAAAAACTTGCAAAGATCCAAATATGTTGGCTTATGACGCACTAAAATTGATTGAAAAAAACAAAATCCAAATACTTATAATCACAGACAAACAAGATTACATACAAGGTGTTATACACCTACACACGCTTATAAGCGCTGGGATAAAGTCTTAAAGGAGAGCAAATGTTTGAACGCATTGATAGCATTTTTAGAAATATTGAAGAAATACGCGATGATATAAACATCCTTTTAGCTATGGCAAAGATCTCTATGCTTGATTACATTATGATAAAGCGTGGCTCACAAGATATGCCTGAAAATCTTACTTTTACACTTCTTGAGCAGATTGACACAGAGGTAGAAAAACTAAAAAGCGAAATAGATTCACTCAATAAGCTCAAACGCGAAATGCTGATCTTTTAAGATACTCTATTTTATTTGACTTATGCCCTTTTATGAAAATAGTCTTGCATTTGCTCTAGTTCCTCTTGGCTAAAACCAGCCTTCAGTCTTGCATCTATATTCATCACCTTTCCAGCCAAAGTAAAATACTCAAATTCCTTGCATAAATCCACAAAAGAATATGGAGTTTTGAGAGTATTTAGTGTAAGTCTCCACCATTTATCACCCTTAGAAACATGGCCTATCTCATCACACAAAATAATGTCAAAAACTTCTTTGAGTTTTTTAGTAATTGGCAAAGTGGTTTGCAAAAGCTTTGTTAATACGAAAGGATTTGCATCTAATCCCTTTGCTTCCAAACCTCTATGCACTACACCCAGACGGACACTTAAATCCTTGCTCGTTGCACACAATGCCTCAAAAAGCTTGTTATGCACACTAAAATCCCCATACTTATAGCCAAGCTCACACAACAACTCCTCTAGCAACGCAAAATGCCTTATCTCTTCGCTTGCTACCTCTAACCAATCTTCATAGAATCTTAAAGGCATACCCTTAAATCGATATGCCGTATCAAGAGCCAAAATGATCGCGCTACATTCAATATGCGCTACAGAATGCAGAATTTTTGCTGTGGTATTTATAGAGCAGACTTTTTTGGGGCGATTTATTTTTAATGGGCTTACAATTTGCGCCTTACAGAGCTTGAGAGTGCCAAATTCTTTGCAGTCTTTGGAATCCGTATCAGATTCTAAATAAAATTTTTTGGCTTTAAAATCTTCATAGAAATCCGCAAAACTTGTTCTGAGTGCGTTAGAATCCTCTATGTCCAAAAGCCCTTCAAGAGTAGAAAAGAATTCTTTTTTCATGTCTTGATTCTAACACCAAACACTTCTTATTGATACATTGACTTTATAAAAGGAGCGAATATGAAATGCAAAATCTGCGGACAGAATACACAAGTGGCATTCCAAGCAAAAATCCTCAATGCCTATGATGAAAATTTTTTCAAATGCCAAAGTTGTGGATTTTTAAGTGTTGGAACAAATGTGCATTGGCTACAAGAAGCCTACACAGAAGCAATCAATATATCAGATACAGGGATCATCGCACGAAACTTATATCTACACAAAATCGTTGTTTGCATAGCTTATCTGCTTTTTGGCTTTAGAAATCATGGAAAAAATAATATTGGGGGGGGGGGAGGTAGAGCGAAGTTTGCTAGATCTTGGAGGCGGCAATGGAATGCTCGTGAGACTTTTACGCGATAGTGGAATCCAGGCATTTTGGGAAGATAAATATTGCGATAATTTTTATGCGCGCGGCTTTGAATGGGAGCGACACAAAGATTCCTATCCCCTACCATCTCTTGCTACAAGCTTTGAAGTATTTGAGCATTTAGCAAATCCAAAACAAGAAATTATGTATATGCTTGAGCTTTCTCCAAACCTCTTATTTTCTACAGAACTCCTGCCTACTTCGATTCCAGAATATTCTGGAGACAAACAATGGTGGTATTATGGATTTTCACACGGACAACATATTAGTTTTTTCACACACAAAAGCTTAGAATCCATCGCGCAAGAGAAAAATCTCTATTTTTGTTCCTACAAAGGATTACATCTTTTCAGTAAAAATAAAATCAACCAAACCTATTTTATGTTGATTGTAAAGTTTGCAAATCGTGGCCTGTATTTTCTGCTTCATAAATGTCTTCAAAGCAAAACACAAGAGGACTCCAAATTGCTTGAGCATCGAAACTATTAATAGAGTTTCGGTTATAATCGCTGCTTCTAACGCAAGCAGCCAAACACAACCAAGGACAGTTATGCAGTTAAAAGGCAAAAATAATCTTTCTCTTGCAACCCCAATTTATGTTAATGATTTAGAAAATCAAAAATTTCTTATTGTTGATATACGTGACGAAGAAGACTTCAAAGCTGCGCATATTAAAGATTCCATACACTTAACCTCCGCGCAAGATGTGTACCAATACGCCAAATCACACCAAGATGAAAAAATTTTGCTTGTATGTTACAGCGGGCATACAGCAAGTGTTTTAGGAACACATCTGATAGAAGCGGGTTGCAAAAATATATATTACTTCGATGATTATTTTGCGCACTTTGAACTCCTTGGTTTTTTAGGATAATTCAATGCTCACTGTATTTTTACAATCACTAATAAGCGTAATTAGCATCGCATTAAATCTCTATATACTGGTACTGATTGCTACTGTTTTAGTGAGCTGGGTGCGCCCTGATCCGTATAATCCAATAGTGCAGATTCTTAATCGCTTAAGCGAGCCGCTTTTCTCTTATGTGCGCAAATTCATACCAACTGTCTTCGGTGGTATTGATATAGCTCCACTCATTGTGATTTTATTTTTAAAATTCATTGACCTATTTCTCACGGGATTAGCACAAAGGCTATAAATGCGTAAATTTTTGGCTTTTGTACTAAGTTGTTCATCTCTCTTGGGTACTAATATCACATTAGAGTTTTTAGAATCAAAGCCGAAGGGACTCGCACGCGATTTTTATATTTGGCGCTTTTTAAGCAACGAAAACACAAGCCTCCAAGAGGCTACCAAAGCCTATGAGCTCATCAATCGCAAAAATCCTAAGTTAATTGCACTCATGAAAAAAAAGGGTACACCACACCAACTACCAAGAGAATTTTTCTGCAAAAGTCTTAATATTGAAACATTGCTCAAAGAAGACATCGAATGTATAAGCTATGGATTACAACTTTCACAGATTCCCTCACTGCCCAAACGCGAATTAGAAACTCTAAAAAAAGCTGTGCAAGAAAACAAAAGTCTATACAAACAAGTGCAGATTCTAAGCTCTAAAGCTATCCTTACTAATATGCTCAACAGCGATGCAAAAACCTTCGCACAAATCTACTCCCAACTTAATCAAAACCAGAAAAAAATAATCATCAACCAAAATATTAAACCCCAAACACTCAAAAAACTAGCAGAACAACAGGATCCAGAGTTTGACAAAATGCTGCAAGGCATTATCCTCTCAGACTCCCTACCAAAATTCAAAAAATCTCTTTTGGGTGCGAAGATAACAAAAACCTACAATGGCTATACGCTCTTTTTGTTAGGAATAAATGAGCTTTTAGCCAACAACAAAAAATATGCTCTACAATACTTCAAGCTTTCAGAACTTGCAAACAAAAATCCATTATTTATAAACAAAGCGCTCTTTTGGCAATACCTACTACAAGGCGATAACCAGATACTGCAAAAACTCACCACAAGCAACCACATCGATATTTATACAATCTATGCAAACCAAAAACTCAGCACAAAACCAAGCTATGTGATTTTGAGTGAGCTTGAAAATATTCGTGGCAAAAAAGCTCCATTTGACATACAAGATCCTTTTGCGTGGGAGATTTTGTATGCAAATCTCTTAAAAGTGAAAGACACAGATGCACTCGATTCTCTTATCAGCGAGTTTGCTTTTGAGTATTCCCAAGCACACATGGCATTTGTCCATAATCGTGCTACAAAATACAAAAATAACTACTTTATCACTCCATTTAGCCAAGAAATCAAATGGAAAAACACACACCAAAAGTCGCTAACTTACGCTATTGCTAGACAGGAATCTAACTTTCTGCCAGCCCTTATATCAACTTCTTATGCGCTTGGAATGATGCAAATCATGCCTTTTAATGTAGAACCCTTTGCTAAAAATATGGGTATAAAAAATATAAAACTCGAAGATATGTTTAACCCCGTGATAGCTTTAGAATTTGGAAGATTCTATATTGATGAACTAGAAGGTGAATTCAAACATCCACTTCTTGTGTCTTACGCTTATAATGGGGGTCCAGGTTTCTTACGAAGAGCATTGGAAAAAAAGAGGCTTTTTCTCAAAAATCGCGCTTTTGAACCCTGGATAAGTTTAGAACTTATTCCTTATGAGGAATCCCGCTTCTATGGGCAAAAAGTTCTAGCTAATTATGTGATTTATCAAGAGCTTTTTGGCAATAATATCAGGCTTGAAAAATTACTCAAAGAGATCCCGCTAAATTAAATGCCGCCATATCAAGGAGGATTTATGATTGATAAATGTTTATTCCCAGCAGCAGGATATGGAACAAGATTTTTGCCTGCAACAAAAGCTATGCCTAAAGAAATGCTTCCCGTGCTTACAAAGCCGCTCATACAATATGGCGTAGAAGAAGCACTAGAAGCAGGCTGTCATAAAATGGCAATAGTTACAGGACGCGGAAAACGAAGCATTGAAGATCATTTTGATATTAACTACGAGCTGGAACATCAGATTCAAGGCACTGATAAAGAGGATTTGCTCAAAGATATTCGTCGCTTGACAAATCTTTGCAGTTTTTCTTACACAAGACAGAATGAAATGAAAGGTTTAGGACATGCAATTCTCACCGGTGAAGTACTCATTGGTCAAGAAGCCTTTGCAGTAATTTTGGCTGATGATTTATGTATAAACAAAGGTTCGCAAGGAATCTTAGCCCAAATGGTTGAGCTTTATAAAAAATACCGTTGCTCAATTGTCGCTATCCAAGAAGTCGGTAAAAAAGAAGTTGATAAGTACGGAATCATTGAAGGTGACGAGGTAGAAAGTGGTGTCTATAGGGTAAGTAATATGATAGAAAAACCTGCTATAGACTCTGCACCAAGTAATCTTGCAATCATTGGGCGTTATATTCTCACTCCTGATATTTTTGATATCTTACGCGTTACAAAACCGGGAAAAAAAGGGGAGATTCAAATAACTGACGCGCTATTAGAGCAGGCAAGACAAGGCAGAGTATTAGCATACAAATTTAAGGGGAATCGTTATGATTGTGGCTCGGTAGAAGGATATATAAAAGCTAGCATTGATTTATTCAAAGATTATGTTTGATACATTTTTTTATCTCTTTTGTTGGTTGATGATGTTCATGCTTGGACTGCCAGTTATTGTCGCTGGAATCCTCACAACCTACAATACACAAACAATAAAAAATCCGCTGCAACAACTCACGCAAGATGTAAGTACCTACAAAAATAATAAAGAAAAACTAAAAATCCATTATGATGACTTTTGTAAAAATTTTCGCACCTGTCCTGACACAAAAGAAGATTATGAAATGTGGCTTGGTTTGGTCTATGAATTTTGTGTCAATCCATTGCTTATGGAAGCCGAAGCCGTAGCAAAATGGCGAGATGAATTAGAAAATGATAATCCAAACTCCAAAAACGAAATACGCACAAAAATTGCTACAGCCCTACAAAAACGGGACAAATAAAGGATTGCTATGGATTATTTACAAATCACCCAATCACTGAAGCTAGAAGGAGAGATTCCAATCTCTGGAGCCAAAAACGCGGCCTTACCCCTACTTGCACTCAGTCTTTTAAGTGATAAAGCATTAAAAATCTCAAATCTCCCAAATGTCGCTGATGTAAAAACATTCATAAAACTCCTAGAACATTTGGGCGCAAACGTCTCATGGGAAAGCTCTCACGCACTTGGCATTGAATGCAAAAATATCATCCACACACGTGCAATCTATGACATCGTGCGTAAAATGCGTGCATCTATCTTGGTTTTAGGTGCATTACTTGCACGTTTTAGAGCATGCGAAGTGAGCTTGCCAGGAGGTTGTGCTATAGGAGCACGTCCTGTAGATTTACACCTAAAAGCATTGGAAAGAATGGGCACCCAAATAAGAATTAAAGGTGGCTATATCATAGCGCAAGCACCAAATGGCCTTAAAGGTGCAGATATTTTATTTGACAAAATATCTGTAACAGGAAGTGAAAATATCATCATGGCAGCTGCACTAGCCAAAGGGAAAACGCGCATTATCAATGCCGCGAAAGAACCTGAAGTCGTTCAGCTTTGCGAGATTCTCAATAAAAATGGTATAGAAATAAAAGGTATAGGCAGCAATGAATTAGAGATTACAGGAAGCGATGGCGTATTGCTAGATTTTGAACCCTTTTGTGTAATCCCAGACAGAATCGAAGCTGGCACTTATCTGTGCGCAGGAGCAATCACAAATTCCTCCATCACTTTAAAAAATCTTAATACATCACACCTGCAAGCAATTTTAGACAAACTAGAAGAAATTGGCTTTAGTTTTGAAAAACAAATCGTTAAAGATTGTGAATCTTTGCGTATTTTGCCCGCCAAAAAATTCAATCCATTTGAACTTATCACAACAGAATATCCCGGATTCCCTACTGACATGCAGGCACAATTTATGGCATTAGCCACACAATGCCAAGGTGTCAGTGTAATAGAAGAAAGATTATTTGAAAATCGCTTTATGCATGTGAATGAATTACAGCGCCTGGGTGCAGATATAAAACTTACAAACAATACTGCAAAAATCCAAGGACAAAAGCCGCTCTTTGGTGCAGATGTCATGGCTACAGACTTACGTGCTTCCTCTGCCTTGGTCTTAGCAGCCCTTGTAGCAAAAGACACAACTAATGTGCGTAGAATTTACCATCTTGATAGAGGTTATGAGAATCTAGAGAATAAATTGGGGCTTTTAGGTGCTAAAATACGGAGATTCTCTTAAGTGAGAAAGAAAATCAATTTTTGAGGAGTCTTTATGACAAATTTCACAAAATCCACCCTTGCTTTTTGTCTTATATGTGGCGTCGCCTATGCAGAAACTGATAAACACCATCACCACCATCATCACCATGGACATAATCACAACGATGAAGTTGCGCTATATGGAACTATTGGTTGGTTTGCAAAATCCAGTGCCCTTGCTTCTAAAAATGAGAATGCGAACAAAGATTCTTACTCGACATTTTTTACTACGATGCAAATGAATGCTGATGCACCATTTGGATTAAGAGCGGGACTAGGAATTACTGCATTCACACCTTTTGGTCAATCCACTCCTTATGTGGAATCAAAATTTATCGAAAATATCGCGTATTTGGACTTCACTCATAGCTTTGACAGCCTCACTTTAAGCATCAAAGGTGGAAGATTTGATGAGCATCTTGATTGGATTGGACATTCATTACAAGGAGCTATGGCTTCTTTGAATTCTCGATATTTTCGAATCTATGGTCTTTGGGTCGATGATCAGGCACACACTACGCGTGAAATAGGATTGCATAATTTCAATTTCTATGATGAGCTTTATGATTCAAAAGACCTTTTTGTTGCTGGTGCAGACATAAAAGCTCCATATACACACATTTCACCTTTCAATTACTATTTGCCAACATTTTTTAATGTTGCTGGGACAAAGATTAACTTTAATTTTGATATATCCCAAAACTGGTACATAAGCACGACATTACACGGAGCCTATCTACACTCTCTCTTTACAAATGAAATACATGATGAGCATGGTCATGAAGATGAAATTACCACACATATTACAGAGCCACGCGGACACTCTTATATTGGAATCATAGAGCAAGCTATTGGGTATGGGGACAACATAGAATTTGGCATAGGTTTCCAAAAAGTCGGAAAACATATCTTCGAGTTAGCGAATATGGATAGTAATTCTCGTTTTGAAGCACACAATCACGGACATAGTAGATTCAATGTGATTCAACCTGGTGGTTTGCACTCTGGAACGCATACAACAAATATGTACAACGAAGAAACAAGAACAATTTATGGATTTTTTGATATGAGTTTTGATAACCTCGCCATCGAAGCTTTAGCAAGAGATAGCAGAAATTCTGAGCGCTCTCAAAGTGCGTATTCTCTCGGGTTTAGATACACCAGCATCTATGATATTGAAATAGGAGCACTTGGTGTTTATATGCTTGAAAGCAAACAATCTGATGGAGATGGAGATGAACCAAGCTATAAAAATCTTAATCGCTCCTTTGCTAAAGCTTATATCCAATATGCATTTTGATAGCTAGTATCTATGTTGTGCAATGATCACAAAAGATTCAATAGAGCAACTTAAAGACCGAATCGATATTGTCGAAATCATCAGTTCTTACATAGATTTACGAAAAGCAGGAACGAACTTCTCTGCTTGCTGTCCATTCCATAACGAAAAAACTCCAAGTTTTATTGTAAGCCCTGCGCGTAATAGCTACCATTGCTATGGTTGCGGAGTTGGAGGAGATTGTATCTCCTTTGTGATGGAATACGAACACTTGAACTTTACTGAAAGTGTAGAAAAAATAGCCGAAATGATAGGCTTCACGCTTACTTATGAAAAACACACTACAAACAAAAAACAAAGCACACTACTAGAAGATATTTCAAGATTTTATGAAAGACAATTGCTCAATAATGCTCCAATACTTGAATATTTGAAATCTCGTGGAATCTCACAATCAAGCATAGAACTCTTTAAGTTAGGATATGCTCCAGCTAATTTTGAAACTCTAAAATTTATAAACGCAAATAATTTGAATAAACAAGAGGCATTAGAATTTGGCGTTATAGGCAGAGATTCCACAAGAGAATATGCCCGTTTTAGTGAACGCGTTATTTTTCCTATACATTCAAATAACGCAAAAATTGTAGGTTTTGGGGGCAGAAGTCTAGATAAAAATAATCCTGCAAAATACATAAATTCCCCTCAAAGCAGGATTTTTAATAAATCAAAATTACTCTATGGCTATCACATCGCTAAGGATTCTATTTTCAGAGAAAAAAGAATCATTATTTGTGAAGGTTATATTGATGTGATTATGTTGCATCAAGCAGGATTTAAGAACACAGTAGCAACCCTTGGCACGGCACTTACAGAGCAGCATTTGCCGCTTCTAAAAAAACTCCAAGCAGAGATTATTCTAAGCTATGATGGTGATAATGCTGGAGTGAATGCTGCTTTTAAAGCAGCAAAAATACTCAGCAAAGAAAGCGCTATTGGTGGCGTTGTATTATTTAGCAATAATCTGGATCCCGCTGATATGATTGCAAATAATATGTTAGAAGAACTCAAAGAACTTTTTACAAAACCCATACCATTTGTTGAGTTTGTTTTGCAAAAAATTATTACAAGCTTCAATATCACAGATCCTCTTTTAAAACAAAAAGCCTTACAAGAATCGCTGGCTTTTCTTAAAACACTCACTCCACTTCTGCAAACTGAATATGCAAATTTTGTTGCAAACGCTTTGCGTATAAATCCGCTGCTTATTAAAATCAACCACAAAATAGCAGACATACAGACATTTCTAAACTCTCAAAATGATATTGCCGAATGCACTCTTATTTTTACACTGATAGAAAATCCTGAATGGATAGATATAGCTGCCGAATATATTGATAGCTCTGTTTTTATGCACTATGCAAAAGAATACATCCTCTTACTTCAAGGTAAAAAAGCTCAAGAGGATAAAGATTTGCGCTCCATTTGGCTAAATAGCAATCTGAAAGCCATACGAAACATCAAAGAATTCAAAGAACATTTAAGAATTCTTATAACCCAAGCTTACAAAAAAGACTTACAAATGATCAATAAACTCAATACCGATCCAAAACAAAAACTAGAAACTCTGGCTACAATTAGGAACAAACTCACAAAACTTTTACAAGGAGAACTTATAAGCTATGAAAAAAGCTTTGGCACTTTTTAGCGGAGGCTGTGATAGCCTTATTGCTATGAAATTACTCAAAGATCAAGGCATAGAGGTTATTGCTTTACATTTCAATATAGGATTTGGCGGGAATAAAGATAAATTAGAATATTTCCAAAATGCCACTGCCCAAATTCCTGTAGAACTCAAAATCATTGATATAAAAAAACAATTTTTTGATTCTGTATTATTCACACCAAAATATGGATATGGCAAATATTTTAATCCCTGCATTGACTGCCATGCAAATATGTTTGGCAATGCTTTTGATTATCTTTTAGAATCTGGTGCAGATTTTGTGATTAGTGGTGAAGTCTTGGGACAGCGTCCAAAGTCTCAACGTAAACAAGCACTTGATGAAGTTAAAAAGCTTGTAAGAGACGTTGGGAAAAATCAAAAATTTGACAAAATTTTAAGTCGCGATGGAAGTGATCCTAGCAAACCAAAAACACTTGATGAACTGCTTTTGCGTCCAATGAGTGCAAAACTTTTAGAACCAAGCTTTCCAGAAAAAATGGGCTGGGTAGATAGAGAGAGACTCCTTGATGTGATCGGACGAGGGCGCACAAGACAGTTAAAAATGATAGAAGAGTTTGGATTCAAATATTTTGAAAAGCCCGGTGGGGGTTGCTTGCTTACGCAAGATTCTATTGCGCGTAAAATCAAAGATCTCTCAGGCCATCGTAAAATGGTTGTAGAAGATGTAGAAATGATAAAAGTAGGTCGGTATTTGGTTTTAGAAAATGGCTCAAGATGCGTGATTGGTAGGAATGAGGAAGAAAATAAAAAACTCAGTATTCCAAATCCGGAAATGGAGCAGATAATCTTACTAGATTCTGTTGGTCCTGTGGGATTGATAGAAAAAGGTGCGTGTAAAGAAGATAAACTCTTAGGCGCACAAATTACACTAAGCTACGCAAAAACAGAATCTGGAAAAAGCTACAATGTCCGCATTGGAGATGAAGTTTTAACAACAAAAGCTCTCAAAAAAGAGGATTGCACAAAATACTTGCTTTTAAATACTTAATTAAGGATAATAAATGAAAAATCTTTTTTGCATTATTGTAACCTACACACAACCCTTAGATACAATAGAATCTCTTTTATCACTTCATAGAGAATATTTAAAACAAGGATATAAAAAAAATATTTTACTTGTATCTGGTCCGCAGAATCCACGCACTGGTGGAGTTATCATAGGGAGATTCAACGATAAGCAACAAGCTCTTGCTTTCACACGAGCTGATCCATTTTTCAAAAACGATGCTGCTACATATGAAATTTTAGAATTTACACCTGTTCTCTATACAGATTTACTAAAAAATTTTTTACAAGACTAAAAAATAAATAAAAAAACCTGCTTGAAAAGCTAAATTTTTTTTAATAAGCTCTCAGATTTTTTTCTGTATTCTCTGTGCATGTGTTATAGCGACTGCTAGAGCATCTGTAATATCAAGTGGGCTTATTTCACCTTTGATACGCAAAATGCGTTTTACCATAAATGCTACCTGTGTTTTATCGGCCTTGCCATTTCCCGTAAGTGATTTTTTTATTTGTAAAGGTGTATATTCTGCGAAATTCCCGAAATCTTGCAAAATTTTCAAGCTTAATGCACCACGAAATTGAGCAAGTTTTATGACACTTTTTGGATTATAAGCATAAAACATGTCCTCAATTGCCACCTCATCAATTTTATAAGTTTGCAAAATCACATCTATACCTTCGATAAATTCCACAATCTGATCCTGTAAAATTCTTTCTTTTATCTTTATAAAACCAGCCTCAATAAGATTCAGTGTGCTTCTATCACAATTTATTAGCGCATATCCACAATTTCTGGTTCCAGGATCAATACCTAAGATATTCATTTCAATCCAATTTAAACAATTTTTGCTTATTATAACACCCTCTTTTTTCATCAAGTTTTCACAGGTTATTCACATTAATTTACAAACTCCAAACCAAAAATTTCAAGGAGATTCTATGTACATAAATGAAATCCTCAAGCAACTCAAAAGCGAGATTTCAGAATATGAATTCCAAAGCTATTTTTCCACATTAGAATACGACGAAAACTCGCAAAGAATGGATTTATTAGAATTTTATGCACCTAATATTTTTATTGCTGATTGGATCGAAACAAACTACATAGAAAAACTCAAACTCTGTACTGAAAAAGTAGCTGGAATACGATCAGAAATTCACATCTATGTGAAAGAGTTTCCAAAAGATGTGAAAAATTTTAAAAATAATAAAACAATACAAAAAACTGATCAGATTCTTATCAACTACAATGAAAGCGAAACTTTTGAAAATTTTGTTGTTGGGAATTCAAACAGACATGCTTTTCTTATCTCAAAAACAATTTGCGAAAACCAAGGAGGTTATAACCCTGTATTAATTTACGGACAAACAGGTGTAGGCAAAACCCATTTACTTAATGCGATTTATAACTTTGTTGCCAAAAAACGTAAAAAAGTTATTTATATAACAGCAGAACAATTTTTGAATGATTTCCAACTACGTAAAACCCAAAGAGCAATGGATCTATTCCGAAACACTTATAGAAAATGTGATTATTTATTAATTGATGATGTCCAGTTTTTTGGAGGAAAAGAACATATTTGTGAAGAATTTTTCCATACCTTTAATGAACTCAGACAAAACAAAGGACAGATCGTACTTACAAGCGATCAGCCACCAAAAAAAATCCGAGGATTAGAGGAAAGATTACGTTCAAGATTTGAATCTGGTGTCATCACTCAAATTGAAAATGCTGAACTCGACACAAAAATCGAAATCATTAAAACAAAATGTGAGCTCAACGCAATTCCACTAGATTCTGAAACAATCAATTACATAGCGACCAAAATCAACAATATCCGACAAATAATAGGAATTATCCAAAATATAAATTTACAATCAAATCTCAACCCAAACAGCTCAAAATTTAATATTGCTAAAAGTCTGATTAAATCCTATCAAAAAGAAAGTATAGAAAACATAACAATCGACCAAATTATCACTATAGTTGCCAAAGAACTCAATATAAAACCAAGTGAAATTACCTCAAAAGAAAAAAGTCAAAGAATAGCACGTGCAAGAAGAATCGTTATCTACATTGCACACACCCTTACACTAAATTCAATGCCTGTACTAGCAAATAAACTCAACATGAAAGACCATAGTTCCGTAAGTAAAGCTCTAAAAACTATAAAAGAAAAAATGAGAGAAGATGATAATCTAAAAATACTCCTTGAAGAGATTCAAAACAAAGTAAAAAATAACAATATCCCTGAAGTTTAAATTATCTCACAAACAAATTAGGCTATAATAGAACCAAAGTGTAGTAGCCAGAACTGGTGTATAGATGAAAAACACAAACGGGAATAAACGTGAAAAACTCATTATAAGAGATGTGAAAAACCAACTGGTCCTAAAGCCCTAAAAATAGCTAAAAAATCAAAGCTAAAACCAACTTTTCACAAAATCACTGACCCTACTATTACTACTATATTTTATTAAAATACAAAATTAAATTCCCAAATCTATTAAGGAGTAATCTTATGAAACTAACCATAGAAAAAACACAACTTGAAAATATTCTCTCAAACTGCCAAAATTTCTTAGAAAAAAGAGATATTTCTCAAATAACAGCACATGTATTCTTTCAATGCCGTGAAAACACCTTAATCATTAGAGCTACAGATTATGAAATAGCCATACAATCAGAAATTGAAGTCCAATCAGAAGAAGAAGGAAAAGCCACAGCAAATGGAAAAGATATACTTAACTTCATTAAAACACTCAAAGAAGGCAACATAACTCTAGAAGTTGAAAATAATACATTGCTCATAAAACAAAACAGATCCAAACTCAATCTTCCAATGTATAACGTAGATGAATTTCCAGATATACCAGAATACACACCAGATCATAAACTCAATATAGAATCCAATAAATTCCTCAATTCAATCAAAAAAATCAACTCAGCTATTGATACTAATAATCCAAAATTTGAACTCAATGGTGCATTACTAGATATTAAAGAATATTCTTTTAACTTTGTAGCTACTGATACAAGACGTTTAGCAATAATCAAACATGAAAGCCAAGGCATCAACACTCTTTCCCTTATTATCTCAAAGCGTTCTATAAATGAAATTTTAAAATTATTTGTGGATGAAATAGAAATCTTTTATAACCAAACGCATATCATCATAAAATCTGGCCAATACACATTTTTTGGCAAAATTATCAGTAGTAAATATCCAAACTATGAATCAATAATCCCTAAAGAATTCAAATACACTCTACAACTGCCAAAAGACAAATTTATTGAATCTGTAAAGATTGTAAGCTCACTTTCAAATAAAATAAAAATCAACTTCCAACCAAATGAGATACTCTTTGAGTCTCTAAGTGACAAGAATCACAAAGCTTCAACACAAATAGAACTTGATATAAAAATCCAAGATTTTGTATTAGGAGTAGATTCTAAGTATCTTCTAGATTTTCTTTCACAAATTGACAGTGATGAATTCACACTCCAACTTGATGAGCAAAACAATAAGCCAATAATGCTTTCAGATCATAATTTCATCACAATTATCATGCCAATCATCCTCTAAAACTTTATCCCCCAAGGAAATTTATGCAAAACTTATCAAAAGAGTACAAAAGCAGCAATATTAAAGTCCTCAAAGGACTTG
Organism: Helicobacter sp. 10-6591; assembly: GCF_003288805.1. Classification (GTDB taxonomy): domain Bacteria; phylum Campylobacterota; class Campylobacteria; order Campylobacterales; family Helicobacteraceae; genus Helicobacter_F. The sequence goes on along the minus strand of NZ_NHYK01000003.1, from coordinate 78,180 downwards.
AAGCAGTACGAAAACGTCCAGGAATGTATATTGGAGATACAAATATTAATGGCCTACACCATATGATCTATGAAGTCGTGGATAATTCTATCGATGAAGCCATGGCAGGATATTGTAATGCAATAAAAATCACATTAACAAATGAAGGTAGTGCAATCATTGAAGACAATGGACGCGGAATCCCTGTAGATATCCATCCAACTGAAGGTATTCCAGCTGCAACTGTAGTACTCACAATCTTACACGCGGGTGGGAAATTCGACCAAGATTCTTACAAAGTCTCAGGTGGGCTTCATGGTGTAGGTGTTTCTGTAGTGAATGCTCTCTCAAACAAACTCATCATGACAATCAAAAAAGATGGCAATATCTATCGCCAAGAGTTTGCAAAAGGGATTCCACAAACAGATTTAGAAATCATTGGACAGACAAATGAGACTGGCACAACAATAGAGTTTTTTCCAGATTCTGAGATTATGGAAGTAACAGAATTCAATAAAGAGACACTCTCTCGTAGATTCAAAGAGATTGCATATCTCAATAAAAATGTAACAATCGATTTCCACGATGAGCGCAGTGCTTTCCAAGAAACTTACCATTTTGAAGGTGGATTATTACAATTTGTCCAAGATCTTAACCACAAAACACTCGTTTCACAAATTATTACCTTTGAGACGAGTGAACAAGATGTAGAAGTAGAAATAGCATTAACTTATAACGATGGATATGACGAAAAACTGCTAAGTTTCGTGAATAACATTCGTACCCCAGGAGGTGGGACACACGAATCAGGATTCCGTGCTGGATTAAGCCGAGCAATTATGAATTACATAGAATCTAATGCGAGTGTGAGAGAAAGAGATTCTAAAGTGATAGGTGATGACGTTCGAGAGGGACTCGTAGCGATTATTTCAACAAAAGTGATTGAACCACAATTTGAAGGGCAAACTAAAGAGAAACTTGGAAGTTCTTTTGTAAAACCAATCGTTCAAAAACTAGCCTATGAAAAAATTTCAAAGTTTTTTGAAGAGAATCCAAATGATGCAAAAGCTATCATGCAAAAAGCCATTATGGCAGCACGTGGCAGAGAAGCAGCTAAAAAAGCACGGGATTTGACGCGTAAAAAAGAAAGCTTTTCTGTTAGTACATTACCTGGTAAATTAGCTGATTGTCAGAGTAAAGATCCTGCAAAATCTGAAATCTATCTTGTTGAAGGAGATTCTGCAGGAGGTTCTGCAAAGCAAGGACGCGATAGGGGCTATCAGGCGATTTTACCGTTACGTGGAAAAATCCTTAATGTTGAAAAATCAAGGCTTGATAAGATTTTGAAATCTGATGAAATCAAAAATATGATTACAGCTTTTGGTTGTGGGATTGGTGATGAGTTTAATATAGAAAAATTGCGCTATCACAAAATTATCATTATGACGGATGCTGATGTAGATGGAAGCCATATACAGACACTCTTGATGACATTTTTTTATCGTTATTTAAAACCACTTATAGAAAATGGTCATATCTATATAGCCCAACCTCCACTTTATCGTTTCAAAAAAGGCAAAAAAGAAGTTTATCTTAAAGATGAAAAAGCTCTTAGTGAATATTTAATAGAAAATGGTATTGGTAACTTTAACTTTGAAGGTATTGGTAACACCGAATTGCTTGAAATTTTAAAATCCATTTCACATTATCGCTTCATTCTTAAAGAATTAGAAAAACGCTATCCAATGTTGGAAGTTGTGCAATATTTGATTGAGAATCAACAACTTATGAATGAAAATTATCAAACACTTTTTCAACAAATTGAAATGTTTTTAAAAAATCAAGATTCTCATATCCTTAGTAAAACTATTACAGAAAATTCTTTGAAGCTTTATATACAAACGCGTATGGGTCTCATAGAAATAGAAATCAATACAAAGCTTTGGAATGATAAATTTTTCAAAGAAGCACGTTCTATTTATGAAAAAATAAAAAATAGAGATTTGGAATTTTTGAAAAATAAAAATATGATAGAACTTCTAGAAGAAATAGAATCAAGTGCAAGAAAAGATGCTTATATACAGCGTTATAAAGGCTTAGGTGAGATGAATCCAGAACAACTTTGGGAAACGACTATGACTCCAGAAAATCGATTACTTTTGCGCGTGAATTTAGAGGATGATATAAGTGCTGATGAGATTTTCACGCTTTTTATGGGTGATGAGGTTGAACCTCGTAGAATTTATATACAAGACCATGCAAAAGATGTTAAGCATCTTGATGTATAAATTTTAAAAATATCTTTAATTAAAAATTAGACCATGAAAACTATTACTGTCGTAGATACTTTTGGTTTCTTTTTTCGTTCATTCTTTGCTCTACCTCCGTTGAAAAACAAAAAAGGATTCCCAACAGGGCTTTTACTTGGATTTTGTAACCTTTTAAATTCCTTATATAAAAGTGGAAATTGTGATTACATAATTTTTGCACTTGAAGGAGGTGGAATAAATCGGCGTAAACTTTTAGATCCAAGATACAAGCAAAATCGCCAAGAAGCACCAAGAGACTTGCTTTTGCAATTACCAATAGCTGTTGAGTGGATAAAAAAGATGGGATTTATTAACTTAAGTATAGAGGGTTATGAAGCCGATGATATTATCGCCTCAGTCTCTACATTGGCACATAAAAAGAACTTAGACGTATATATTATCAGCCATGATAAAGATTTATACCAACTTATAGATTCCCAAACTTTTATCTATGATCCAATTAAAAAAATAAATATTAGAGAAGCACAATGCCAAGAAAAATTTGGCGTATTTCCAAACGAGTTTATTGATTATCAAAGTTTAGTAGGTGATAGTAGTGACAATGTTATGGGTATTAAAGGTATAGGTCCAAAGACTGCATGTAAGCTTATTAAATACTTTGGTGATTTAGATTCTATGTATGCAAGAAGTGATGAATTAGAAAATGTCATAAGTCCAAGACTTTCAAAAATTGTAAGGGATTGTAAAGAAGATGCTTTGCTTTCAAGAAAGCTTATCACCTTAGTCAAGGATATTCCGATTGATATAGACTTTAGCACATGTGCTATGCCTGAAGAAAATCCACTTTTAAAAATCGTTGATGAATTACATGAATATGACTTTAATGGGATACTTACAAAAATACAAGGTCCGAAATATCAGGATTTTATATCCAAAAAATCAGCTATAAGAGTTCAACAAGAGACACAGAAATTACGTGAAAATTTTATATATGAATGGGAAATTATTGATTCTCAAGAAAAGCTTTTTGGAATTTTAAACACTTTAAAAGAAGGGCAGGTTTTAGGATTTGATACAGAATCTAGTGGGTTGGATACCAAGGAAGCCTATATTGTAGGTTTCAGTTTTTGTTTAGATTCAAAGAAGGGCTATTACGTCCCAATAGGACATACTTATTTAGGTGTCGGGGCACAAATCTCAAAACAAGAAGCCAAGATTGCATTACAAAAAATATTTTCTTATAAACTCGTTGGGCACAATCTTAAGTTTGATATTTCACTCATATGGCAGAACTTCGGTATAAAACCTGAAAATGAGATTATTGATACAATGGTTTTAGCATGGTTATTTGATAGTGCTAAACCCGTGGGACTTGATAAACAAATGCTCAGATGGTTTGATTATAAAATGGTGAGCTTTGATGAGATAGTAGATAAAAAACAAACTTTTGCAGACATAGATCTAGAAATCGCAGCTCAATACGCAGTAGAGGATGCTGTAGCTACATTTTCTTTATATGAACGTTTATTTTTAGAATTTAAGAATCGCAATCTAGAATACATTTTGGAATTAGCCAAATCTTTAGAATTCCCTTTTATTAATGTATTAGTACAAATGGAAATGGAGGGAATCAAAATTGATACTTTACTTTTTGAAAGATTAAATACAGATTTGACAAAAATCCTTACAACTCTCACACATAAAATTTATGATTATGCAGGTGAGAATTTTAATATCAACTCTCCACAACAACTCTCACATATTCTTTTTAATAAGGTCGGCTTACAAAGTGGACGAAGCGTCAAAGGTGGTCTTAGTACAGACGAGCAGACATTAAATAATATTATAGACACCCACCCTATTATTCAACTTATTCTCGAATACAGAGAAATGAGCAAGCTCAAAAATACTTATATAGAGCCACTTTTGAAATATGCTAAACAAAATGGTGAACATAAAGTTTACACTTCATTTTTACAAACAGGAACTGTTACAGGTAGATTAAGTTCTAAAGCACCAAATTTACAAAATATTCCAGTCAGAAGCGAATACGGACGTAAAGTAAGAGAAGGTTTCATTGCGCAAGAAAATTGCAAGCTTATAAGTGTCGATTATTCTCAAATAGAGCTTCGACTTCTAGCACACTTTAGTGAAGATTCCCGTCTCTTAGAGGCATTCAGATTAGATAAAGATATACATTATGAAACAGCGTTGAGACTTTTTGGAGAAAATTTGGCAGTTGAAAAACGCTTTATTGCAAAAACAATCAACTTTGGTCTTATCTATGGCATGGGTGCTAAGAAGCTTGGTGAGACATTGAAGATTCCATTTAAAGAAGCAAAAGCGTATATTGAAAGTTATTTTGAGCTTTTTCCAACAGTGAAAAATTATCTTGGAGAACAAAAAGAGCTTCTTTTAAAAAATGGTTATACACAGACACTTCTTGGACGCAGAAGGTACTTTGATTTCCAAAATGCCACAGAATTTATGAAAGCAAATTATTTACGCGAGGGTATAAATTGTATTTTTCAAGGGAGTGCAGCAGATTTGATCAAACTTTGTATGTATGAGATTTATAAAAAATATCAATGTACTGAGCTTAAAATGCTCTTACAGGTGCATGATGAGCTTATATTTCAAGCACCAGATTCAAAAGTGGCGAGTTTTATACCCGATTTAGAAATTTTAATGAATTCCATTTATACTCTCAAAGTTCCACTCAAGTGTTCTGTGAATATAGGAAAATCTTGGGCAGATCTAAAATAGAGAGGTATCTCTAGGAGATGAATTTACAGAAAGGATAATAAATGGCAAAGTCAGATGTTTTTCAGGATGAGGAGTTTGAAGTTTCATTGGATGATCAAGCTACAGATAAACGAGAAGGCAAAAATACAAAAGAAATTATGAAATCTTTGGAAGCTTTTTTCAAAGAGGAAGAAAGTAGCTATGTTACTTATGAAAAAATCGCACAGATTCTTACAAAAGCACCAAGTTTGGCTCAGATAAAAAAAATAAAAGAATTTGCTAAAAAGTATAAAAAGAAGTTGCTTTCTTCTTCTGAAGCTGCAAAAAAATTGAATATGGAAGATGAAATAAAGTATCAAAAAGAACGCAAAAAGGTCCTTGATGAAGAATTAGAAAACGAATTTGATTTCGCTAAGGAACGTGAGTTACTCGAATGGAGTAGGAGCGATAGCCCAGTAAGGATGTATTTGCGTGAGATGGGACAGATTCCATTATTAACAAAAGAGGATGAGATAGATCTTTCTAAAAAAATTGAATTAGGTGAGAGTACTATACTTGATGCTATTTGTTCTGTGCCATATCTGATTGATTTTATTTATGACTATAAAGATGCTCTTATAAATAGAGAGCGTAGGGTAAAAGAGCTTTTTAAGAACTTTGATGAGGATGAGGATGAGGAAATTGAAGAAGTAGAGGAGGAACAATCCTATGATGAAAATAGTGCTAAAAAACCTATCAATAAAAAGGATCAAAAACGTGTAGAAAAGGTTTTGGAAAATTTTAAAGCACTTGATAAAGCAAAAAAAGATTGGCTTAAAACTCTTGATGCACAAGAGGAAAACATCAAACAGGGTGAGGATGAGCTTGTTTATATTCTGCTTTTAGCACATAAGAAGCAAATACTCAAAGACAGACTGCTTGATTTGGGGCCAACAAGTAAGCTTATAAATGAGCTTGTGAAAGCAATGGAGAATACTCTAAAAAACGGCGATGGTTTTGAAAAAGAGCTCAAAAGACTTGAATACAAGCTTCCGCTTTTTAATGATACTTTGATACAAAACCACCAAAAAATTCTTGCAAATATCACAAATATGAGCAGAGAGGATATAGCTGCATCTGTACCAGAAGCTACTATGGTGAGCGTATATATTGAGTTAAAAAAACTTTTCCAGACAAAAGAAGCTAGTGAAGGGGGCTTTAATCTTGAACCAGAGAAGTTAAAAGAGATTTTGGAGCAAATCAAACGTGGAAAAAGAATCTCTGATAAAGCAAAGGCAAAAATGGCAAAGTCTAATTTACGCCTTGTCGTAAGTATTGCCAAGCGATATACAAATCGTGGTTTGCCATTTTTGGACTTGATACAAGAGGGCAATATCGGGCTTATGAAAGCTGTGGATAAATTCGAATACAAGAAGGGTTTTAAATTCTCTACCTATGCTACTTGGTGGATAAGACAGGCAATTTCACGGGCGATAGCTGACCAGGCTCGTACTATTAGAATCCCAATCCATATGATTGAGACAATTAATAGAATCCACAAAATTATGCGCAAATACACGCAAGAAAATGGCAAGGAAGCGGACGTCGAATTTATAGCGGCAGAAGTTGGCTTGCCTGTGGATAAAGTCAAGAATGTGATCAAAATCACTAAAGAGCCAATCAGTCTTGAAGCACCCGTTGGCAATGATGATGGAAAGTTTGGTGATTTTGTCGAGGATAAGAGTGCAGTGGGTCCAATGGACTTTATACTCAAAGAGGATTTAAAGGCGCAGATTGATGAGGTATTAGAGCAATTAAACGATAGGGAGAAGGCGGTCATTCGTATGCGCTTTGGCTTGCTTGATGATGAAAGCGATCGCACATTAGAAGAGATTGGTAAAGAATTGAATGTAACGCGTGAGCGTGTGCGTCAAATAGAATCTAGTGCAATAAAAAAGCTCAAGCACCCAAAAGTAGGGAGAAAGCTTAAAAATTATATCGAGGAATAGAGGGGGGGGGGATATATCCTCTACCGCCATCGCTGAAGACGAGCTAAAACAAAAGTCGCCACAGACTTTTTTAACCCCACTCTACAGAGTTGTTAAGTTTAGCTCGCAAGTACAAGAGGTTCTCGATGCTGGCAGAGAGCTTTTTAAACACTACCATATACAAACTGCAGACTCTAAAGACTACAATGTAAATACCGCGCTTTGTTTATGATCTAAAAGCACACTTTCAAGGCTCTGGTTCAAAATGCAGAATGAATCTCCACAAAAAGCACAAGATGAAGTATATGAGGGATTATCAGTAAATCTCAATACTGCCTAAAAAACCTAGCTAAACAGAATAAAATCTGAAGTGTACGCTTTTTTTTTTTTTTTTTTGAAGGATTAGACACTAAATTTAGTTATTTTATATAAATAATATTTAGTTATATATACTAAAGTTTTCTTATTTATTTACTATAAAATATTGACTTATTTAACAAAAGTTATTAGAATTCACGCACTTAAGTTACTTAAGTGCTAAATTCTATAATTCTCAAGGAGATAGTATGAAGTTTCAACCACTTGGAAAGAGGGTTCTTATAGAACGACAAGAAGAGGATACAAAGACAAGCTCGGGTATCATCATTCCAGATAACGCAAAAGAAAAACCGCTTACAGGTATTATCAAGGCTGTTGGTAAAAAGGCACAAGAGGAGTTCCCAACCTTGAAAGAGAGTCAAGTTGTTGTGTTTGAAAAATATAAAGGTAGCGAGATTAAGCTTGATGGTAAAGAGTTCGTTGTGCTAGAAGCAGAGGATATTTTAGGAATCCTAGAAAAATAAATTCGTAAACTTAAATTTTAAGGAGTAAATTATGGCAAACAAAGAAATCCACTTTTCAGATTCAGCAAGAAATAAACTTTATGAAGGGATTAAGCAGCTCAATGACGCTGTGAAGGTAACAATGGGACCGCGTGGACGCAATGTGCTTATCCAAAAAAGCTATGGTGCACCAGCGATTACAAAAGATGGCGTGAGTGTGGCTAAGGAAGTAGAGCTTGCTGACCCAATTGCAAATATGGGTGCACAACTTGTAAAAGAAGTCGCTAGCAAAACTGCTGATGCAGCAGGTGATGGCACGACTACAGCCACTGTTCTAGCACATAGTATTTTTAAAGAAGGTTTGCGAAATATTACAGCAGGTGCAAATCCAGTGGAAGTAAAGCGCGGTATGGATAAGGCAGCAGAGGCAATCATAGAGGAGCTTAAAAAAGGTAGTAAAAAAGTGAGTGGCTCTGAAATCGCGCAAGTTGCGACAATCTCTGCAAATTCTGATGAAGCAGTGGGTAAGCTTATCGCTGAAGCAATGGAAAAAGTAGGCAAAGATGGTGTTATCACTGTCGAGGAAGCTAAGGGAATTAATGATGAACTTAGTGTAGTTGAGGGTATGCAATTTGATCGTGGGTATCTTTCAGCGTATTTTGTGACAAATACTGAAAAGATGATTGCGCAGCTTGAGAATGCTTATGTACTTCTGACAGACAAGAAAATCTCAAGTATGAAAGAAATCCTTCCTTTGCTTGAATCTACAATGCAAAGTGGTAAGCCACTTCTTATCATTGCTGAAGATATCGAGGGTGAGGCACTTACAACACTAGTGGTAAATAAGCTTCGTGGCGTTCTTAATGTTTCAGCAGTAAAAGCACCGGGCTTTGGTGATAGAAGAAAAGCAATGCTTCAAGATATTGCAATCCTTACAGGTGGGCAAGTTATCAGTGAGGAATTAGGAAAGACACTAGAGGCTACAACTTTACAAGATTTAGGTCAGGCTGCAAGAATTGTGATTGATAAAGACAATACAACAATTGTTGATGGCAAGGGCCAAGCCCAAGCAGTAAAAGATAGAATCTCACAAATCAGAACCGAGATTACTAACACAACAAGCGATTACGATAAAGAAAAGCTTCAAGAGCGTCTTGCCAAGCTTAGCGGTGGTGTGGCTGTAATCAAAGTAGGTGCTGCAACAGAGGTAGAGATGAAAGAGAAGAAAGATCGCGTTGATGATGCACTTTCTGCAACAAAAGCTGCAGTAGATGAAGGCATTGTAATTGGTGGTGGCGCGGCACTTATCCATGCAGCACAAAAAGTCAAGTTGAAGTTAGAGGGCGATGAAGCAGTTGGTTATGACATTATCAAGCGCGCCATTAAAGCGCCTTTAGCACAAATCGCTATAAATGCAGGCTTTGATTCTGGTGTGGTTGTCAATGAAGTAGAAAAAGCAAAGGATACTGCAGGCTTTAATGCAGCTAAAGGTGAGTATGTTGATATGTTTGAAGCAGGCATTATCGATCCACTTAAAGTTACGCGTATCGCATTACAAAATGCTGTATCAGTTTCAAGTCTCTTGCTTACTACTGAAGCTACGATTAATGAAATCAAAGAGGACAAGCCAGCTCCTGCAATGCCAGATATGGGCGGAATGGGAGGAATGGGCGGTATGATGTAATTTTAATATCGTGTTTTCTGAGTATCTACAAAATCTTTGAGGACTGCCAAAGTATCTTTGGTGGTTCTCCCTTCTTCACACAAAGTAGTTTCAATTGCAAACTAGAGTATTTTGAAATTTTATGGCACAACAGCGACTTTTCTTTTTTTGAGAATCTATAAGACATCATTCAAGGATATTAATGCTTTTTACAAGTTATGCCTTTATCGCGCTTGTTGCCATAACCTTTGGACTATACTATATGAAAGGTTTCCAACGCGCACAGGTATGGATTCTCATCATTGCTAGTTTTATTTTTTATGCTTTTTCACAGCCGATTTTACTAGCACTTCTTTTTGTCTCTGCTTCGATTAATGCACTTGCTAGCTATCAGGTTGCTTTCGCCCCGGCTTTGGTATATAAAAGGCTTTATGCATGGTTTGGCGTAGGGGTAAATCTTGCGGTGCTAGCGTTTTTTAAATATAGCCCACTTTTTGGCAGAGCAATGGAATCTTTTATCAGCGCGCAAAGTATTGGCGAGTTTCTTATCAATGTCCCATTGCCGGTGGGAATCTCATTTTACACATTTCAGGGCATTAGCTTAGTGGTGGATTTATATAAAGATAGCGTGAAAAATAATGATTCGGGGGGGGGGCATACACATTCTTTAGAACAAAATTCTCTAACTGCTCCTATTTGCAAGTGCGGGTTTTTCAAGCACTATCGTAACACCCTCTTTTTCATCGGTTTTTTCCCACAGCTTGTAGCAGGTCCCATTGTCAAAGCACACGAATTTTACCCACAAATCTCCGCTAAAGTCTTAAAAACTATCGATTTTTATGTAAGCACTAAAATTCTCATTCTTGGCTATTTTCTCAAAATGGTAATCGCGGATAATTTAAAAGATCAAACCTTTTGGATGGATTCTCCATATTTTCAAGCTTATGATTTTCTTACTCTTTTAGGGCTCATTTTTGGTTATAGCGTGCAGATTTTTGCAGATTTTGCAGGTTATAGTTTGATAGCCATTGGTGTGGCAAAACTTTTTGGCTACAACCTCCCACAAAATTTTAATTTTCCCTATATTTCAGCTTCATTTGCCGAGTTTTGGCGCAGGTGGCACATCTCGCTTTCCACTTGGCTAAAGCAATACCTCTATATCCCATTAGGTGGGAGCAGAAAGGGTAAATTCCGCACTTATTGCAATCTTTTTATTGTTATGGCACTTGGTGGGCTATGGCATGGAGCGTATATTTCTTATATGGTGTGGGGTGTGTATCATGGGCTATTTTTGGCACTCGAGCGCTTTTTGAAAGAGAAACTAAAGCCAGTTTTGAGAGCGCACTTCCCTAGATTTTCAAAATTTCTAGCAAAGAGCGTGCTTGTTTATTGTGTGCGCGTGGCGTTTGTCTTTGTCGTGGTGTCATTTGGGTGGATTCTCTTTAAATTGCGTGATTTTAGCGATGTGCTTTTGTATGTGAGCGAGATTTTTTGCGAGCCGAGCGGACAACGTGGCAATGCGTTGTTATTGATGATTTTATGTTACAGCGCACCCATTTTTGCCTATTATACGCGTTATGTGGTGCATTCATGGATTATATACAAAGATAAAAATCAAAAAATTTCAAGTGTTTGCAAATATAGACAAATCATAGAATCTGTGTTTTTTGGCATGCTATTGTTTTTTATCTTTACAAATAGTGGGAGTAGTGGTGCGTTTATTTATTTCCAATTTTAAGGGTGTTTTTAGAATTTTTGCTGTGTTTTTGGTATTTTTTGTGTTATATAATCTCGCAATTTTTGTTTTCAAGCCAGAAATTACCACTTATCAGAATCAATGGCAGTCAAATCTAATTTTTGCACAAGAATATATGTATTCTCCACACACGCCAAAAAGTGTAGTGTTAGGCTCATCTTTGGCTTCGCGTCTTGATAAAGATTTATTAGAATCTGTTGGAATCTACAATCTCGCCTTTGGTGGTGGGAGTGTTCAAAGTGGCTTAGAAATCATCAAGCGTTCAAACAAAATCCCCCAGATTCTCTACATTGAAACAAATGTGCTTTTTGAGCGCGATGTGGATTCTGCGATGCTCGAGATTTTGTTTGACCCGTTGTTTTTTAAGATGCGCTATTATTTGCCCGCATTGCAGGAGAAATACCAGCCCCTTAATATTTTTGCAAGTTTTATCAAGCGCTTTGGTGGGAAAACTAATGAGGAAAAGCGCTCAACAAAACGTGATGAAAAAATTTATAATCTTACTATGGAAGGTTTTTTAAAACGTTATCAACAGCCTTTAGCAAATCTACAAAATTATCAAAACCGCTTAGATTTATTTCAAAAACAATTGCGGTATTTTGAAAATAAGGGCGTGAAAATTATCTTTTTTACCATGCCAATCGATCCACTTTTAGCTAAACAGTCAAGATTTATCGAGGAATACACCCTTTTAATTGAAAATTTTTCTTATCCATTTTTGCCAATGCCAAAGCATAGCGAGTATGAAACCTCTGATGGAATCCACCTGCTTTATGAAAGTGCGCAGAGATTTAGCGAAGAGTTTTTGAAAAAAATTAAAGATTTTTCCTAGCCTCTAAGTTTAAAAATTTCTTTTATTAAGCAAATATTAATATGAGGGGGGGGGGGTAATACTCCATCTTTGATTGAATCTCACTCTGTTACTACATCTGTCTATGACAGAATTATCTCTTGTGCAGTTTTAGAACATATTGAAAATCTCCCGTTGCTTGTTGCATGTTCTTGCTTGCTTTTAAACCAAAATGGTATTTTTTCTGCTGCGATTCCATCACAAGGACGACTCTTGTGGACACTTGGATATAAATTAAGCACCGGGCTAGAATTCAAACTCAAGTATGGGTTGGATTATGATGTGATTATGGATTATGAGCATATAAATACTCAGCAAGAAATTATTGAAATCTGCAAGTATTTTTTTGAGAATGTTAAAAAATCGCTCTTTGGTCTGAGTGATACTTTTTCATTTTATACGCATCTCTCTTGTAAAAGACCAAATCTCCAAAAAGCAGTGGATTTTATGAGAATCTCTGAGAAAGAAAAAAAAGAAACTATAGTTTCAAGCAGCGCATGGCATTAGCTAATGCCAAAAGTGCTACACCCACATCTCCAAAGACGGCCTCCCAAATACTTGCTACACCAAAAAGTCCAAGTATAATAAATGCGCCTTTTACCACAAGTGCAAAAATGATGTTTTGGTAAATGATAATTTTTGTCTTTTTGGCAATTTTGATTGTATGAAGCAATGTTTTCAGAGAATCATTGAGTAATATCATATCTGCATTTTGTGAGCTTATATCACTCCCGCTCCCCATAGCTATGCCTACATCAGCTAGCGCAAGCGTAGGTGCATCATTGATTCCATCACCTACGAATGCGACTTTGCCTTTTGTCGTGGTTTTTAATTCTCTAAGTATTTCTGTTTTTTCTTCTGGTAAGAGTGAGTGGTAATATCTGCAGCCGAGTTTATTGGCTACCATTCCGCAAGGATAAGCACCATCACCACTTAACATAACAGATTCTATATGCAAGTTTTTGAGTGCAGTGACTACTTCTATCGCATCGCTTTTGAGTTCATCAGCAAGGATGATATATCCTATATGTTTCCTATCCACACTAATATGTATGAGGCTGCCTTGTATATCATAACTATCATGTGCGATGTCAAATTTATGCAAGATTTTGTCATTACCAGCAATGATTTCTCGGTCATCACATACTGCACGTACTCCAAGTCCAGAGAACTCCTCGTATTCGCTGAGATTGTGTGTGTGAGCAAGGCCATTGTAGGCTGATTTGATGGATTGTGCGATTGGGTGGTTGGAGAGATTATGCGCGCAAAGTGCATAAAATAAAACATCATTTTTGTTGTAGCCATTTGCAGGATATACATCTACTACTTTTAATATACCTTTTGTGAGTGTGCCTGTTTTATCAAAAGCCACTAAGGATACCTTGCTTAATGCTTCAAGGTAGTTTGATCCTTTAAGTAATGCCCCACTTTTGCTTGCTGCTGCTAGTCCACCAAAATATCCGATAGGCACAGAGATTACAAGTGCGCAAGGGCAGCTCACCATAAGCACAACCAATGCTCTATAAATCCAATCATTGAACTCTAATCCAAAAAAAAGTGGCGGAATAAGCGCAATACAAATGGCTGTAAAAAAGATTATTGGTGTGTAATAGCGTGCAAAGGTTGTGATGAAGTTTTCTGTATTTGATTTTTGCATCGAAGCATTTGTGATAAGTTCTGTGATTTTTGCCATTTGGCTTTTTTCAAAAACACGAAAAACTCTTAGTTTCGTAGCATTGAGGGCAATAGAGCCAGCAAGCACACAAGAATCTTTTTCAAAATCGCGAGGGAGAGATTCTCCATTGATTGCTGCGCAATTAAAGCTCGCTCTTTCATCTAAAAGCTCGCTATCGCAAGGGAGCATTTCTCCAGTATACAGCATTATTTCCTGGCCTACACGCAATTGGTTTGCAGGAGTGTCAATAATCTTATCATCTTGTATTTTGTGTGCAAGACTGACTTCAAAATCTGTGCTGGAATTGATAGTGTCTTTTGATTTTTTCACACTCAAATTTTGCAGATATTCGCCCGCAGAGAAAAAAATCATAATACTTACCGCCTCCTCCCAAGCATCAATACAAAATGCCGCTATAGAGGCTGAAAGCATGAGCACATTTTCATCAAAGAATTCTTTGTTTTTAAAGCTTTTTAATGCACCTACAAAAACATTGCGACCACTTATGCAATAAATCCCAAACCATAAAATATGAAAATACAACTCAAACTCTTGTGATTGTGCATAATAATGGTATATCCACACAGATATTACAAAAAGCGTAACTAACCCTAGCAATAGAAAAAATGATTTTGTAAAAAAGCGAATTTTTTCTTTTTGTTCTATCAGTTTTACATCAGGTTCTAATTGGGCGATTGCATTTTGCACAGCATGCAAATCATCACAATCAATTTTTAGAGTATTTGTTGCAAAAGAAATTTTGGCTTCGCGCACGCAGTCAAGATTCTGCAATGCTTTTTCGATTTTGTTTGCGCAATTGGCACAATCAAGATTTTTTAAAAAAAATGTTTGCAACCCCTGCCTCCGAAAATTTAGCTAAAAAGAAGCGCATTATAAGTGTGTGAAGTAAATTGTGAGTGTTCAAAGGGCAGTGAGTTTGAGAGCTTTTTTGCTAAGGTTTGCAATTGGTGGCAAATTATCAGATGGAAAAAATACAATCCCAAGCGAAGCAAGCTTTTGGGAATTTTTGTAATCCAGTTTGCTTGTATAGACATTTGCTAGGATTTTGTATTTTGTGTAAGAGTGCTTAAAGCTCCCTAAGTATTGGGCTTTGATGAAACCTAAAGAATCCAGCTTTGGGAGATTATAAAGTCCAGCATAGAGTTTCCCAGATTCCCTAATAAAACCGATTTCACCATTTGGCAGCGACACTATGCAAAGTGCAATATTTAGCTCTTTATAAATAATCTTTTTTCTTTGGTCAAAGTCTCTTGGGTTTGTCTTTATGGCAGCACATTGGGTTGGAAAAAATGGACATAGGATGCAGGATGGATTTGACGTGCAGATAAGCGCACCTAAATCAAGCAATGCTTGGTTGTGATCAAAGCTAGATTTTGTATTGAGGAACATTTTTGCTAGGTTTTCTATCTCTCTGTTTTTTGGATGGGGCAGACCAAAAAGACGACATAGTACTCTTCTTATATTGGAATCCGCAAAACTCGCACTTTTCCCAAATCCAAAACATGCCACAGCTCCTGCGGTATATGCACCAATACCGGGTAATTGTTGTAGTTCATACACGCTAGAGGGTAGATTGCCACCATGCTTTTGCATGCAAATAATGGCAGTTTTTTGCATATTACGCACGCGAGAGTAGTACCCTAGTCCTTGCCATTGTTTTAAGACATCAGATTCACTAGCAATACTAAGCTCTTTTAAGTTTGGGAAACGCGCCAAAAATGGCAGATAGAAATCTTTTAAGACGCGTGATACTTGTGTTTGCTGCAGCATTATTTCGCTTACATATACTTCATAAGCCTGACTGCCATCGCGTTTGAAATTGCGCCATATAAGATCTTTTCGTCCGTGTTTTTCATACCATAGAAGTAAGGAATCTTGGAGTTTTTTGATGTTTTGCAAGAGTAACCTTAAAAATCAGAATAGAAATACCAGCAAAAGCTCAGATGGCTTTAAACTAGCTATGTGCTATAATGCGGAGTTTTGACCCCTTCATCTAGTGGCCAAGGATACCGCCCCTTCTACGCGGGAACGCAAGTTCAAATCTTGCAGGGGTCGCCATCGGGCTACTCAATAATCTCTCTGATCAACATCATAATAGCACTTTGGCAAGTTTGTTTTTGGCAGCTTTTGCGATTGCCTTTGAAAAGATAGCGAGCAATTTTTGGCTTTTGACCTCTTTGCTGCACGCTAATAAAAGTCGTACCTACAGGTTTTTGCGTACTTCCTCCATGAGGACCAGCTATGCCGCTTGCAGCAAGTGCTATGTCTGCACCGCTGAGCTCCAGTGCACCTTTACTCATCTCTCCAACAACCATTTCACTCACTGCACCAAATTTTGAGAGATTTTGGGAATCCACATTGAGCCAAGCTTCTTTTATGTTGTTAGCATAGCTTATGACACCACCATCATAGATCTCAGAAGCGCCGCTAAGTTGTGTGAATTGGTAAGCCAAAAGTCCGCCTGTGCAACTTTCTGCTGTGGTGAGTTTTAACTTCTTTGCTTGTAGAAGTTTTAGGGCGATTTGCGGGAGGTTTTGGCCAAAAAGTGCTTTGTCTCCAAATAATGCGCTTACTTCCTTGAGGAATTTATGGAATCGGATTGATTCTTGGGCTTTTATAGACAATAAGTGGGAGTTTTCTGTGATTTCTACACCAAATTTTTGGGCTTGGGATTTGAGCAAAATCTCTGCACTTTGTGCGTCAATACCAAGTAAGAGAATGTTTGTTTTGTAGTGTTTCATCCTTGTCTCCATAGGTTCAGAATCCTTACTTTAGACACTGTTTAAGACTTGAGGCATAATACTATACAGATTTCTGTCTAGCTAGCTACTTTATACCTTAAGGAATATCTATGCCAAAATATAAGCAACTTGTAATCCGTCCAGAAAATGCACTTGAACTTAAGGAGGTCTATAAGCGCAAAAATGGCCGTATGAAAAATAGCTTTTACGAAAAAGAAATGCACAAATTACACATAGAGCTTTGCAAATTGCAGAATTGGGTAAAAAAATACAACAAAAAGATTGTTATCATATTTGAAGGGCGCGATGCAGCCGGAAAAGGTGGGACAATCAAAGCACTCAAAGAACATTTAAATCCACGAGGCTGCCGTATAGTAGCTCTTCCAAAGCCTAGCGAAGTAGAAAGCACAGAGTGGTACTTTAAGCGTTATATTTCGACATTGCCAAGTGGTGGTGAAATCGTCTTTTATGATAGAAGCTGGTACAACAGAGCCGGTGTTGAACGTGTGATGGGATTTTGTTCACAAGAGCAATACAAAGAATTTATTACGCAAGTGGCGAGCTTAGAACATATGCTCATTGCAAGCGGGACGATGATTTTTAAATACTTCCTTGATGTGGGTAAAGATGAGCAAAAGCGCAGAATATTGCGTAGAAAAACAGATCCACTTCGTATTTGGAAGCTAAGCCCTATTGATGATAAATCATTGGGTTTATGGAATGAATACACACAAGCGTTTGAGAAAATGTTTGCGCGTACCCACACACACTTCTGCCCTTGGATTCTGGTCAATACAAACGATAAGAAGCGCGCTAGGATAAATGTTGCTAGAGATTTATTGAGCAAAATTGATTATGAGAAAAAAGATCAAACACATGTGTGTTTATTGCCCGATCCGCATATCCTATGGCAGTATTCTGAGTACCAAAGCCATAGCGATGACCCCACCCAAGAGATTTTAAAGCAATTCAAAGACAAGAAAAAAGAAAAAGATAAGGTATAGATAAAAATTATTGTTGCTTTTCTAGTAAAGACTGAATCTGTGGTACATTGACTTTGCTTACAAAGAAAAATATTTCCACACGATTATTTTGGGCTCTGTTTTCTTGTGTGTCATTTGGAAGGCTATTCCCATAAGCACCATAGCTTGATATTGAGATTCTCTGTGGTTCTATGCCTTTTTGGATAAGCTCACGCATGACATTTAT
The DNA here is from genome assembly GCF_003288805.1 of Helicobacter sp. 10-6591. Lineage (GTDB taxonomy): Bacteria > Campylobacterota > Campylobacteria > Campylobacterales > Helicobacteraceae > Helicobacter_F. The sequence continues at coordinate 60,483 of NZ_NHYK01000003.1, read as the reverse complement.
CGCCCTAGCACTTGCTAATTCGTAATTATCTTTAAAGCCTGAACTAAGTGGAGGTTTAGAATTATCGCTAAATCCTCGCACATCAAGTCGCACATAATTTGGATATTTTTTGATGATGGTTGCGATTCTGTCTATGTAGGTAAAATTATCACTATTTGTGATTTCTGCTACGCCAGGCTCAAAGAGGATTTTGCTAGGCAAGCGCAAGAAACTCCCAGAATCTATTTGCTCAAGTACGCCTCCAGTATTATTTTCGATACCTGAGGGCACGGAGTTTTCAAGCGTTTGGCTTGAGGCAGAAGAGGATTCTTCAGAGTCATTGCCATCATAGTTTCCAGAATGCTCATCTACAGGAGAGGGCAAAGGCATTGTTTGTGGATAGTCAAAGATTTTAATAAGCTCCTCTTTGAGTGCCTTGACTTTTTCTGATGCAGTTGAGGATATAGCCCATAGCGCAATAAAAAGCGCAAGCAAGAGCGACAGGAAGTCAGCGTAAGGTACAGCCCATTTTTCACCAGCTGGACACTCTGGGCATTTTTTCTTTTTCGCCATTTAAGATGCCTTATTCGAATTGTGAAACTTTTGGCTCGCCTGGTTTGATAAAGCCTAGAAGTTTTTCTTCTAAGTTTCTTGGGTTGTCACCATTTGCGATTCCAGCTATACCTTCGACTATAAGCACTTTTTCTTGGATAATATCTTTGGCTTTAGCAAGTATTTTGTGTCCGCATGGACCAAAAAACGCATAAGCACCAAAAATCCCCGTCACCGTTGCGGTAAATGCTCCAGCAATCCCTGCTGCCATAGCTTTTGGATCATCTAAAAGACCTAGTGCTAGCATAAGTCCCATAACCGCTCCTACAAGTCCAAATGTAGGACAAGACTCACCAACAAGAACCCAATAATGCCCGCATCCGTGATAATACTCCTCTAAAACCTCAATCTGAATCTCCATATCTTCACGGACAGATTCTGCGTCTCTGCCATCGACAATCATACTCACTGCCTTGCGTAAAAAATCATCTTCGATTTGCGCTGCTTTCCCCTCAAGTGAAAGTACTCCATCTTTTCTCGCTAATGTGGCAAGCTCCACAATTTGCTTGATGGTTTGGTTCAAATTAACCTTAGAGGCTATCCACACCATTTTAAATTCTTTATACGCGCCCTTGACATAAGCACCATGTGTGGCAGTCATGCCTGAAAACATCGCAGTAGGTATCACAATAAGGACGGAACTCAAATGGATCACATGCAATGGGTTTCCACCCTCTAGAATATCTCCTACCGAAATACTTACAATAGACAGAATAAGCCCTAAGAGACTAGTTAATTCCATAATGCAAAACCTTTATCTTGAAGAAAATGATTCCTAACTCAAGGCAAAAAAAGCAAAAAGCGTTCGCAAATTGCAACCAAGCCAGTTGTCCAAAACCAATCCTAGTAAAATAAAACATTAAGCTTTTTTGCTAGAATCCGCCTTTATCCCAACTCCTAAAAGGCTTGAATAATGGCACATTCACTCAATGGAGTAAAGCATTTTCTTAGTTTGCAAGATTTTAGTGCGAGTGAGATTGTGCAAATACTTCATCTGGCTATGGAGATCAAAAAAGAATTTATCTTGGGCAAAAGAGTGCCTTATATGCAAAATAAGATTTTAGGCATGATTTTTGAAAAATCTTCCACTCGCACGCGGGTGAGTTTTGAAGCAGGGATTTATCAGCTTGGGGGCACAGGGATTTTTCTTTCAAGCAAAGACATTCAGCTTGGACGTGGAGAACCCATGAAAGATACTGCACGTGTAATTAGCTCTATGGTTGATATGGTGATGATTCGAACAAGTAGCCATCAAAGAATCCTCGAATTTGCCAAATATTCAAGTGTGCCTGTTATTAATGCACTTACTGATGATTTTCATCCAATGCAGCTTTTGGCAGACTATATGACAATGATAGAGTGTGGTTTTTATGTCCGGACAACTGATTGTATGTATTATCCAGAACACAAAGCTAATCCTGTGGTGGCTTATATTGGCGATGGAAATAATATGGCGCATTCGTGGTTGAATCTGAGCGCAAAGCTTGGCTTTGATCTAAGAATCGCTTCGCCAAAAGGCTATGAACCAAGGCAAGAAATTATAAATGATGCACTGCAGGCAGCTAGAGATTCTCATGCGCGTATCGAAGTTGGTCAAGATATCGAGTATGCAGTCAAGGGAGCAAATGTCATCACAACAGACACTTGGGCTTCTATGGGACAAGAATCCCAAAAGAGAGAACGTGAAATTGACTTTCGTGGATATTGTGTAGATTCTAGACTAATGGCATTAGCTCATAAAGACGCTATTTTCTTGCATTGTTTGCCAGCTTATCGTGGGCAAGAAGTAAGCGAGGATGTGCTTGAAGGTAAGCAAAGCAGGGTATTTCAAGAGGCACAAAATCGCCTACATTGCCAAAAAGGCGTGATGGTATGGCTTGATAGAATCCACAACTTACATAAGGAAGAAAGATGAAGATAACAAAAAAAACCGCAGCACTTTTCAAGGATAATATCCACCAAAAATATGCATTTGGAACACTCAATAAAATAGATTCCAAAAGAGCACTTTTGAGTTTGCACAAAGGTGAAGTAAGTAATGAAAGTATTTGGTTGCTCAAAGATGATGATGGTAATGAGTTTGCGATGATACCCCAACAGATTCTCAGTAACCTCACCCAAACAATCAGACATCTGCAAGATGATAAGTTTCTCATGAATCTAGAACGTGAGGTTGCAGCTCAGATGCCAATAGATATGGAAGATGCCATTAGTGTGGCTTTGCAGCATATAGAATCTTTACGCAAAAATGATGGGACATTGCCTTTGCTCAATCCGGCCAAAATCGCACGCAATCTCAGAAAGCAGTATCCAAATTTGTTTTTTAACTTTGAAGAATTTCTTGCAAAAAATATCAAGCAATGATTTTTAGAGGAAAAGATGATCGATTTTGACAAATATGCGAAGTATTCTAAGCCCGGACCACGCTATACAAGCTATCCTACTGCCGTAGAATTCGGGAGCGATTTCACAGAAGATTCGTATAAAAAAGCACTCAAACGAAGCGAGATAGCGCAGCAGAAACTCCCACTTTCTCTTTATATACATTTGCCATTTTGTCGTTCAGCTTGCTATTTTTGTGGCTGCAATGTCATCTATACAAGCAAAGAGGAAAAAAAAGCCCGCTATATACAATATCTCAAAAAAGAGCTTGCACTTTTAAAGGAAAGTATTGACACAAAGCGCCCGGTTGTGCAATTCCATTTTGGTGGTGGCACTCCAACTTTTTTTAATGCGCAAGAATTACAAAGTGTGTGTGAGCTCGTCCAAGCAGTTTTTACAAACTTTACAGCAGATTGTGAGATAAGTTGTGAAGTTGATCCACGTTATTTTTCTTATAAGCAAATGCAGGTGCTAAAGAGTTTTGGATTCAATCGTCTCAGCTTTGGCGTACAAGATTTTGAAGCGCAAGTGCAAGCGGCAATAAATCGCAAGCAAAGTTTTGAAATTGTGCAGAGTGCTGTAAATCTCGCAAGAGATTTTGGTATTTCCTCTATCAATTTTGATCTTATCTTTGGTTTGCCTTTTCAGAATCGCAAGTCTTTTCAGCGTACGCTGGATTCTGTATTAAAGCTTGAGCCTTCTCGCTTAGCTATTTTTAACTATGCACATGTGCCTTGGCTCAAAAAAACTATGCGTAAAATCGATGGTAGCACACTTCCGCCTCCACAAGAAAAACTCCATATTTTGCAAGAAAGTATCACAAAGCTTGCGAGTAATGGCTATGAGATGATAGGCATGGATCACTTTGCGAAAAAAGATGATGAGCTTTATAAGGCAAAGATAACTAATAGTTTGCGACGGAATTTTCAAGGCTACACGACCAAGGGATTTTCTCAAACTATTGGTATAGGCGTTACAAGTATTAGCGAAGGTTTGGATTATTATGCGCAGAATTTCAAGGAATTATCTTTGTATGAGAGCGCTCTTGATAGCGGACTTTTACCTACAGAGAGAGGTGTGGAGTTAAGCAAAGATGACAGATTGCGCAAAGGTGTGATTATGGAGTTAATGAATAATCTTAGATTAGACTTTGCAAAGTTTGAGTATGAATTTGGAATTTGCTTTCATGAATATTTTGCAGATGAGTTAGATAATCTCAAGCCCTTCGTTGATGTGGGGTTGGTGCAAAAGGACAAGACGGGTTTAAGTACAAGCCCTACAGGCGCTATGCTTATTCGTAATATCGCCATGCTTTTTGATTCTTATCTCCACAAAAATAGAGGCAAAGAGACTTTTAGCAAGACGATTTAAAAGGCAAATTTGTGCACTTATTGGATCTTAAAAAATTAGCGGATTCTTGTGTGAAGTGTGGCAAGTGTATCCCAAGCTGCACTATATATCAGGTAAATCGTGATGAGACGACTTCACCACGTGGGTTTTTGGATTTACTTAGTGCTTATAAACAGGGCGATTTAGAGCTTGATTCTAATGCAAAGCAGATTTTTGAATCCTGTTTTTTATGTACTACTTGTGTGAGTATGTGTCCTGCGAGCTTGCCTACAGACTTGGCCATAGAATCTGTGCGTGTAGAGATTGCCAAAGAATATGGAATCAGTTGGTACAAGAGAGCGTATTTCTTTCTTTTGCGACACAGAAAAATCGCAGACTTTGTATTCAGCTTTGTGGCATTTGTGGCTCCTTGTGCGTTCAAAAGCAGTAGTTATAAGGGTGAGAAGATAAAGCTTAGAGCGCGATTTTTCTTGCCTAGTTTCAGTGGTTTAAAAAATCGCAGCATTTTCCCTTTTGTCAAAAAGTCATTTTTGCAGCTTTATGGAGAGAGTGAGTTTATAGCCAGACAAGAATCTACACAAAAGCGTGTCGCGATTTTTATTGGCTGTATTAGCAACTATAACTACATCAATGTAGGCAAGAGTTTGCTCAAGATTTTAGACAAGCTAGAGATTGCATACTTTGTGCCAAAGTTTCAAGAGTGTTGCGGTGCGCCTGCATTTTTTACAGGTGATATCCAAACCGTATTGCATTTGGTCAAAAAAAATATTGTCTATTTTGAAAGCTTTTGGGATGAGATTGATGCGCTGCTTATTCCTGAAGCCACTTGTGCAGCTATGTTGAAGGTCGACTGGAAGCATGCCCTAGAGCTAAGTGGCGAGCAAGAGTGGGCACAAAGATTAGAGAAGCTTTTGTCAAAAGTGTTCATGGCAAGCCATTGGCTTGAAGGCAACACAAATCTAAGAGAGCATTTGCGCGATGAGGTACAAGATAAGCTTGTAACCTATCATGATCCTTGCCATGCACGCAAGGTACTAGGTATTTATAAAGAGCCGCGTAAGCTGTTGAGTAAAAACTTTAGGCTTGTTGAAATGGAAGATTCTTCTCGCTGCTGTGGATTTGGTGGTATTAGTATGCAAGCTTCTAATTATGAGCTTACTCTTAAAGCTGGTATCCCAAAAGCCCAAGACATAGATTCTACACATGCACAGATAGTGAGTGCGGAGTGTGGCGCATGCAGAATGCAAATCACAAATACCCTAGATTCCATCAAATCAAATGTGAATTTTATCCATCCCCTAGAGCTTATCGCAGAAAATCTCAAATAACACTCACTTGCGCCTGTGTAAGGAGGTATCGTGGTTTATTCAAATCTTAGTATGGGAATCTTTAGCATGCTGGTTTCATCATTTTTCTTTGCGTTGATGAATGGCTGCGTGAAATTGCTTTCTTCTAGTATGAGTTCTATTGAGATTATATTTTTTCGATCTTTTGTGATGGCTGTGCTTGTGGCTAGTATGCTGATTTATAAGCCACCAACTGCTACTTATAAAAAAGGTGGTTGGGGAAATTTAGTGTTACGTTCGCTTTTTGGTGGTTTTGGCATGCTTGCATTTTTTTACAATATCGGAGAGATCCCACTAGGGGTCGCAAGCACTTTTAAGCAGTCTAGCCCAATTTTCATTGTGCTTATTTCGATGTTCTTTTTGAAAGAAAAGACAGGAGCAAATATTTTGTTATTTACTCTTTTAGGATTTGTTGGAATTGTGTTTATTTGTGATCCGCATTTGAATTCTATCCCACCGCTAAATATCGTACTTGGAATCTTTAGTGCGCTAAGTGTGGCTCTTGCATATATGACTTTAAGCTCTTTGCGAGAATATTTCCATAGTAATGTGATTGTCTTAAGTTTTGGGATTAGTATGAGTGTCGTGAGTGTGCTTATTATGCTAGTAGAGTTTGGTATGTATGGACAGCAGAGCATGCTTTGGGCTATGCCTAATATGCAGGAGTGGTTTTATATCCTGCTTCTAGGACTCTTTGGTACTCTTGGGCAATATTTTCTCACAAAAGCCTTTTTGTTAGCTCCTGCTGGGATTGTAGCTCCAATCGATTATACTCGTATCGTTTTTAGTGCATTTATTGGAATCTTTTTCGGAGACTATTTGAGTATCACCACGATTTTTGGAATGGTTTTGGTCATCGTATCTGGCATTGGCATAGGATTGCCGATATTTTTGAGAGATTTTAGGGCAATTGGCAAGACAGATAATTAGTATTTTCGTGCAAGTACTAGCACGCTTTCATAAGTAAGCGTATTGTTATAACGGGCTTCAAACTCTTGTAAGATTTTTTTACTCAGAAAAAAGCCTTTTTCTATTGCATTTACACCGCTTAAGGATAGATGCCTGAATGCTTCAAGCGCGTTTGAAAATTGCAAATTGTATTGCTGTGTGCTCAGATGGAGTATTTTGCAAGGTGCGAGTATATTTTGGTAATCCTCTAGTTCAAGATATCCAAGTCCGACGTTGCATATTTGCTTAATCTGCCACAGGTTGCGTTTGCCAAAACTCGAGAGTGCTAAAATCCCTCCAGATTCCAAAATGCTAGGCAGAAAACTCAAAACCTCTCTTTGCTTGAGCCATTGCAAGCATGCATTAGAAGTGATGAGGTCAAAAGTGAAATTTTTGAGAATCTTTGGTGCATCATTCATATCAAAGCATGCAAAATCAACTTTTGTAAGCCCTACAAAGCTTTGGGCATAGTTGTTGATGTCATTGCAAAGTAGTGATTGGAAAGTGAAATGTTCAAGCAAGATCTTGCTAAATTCCCCTTGCGCAGCGCCAAATTCAAAACCTCGCTCAAAATTTGTTGTATGAGAGACTTGCCTAAGGAGCGCAATAAGCTCTGATGCCATTTTGTTTTGCACAATGGCGTGGTTTTGGTAGCTTTGTGCGCGTTTTAGGAATCTTTGTGTAAGCATTGTTCCTCCCATAATGCTTTGTTGTCAAAAACAAAATGCGGTGCATCTGTGTAGAGGATTTGCAAGTTTTTGTAGCTTTCTTTATACATATCCCATGCTGCATTTTGTGCTTTGAGAGGGAAGATTCTATCAGTTCTACTTATGATTACCTTATCCCACTTCATGGTAGAAGTATTTTTCTCTTTACAAAAAGATTCAAGAGAATCAAGTTCATTTTTTAGGGTGTCTATAGGAGAGAGTATTTCAAGGTTAGGAGTTTGTGTGCTCTCAAAACAAACTTGTAAGAACTGCTCTCTGTTGAAATTGCGCTTTGTGAGTGCGAAAATCTTTGGCGCGATCCCAAAATGCTCATGGATGCCAAAGATTGTGCCATTGATTGCAGTAGCACTTTTCACATTAAGAGTGCTAAAGATTCTATGTGCTACGCACACACCCATAGAATAAGCGACAATAGAGAGACTCTTATAGCATCGCAGAATCTGCTGTATCTCAGCTGTGTTACTAAAGTCTGTGTAATCAAAGAGAAAGAAGCTATCTGCTCCATGAGGCATCCTTAACATGCTAAAAGCATTTGGGAGAAAGCCAAATCCACTCACGAACACAAAAGCTTGGGAATTTGTGGGGTTTTTGTAAAGAGTGGTGAGCTTCATGAAAGTTTTTCTTGTTGCAAGAATGATTCTAAAACTTCAAGTGTTTGTGTGATATGGGATTTATCCATCCCTGCATTGAGTGAGAATCTCAAGCGCGCAGTATTTTTTGGGACAGTAGGATAGCGGATAGAGGGCGCATAAATATTATGGGAAAGGAGCTTTGTGCTTGCATTTTGAACGCGCTCATTGCTTTCTAAGATAAGCGAAACGATGTACATATCACCCCTAACACTCAAAGATTCAAATTCAGAGCATAACCTATGTAATTCCTTGTTCAAATACATACTTAGCTCTTGTAATCGCGCTCTTTGGGCGCTAAAACCTGCAAGCTTTTGAAAAATAAAATAGCTAAATGCAATGTTAAGCGGCGGCAGGGCAGTGGAGTAGATAAGACTACGAGCGGAATTGACAAAATATTCCTTTGCATCTTTTTCGCACAATATACATGCGCCAACTGATGCGATAGCCTTGCCAAAGGCCAGCATGATAAAATCGATTCCAATCTCACACCCTAGCTCTTTTGCTAACCCCAAGCCAAGATTCCCATAAGCCCCTATACTATGGGCTTCATCAAGATAGATTTTGACGTTTTTATACTTTTTTTTGAGTGCCACAATATCTAACAAAAAGGCAAGATCTCCTTCCATAGAAAACAGCGCCTCGGTTACGACAATAACCTGTTGGTATTTGTGCGCAAGCTGCTGAATCTTTGTCTCTAAGTCAAGCATATTATTATGTTTATATCGCCTAAAGTGCGCTCTTGAGAGCTTGATACCATCGATAATACTTGCATGCACGAATTCATCAAGTAAAAACAGTGTAAGCTCCAAGCGGGCAAGTGATTCCATAAGTCCTATGTTTGCGCTATAGCCGCTATTAAATAGTAGGCAGGATTTGCCAAATTTACTTTCTAGAAGTGCTTCTAGTTTCTGTGCGATGTCAAATCCACCGCTTAAAAGCCTCGAAGATGAGCTAGAAAATCGTATGTTTTCTTTGGCAAGAGTAGAATTTAGAAATGCCTGACTTTGTGTGCTCAGCGAGAGGTAGTCGTTTGAAGCGAAATTTAAGATATATGGCGCATTTGGTGTAAGTGGCTTGAGATAGATTCCCTCATGCACAAAGTCATTTAATACACGTAGGTTTCCGCTGGATTCTAAAGCAAGAAGTTTTTGCTGGTATTTATTCATTTGTCATCCATTTTTAGGTGTTTTGCAAGTTTTGTAAGTTTTACTTTGTCATAGATTAGAGATTTATTTTTGTAGATTTCTTCCTCCAAAATCCTAACAAAATGTTTTGTTCTCAAATCCTGTGCGCGATTTTTGAGCAATAGACTTAAGAGTTCTTTGTTTGAGTTTGCATTTTTTATAGATTTTAATAAGTAATCTTTCTTTTTAAGCAAGATTCCAAGACAAACCAAAATTACTATAACCAAAAGTACAAGCAAGAGAATATAGGAGTGGCTTTTTTGAATCATAGTTGTATCTTTTGTCTGCTCTAAAAGATGGATGGAGAATTGCGAAGTAGAGAGTGTTTTGAGAGTAGAATCTTCTCTGTATTTGACCTCAAAGCTGGGGATTTCATAGCTCTCCTTTGCCACAATGTCAAATTCCTTTTTTAAGGTATGCCAATAGAGTTTGCCAAATCGCTCAGAGGTGAGCTTAGATGTATTTTCATAAACACTAGCATTTTCTATCCCAAGAATGAACTCAAGCCCAAAAATATCACCATAACTTCCCAAAACTACTTCATAGCGCACAATCTCTCCAGAATCATTTTTGTTTTGGATACGTGAGCTAAGTGAGCTTTTGCCTACAAGCACGATGGAATCTTCAGATATTGCTTCTAGTAAAGGGTCATTTGGTAAGACACGGAAATGGAGTTTGTCTGTAGCAAGTGAAAAACTTTGAGATTTTGTAGTTAGGCTAATTTTTAAAGGTGCAATCTCAAAATCCCCAGCCTTTTTAGGATAGAGAACATAGCTTATTTCATAAAGTATTTTTTCGTGTGAATTTAAATCTATAAAGCTTTGGGCCTCTATCCTTTGGACTTCATAGACCTCAGCAAATTGGAGCCACAGCTTAGATATATGAAGTGTTTCTAGGGATTGGAAAAATTCCTTGTCGATTTCTAATCGTATGCGATAGACTGCTTGCTCTCCTATTTGCAGAGAATCTTTTGTGAGTTCTGTTTGCAAAGAAACATGCTTTAAAAACCTGTTTTGCAATTTTTGGGAATCCACACCCCACATCGTGCAAATACATACCAAAAGAGAATAAAGTAGTTGTTTCAAATTTGTATCTTTGGTGCTTTTTTTGTATGGACGTGGGATTCTAACAGGTTTTTATTTGTTGCTATCTTTGGTGTTAGAATCCCCTATCTCACTATTTAGGATTTTCTATGCAGATTCTCAAAAAACCTTTTGGCGAATACAAAACCAATTGCTATATCTTAAAGTTTGCTCAAGGTCAAGTCGTTCTAGATCCAGGAGTTGGAGCAAGCCAATGGATACAAGAGCAGTGCAATAATGTGATAGCTATTCTAAATACACATGGGCATTTTGATCATATATGGGATAATAGTTTAGTAAAGAGGCTTTATCCAAAAGCTAAGATTTTTTGCCACCAAAAAGATAGCTTTTTGCTTAAAAGTGATGTGTTTGGACTTGGAATGCCACTAAGCACGCCAGATTTTGAAATACAAGCAGACAAAAGCTCCCAAGATATAGAACTAGCAGATCTTCTTATCACCTTCCACCATTTTCCTGGGCATACGCCGGGTTGTTGTATGGTGGAGATTAATAATTGTGTTTTTAGCGGGGATTTTATTTTTCGTGGTTGTATAGGCAGGAGTGATTTTGCATATTCAAACGCTCAGGATATGAGAGAATCACTCTTGCGATTTAGAGATATCCAAAGGTTTGAAAATCTCTTAGCCTATCCTGGACATGGAAAAAGCACCAGACTAGGAGATGAACAGAGAAATGTTGAAAATTGGCTGTAAGATTCAGCCTATAGATCAAAGCGTTTTGGTTGAGAAAGCGTCTAAAGCTATTTCTCTTGCTAGCTTTAAAGCAGAATCTATTTTCGTAATGTCTTTTCCGCCTGCAGTCGCAAAGTCGCCTCTACCTCCGCCACTACCACCTAGAATCTGTGCTACTTCTTTGATCCATATATTAGCTTTTAGAGATTCTATGCCTCTTACTCCAGCGCTTAAAGATATTTTGTCTTGAGATTGTGCAATAAGCAAAATGGCTACTTTTTGGTTTTGGTTTTTGGCCTCATCAATCATACTCTTTGCTTGTGCATTAGATGTGTCCTCTAGCTTTGCGATAATAAGCTTTATCCCTTGGATTTCTTGGAATCCAAGAGTTTTCACACTCGCTTTGGATTTGTTTGTGTGGGATTTGATTTGTTCAATTTGTGTTTTGAGTTTTTGAATACCTTGTAGTAAATCTTGTGATTTGAGCGATTGTTTTGCAAGTCTGATTGTATCTAGTGCGCTCTTGCCATAGAGATAAGCAGCCTTACCGCATACTGCTTCAATTCTACGCACACCGCTGCTCACTCCGCTTTCTTTGGTGATATAAAAGCTGCCAATCTCTGCAGAGTGCTCTACATGTATCCCCCCGCATAATTCAACAGAATCTCCAAAACTCACTACTCGTACAACCTCTCCGTACTTTTCGCCAAAAAGAGCCATCGCGCCCTTTGATTTGGCTTGTGTGATGCTCATAGATTCACAGATTTGGGGCAGGTTTGCGCAAATTTGGCGATTGACGAGTTCTTGTATGTTTTCTAATTCTTGTTCGCTTAAAGGTTTAGGGTGAGAGAAGTCAAAACGCAAGCGGTTAGGCTCTACAAGGCTTCCTGCTTGTGTAATATGCTCTCCTAAAATCTTGCGTAATGCAAAATGCAATAAATGCGTAGCAGAATGGTGCTTGGCTATCTCTTGTCTTTCTTTCCATACAAGTGCACTCAGTTTATCTCCTACTTTGAGATTCCCTTGCAGTAGTTCTATACGACTTAAATTAAGTCCAAAATATTTTTGTGTGTCTTTTATTTGAGCAAGAGGTTTGGAATCTTTTAATTGGTGTAGCTTGCCTTTATGCAATTCTCCTTGATCGCCAATTGCCCCTCCGCTTTGGGGATAAAAAGGCGTCTTATCTAAAAGCACATAGCCAAGTTCGTGAGCCTGGAGCGAATCTAAGGGCTTGAAGTGGGAATCCAAAATTTCCAAAACTTCCACTTCGCTCTCTGTATGTTCATAACCTACAAAATTTTCCAGTCCGCTGTATTTGTTTAAAAGCCATTTAAAATCGCCTTGTTTGGAGTCATCACCAGAGCCTTTCCAGCTTGCTTTTGAGCGCGATTTTTGTGCGTCCATATGCAAGTTAAATGTCTGTGTGTCTAGGGTGAGATTTCTCTCTTTAAGCATATCTTGGGTGAGATCGAGCGGGAAACCAAAGGTATCATAGAGTCTAAAAGCCACCTCACCGCTAAAGATTTTTTGCGTCTTTTGCAACTCAGCATTAAAAAGCTCCATACCAGATTCTATGGTTTCAAGGAATCGTACTTCCTCGGTTTTGCATTGTTCTTTGATAAAGTCTTTGCGTTCGAGCAAATAGGTGTAATGCTGCCCCATAGATTCGCAAACTGCATTTACGACTTCATACACAAATGCTTCTCTTAAACCTAGCAAATACCCATGCCGGATGGCGCGACGCAAGATTCTACGAAGCACATAACCACGCCCTTCTTTGTCAAAATTCACACCTTGCGCAAGTAAAAATGTGACTGCTCTAGCATGGTCTGCTATTACGCGAAAGCTCGCTATTCTCTTTTTTGTTTCATCTAATGAGGAGGGAGTAAGGGCTACTGTGTTATTGAGCAGCATATCATCGTGGTAATAGTTAAGATTGGTAAGTTTTTCTATCACTTGCATAAGTGGGGCAAAAAGGCTGGTGTCAAAATTATTGAGCTTACCTTCGAGCAATGCTATGACGCGCTCTAATCCCATGCCTGTATCAATACTAGGCTTTGGTAAGGGAGTTCTTACACCATCTTTCTGCTCATATTGCATAAACACAAGATTCCAAATCTCTAAGAATCTGTCCCCATCACCACCTAAATAATCCTCACTTGAATGGAAATACTTCTCTCCCTGATCGACATAAATCTCGCTACAAGGACCACAAGGTCCGCTATCACCCATCTGCCAGAAATTGTCCTTATCGCCCATTCTTTTGATACGACTTGGTTCTACATGCTCACACCAGAATCTGTAAGCCTCATCATCGCTTTCATGGATTGTGACATACAGCACATTCTTATCAAATCCTAGTATTTCTGTCACAAATTCCCATGAGAAGGCGATCGCCTCTCTTTTGAAGTAATCGCCAAAGCTAAAGTTCCCCAGCATTTCAAAAAGTGTGTGGTGCCGTGCAGTATAACCGACATTTTCTAGGTCATTATGTTTGCCACCAGCTCGCATACACAACTGCGCACTTGTGGCCCTAGGAGGGATGGGAATAGGAATCTTGCCTGTAAAAATATCTTTAAACCCCACCATTCCCGCATTGGTAAAAAGCAAACTAGAATCATCTGGAACTAATGGAATAGAAGAATAGATCTTATGTCCCTTTTTTGCAAAAAACTCAAGATAAGATTGACGGAGATTCATTAATGCTAGGAGCCTTTTAGTGATGTATTAAATTCGTGGATTTTATCTTAATGCATGCCAAAAATTACACAAAATCCTCAAAAATTTGCTTATAATCACGGGTTTTTATTGATTTTGATAAAATCAAATAGCCCAAACATAAGCCATCTTTAAAAAAAGGAGTAGAAATGAGAGCTTATTTGAGAGTTTTTAGTTTGTTTGCCTTAATTACAAGTTGTGTTTTTAGTGAAGAGAAAGGCGGGTATATTGGGATTGATGTAGGAAGTTCTTACACAGAATTTACGCAAGACGTTCAGCCAATAGGCAAAATCTTAGCGAGCAATAATTTGCCGGGATTTATGCTCAAGGCTGGATACAAAACTTTCTTTGGTGAAAGCAAGAAGTATGGTATGCGCTGGTATCTGTATGGCGGATACAGCTATGGCAAGATGCAAGATGTCAAAGCAGATGCATTTAGACGGTTTGGCCAACAACAACCACAGATCGATACAAATTCTATATTTATAGGCACTGGGAAGGGATATTACACTCATGTTGTCGATTATGGGGTAGGTACTGATTTTTTGCGTAACTTCGTTGTGAATGATGACCATAGCTTTGGTGTCTTTGTAGGCGTAGGCATAGGAGCAGAAACGTGGATAGCAAATGGCAAGGAATACAAGCCAAGCGGACAAGAATCCTTGTTTAATTTCCAAACGATAATAAACCTGGGATTCCGAGGCGTGATCAAGCAAAGTCATGGAGTAGAGTTTGGGGTGAAATTCCATATACTCGATGCTGAAATATTTAAAGGCAGCGGGCCTTCGCCTTTGTTATCAAAATTTAATGGTATGGCGGCGCAACTTTCACAAGCTCCTATGACCACTACAACCACAATGAGACGCCTACATAGCTTTTATATGAGCTATGTCTATAATTTCTAATCTCCCTTATATAGCAGTAGTCGGGGCACATACTGGTGTCGGTAAGACTTCTGTGTGTGCTGCGCTTTGCTTTGCCTTTAATTTTTCATACTTCAAGCCTATCCAAGCAGGCTCACCACAAGATAGAGATACCATATCCCTCCTTTCCCCACACACCAAGATATATCCAAATGCTATAACTTTACACAACCCTCTCTCACCACATATTGCTAAGAAACTTGAAAACAAAGACTATGCTATGGCAGATATTGCACTGCCAGAAATAGAATCCCATGAAAGACTACTTATAGAGACCGCAGGGGGTCTTTATACACCGCTGGATTCCCAAAACTGCATGATTGACTTTCTCTTGCACCATAAGCTTCCTGTGCTCTTGGTGGGGGGCTATTATCTGGGCGGCATAAATCATATCTTGCTTACTACCAAAGCTTTATTAGCACAAGACATTAAGCTTCTAGGGCTTGTAGTGAGTGGGTGTAGTAGCCCGTATAAAGAGGAGTTTGATAGTTTTATTCTGCAGTATTGTGGAGTGAAAATCGCGCATTTTGAGGAATTTAGCCAAGACTTTGGAGAGAAAGCCTTGAGATTGAAAGATTCTCTTATAAAGCAGGGTTTTTGATGAGATTCTCTGGCAGATAGCAGCTATTTGGCTCAGATTCTATCTCCTCTATCTATTGAGATACTCCTCATAGCTTCCGCGAAAATCAATCACTTTAGCGCCATTATTCTCAGAATCTAAGACAAGCTCGATAATGCGATTTGCAAAAGCATCAATAAGCTCTCTATCGTGGCTTACACATATCACATTCCCACTAAACTTATACAGAGCCTCACCAAGCGCGATGATAGATTCCAAATCCAGATGGTTTGTAGGCTCATCAAGCACTAAGAAATTCCCGCCCTCTAGCATTATCTTGCTTAGCACCATTCTGTGCTTCTCGCCCCCGCTTAATGCACTTATGCTCTTTTCTTGCTCCTCCCCGCTAAAAAGCATACGCCCTAGCGCATTGCGTATCTCGCCACTCTCTTTTTTCTTATCAAAGCCTCTTAGCCACTCATACAAGCTCTCCTCCCCCTTTATCTGCTCGCTGACATTTTGGGGGAAATAGCTTCTGTGGATAGTCGCACCCCACTTCACCATGCCACTATCGGCTTTGAGCTCCTCTACTAGTATTTGTAACAAAGTGCTTTTGCCCACGCCATTTGGTCCAATAAGCGCGATTTTATCACCTGGCAAGATTTTGAGACTGACAGAATCTAGTACCTTTTTGTCCCCATAGCTTTTAGAGATATTTTCGCATTCTAAGGCTTCGTTGCCAATGGTGCGGTTTGGCTTAAAAATAATGCTAGGATCGCGCCTTGAGCTTACCTTCAGACTTGCTATATCAAGCTTTTCTAGCTGCTTTTGTCTTGAAGTAGCTTGCTTTGCCTTGCTTGCATTAGCTGAGAAGCGACGGATAAAGTTTTCTAGCTCCTCTTTTTCTTTGAGCTTTTTATTGCGCTCAGCTTCTTGCTGCTTAGAAATAAGAGTGCTTGCGATATACCAATCATCATAATTCCCGCTAAACTCACGCACCCCGCCAAAATCCATATCTAAAATATGCGTGCAAACGCTGTTTAAAAAATGCCTATCGTGGCTGATGACTACAAGTGTGCCTTCGTGGCGTTTGAGATTGTCTTCTAGCCACGCAATAGATGGCAAATCAAGGTTATTGGTAGGCTCATCAAGCAGTAAAATATCAGGCTTTGGAAAAAGCACTTGCGCAAGCAGGATTTTAAACTTATCCCCGCCTGTAAGGCTTGACATCAAGTCTTGGTGCGTATGCGCTGGGAATCCCAAATCCTCTAAAATCTTTTCAATCACCACCTCGCATTCATACAGTGGATCTTCTTCTGCGCAAACTATCTCTAACTCACTGAGTTCATTATTCACAGCCTCATCGCTTAAGTCTGCATTAGCATACAGCCATTCTTTGCGCTTTAGGGCATCATAAAGCCGCTTATTGCCTACCAAAACCGCATCTTTGAGACTAAGACTTTCAAAAGCATACTGGTCTTGCCCTAGAACTCCTAAGCGCGCGTTATTAAGTATCACCACCTCACCACTGCTTGGCTCATACTCTCCACTGAGTATTTTCAGAAAAGTGCTTTTACCTGCGCCATTTGCACCAATAAGTCCATAACGTTTCCCGGAATCTAGTGTGATACTGACATCTTCAAAAAGCTTTTTTGTCGGGTAGCGCATTGTTAGATTGATTGTTTGGAGCATGAAGATTCCTTAATTTTTGGATTTCTGCAAATGTTGGTCTATTATCTGTTTGCTAGGATAGATGAAGTTTACTTTGCGTTTTGCAAAGATGTATTCTTCATCATCGATAGCATAGGATTTGATAATGAAAGGATAGTTTGTATCACCCTTTGGGCTCGCTTGGGTGTTTGCTTTCATTCGGACTGTAACTACTTGCATGGATTTTTGCCCCGCCTGGAGTTTGAGCGGCTTTTTAGGAGTGATAATTTCAAGCTTTGAGGCAATATCTGAATCCACAGAGGGATTCTCTATTTTTAAGAAAAATTCGTGGGCTTTGGAGTCTGTGTTGTTCAAAAGTACACGATAGGTATTATCCACACCCTGCGGCCTAATCTTATAAACTTCAGCAGTGGTATTAACATTCAAAAGCATCCCTTCTTTATTGCTTCTTACAAAAAGAAGCGCTATAAAAGTCGCAAGCAAAACAACCATATAGCCAACAGTCTTGAGTCTGATGTAGCGTACTCTGTTATTTGTGTTTATAGAGGTTGGAGAGCTCCAGCTCACAAGACTTGGTTTATTGTATTTAGCCATCACGCCTGTACAAGCATCAACACATTCAAGGCAATTGATACACTCTAGCTGCATGCCTTTGCGAATATCAATATGCGTGGGGCAGACTTTCACACATTGCTCACACTCTACACATTCAGCACTTGGATTGCTCCATTTCAGCTTCTGGGTGATTTTCATACCATCATCAGTATAGATTGTTCCACCACGATTGGAGTTGTAAATTGGCATAATCGTATCATTATCATAAAGCACACTTTGCACGCGAGAATAAGGGCAAATATACACACAAAAATTTTCTTGGATGAAGGCAATATCTATCGCAAAAAACAGCCCAAAACTTAGCCAAAAGAACATGAGAATATTATGCTCTCTAGGATTTTGTATATAGACAAAGAAATCACTAGGCGGAGTGAAAAAAAACATCAAGCTAGCGCTTGCCATAAGACACAAGCAGATGATTATCATAAATGCCAAAGTCGCCTTGATACGCTTAGTAAAAGTATCTAGTACCATTTTTTGCTGTTTGTTGGCGATTTTTTTGCGTAGGCCAAAAATCTTTGTTTGTAATAAATCTCTATATATCACGCGAAAAATAGTCTGCGGACACGCCCAGCCGCACCACATTCTCCCAGCTAAAGTCGTAATAAAAAATATCCCAACAAAAAGCAAAATAAGCAAAAACGGCAGCAGATACAGCTCTTGCATATTAAATAGCGTACCTAGGAGATGGAACTCCCCTTTTTCAAAAGAAAGCAAAAAGATATGGTTGCCATTGATGGTTATAAAGGGCATGGTGAGAAAAAAAATTGCCGCTAAAACATAAATAAGATAGCGCTTTTTGCGGTAGTAGATTTCTTTCATTAATTATTCCTTGGTGTCTTTGTATTCTGAAGTGTTGGCTAATTCCTCAGCGCGTGAAATAGAATCTAGCCCAGCTTGGATAAATATTCCTCTTACACCATGTCTCTCTAAGCAAGCTAATCCACGAGAAGTAGTGCCTGAAGGGCTTGTGACAGATTCTATAATTTTTTGTGGAGTCTTTTTTTCTAGTAATGCGCTAAATCCTTTGAAAGTCTGTTTCACAAGTAATTGGGACTGCTCAAGACTGAGGCCACTATATACACCGCAATCTATCAGACTTTGTGCGACAAGCGCTAAAAATGCTGGAGAACTCCCACTTGTAGCAATAGAAGCATTAATCAGATTTTCATTATCTACAAATACGCAGTTCCCAAAGCTTTGGATAAAGCCTGCGACTTTTTGGCGTATTTTGTCATTTTTATCTTGAGCGGGATGTTTTTGATTGTCTATATAGACACAGCTTGCGGATTGTGCATTGAATGCCCCAATATTTGGCATAATCCGTACAAGAGCCTCTGCCTCTTTGAAATAATCTCTAAGCTGTGCTACGCAAACACCTGCCATCACGCTATATACAATCCCTCTTGCACCCTGATACACAAAGCTGCTAAACCCATAGGGCTTGATGCATAGCAGTACTTCATCAAAAGTTTCTAAATCCAAGACTTCTCTATGCTGAGAATCTCGCGTGTTTTTGAAAGGATTTACAACGAAATTTTGGGTGCTAGTAAAGCTATTACAAAACGCAAGCACCTTTGCCTCATTGCGTCCTGTAACAAAAATATGTCTGTTGTTAGCAAGTAAAAGTGCTTTTACAATGGCATGTGCCATATTTCCATAGCCGACTACGAGTATCTTAGTCATCTTTGTTCCTTGGGATCAATGAGAGCATTACTGGTGGAGTTGTGCTTATGACTGCTTTGATCTGATGGGTTTGAAATCTTTGAGTTCCATATTTTCTTTATTTGGCTGACAGTAGAGTTTAAAGGATTCTGCGAGCGAGTATTGTGGATATTGCATGCTGTCCAAAACGACTTGTGCCATTGTCCTATTATCGAAGTTGAAAAGCAATGGCGCAAGGAAGTTTATCGTAGAATCCTCTAGTGGTCGCGAAAGCACCATAATGTTTGCTATGAGCATATTTTTACAATTTGGCAAATCAAGGAGAAGCTCTAGGGATGTTGGTATTTCAAATTCGTATTCGCGCAGAGCAAAAGGGTTTATCAAAGTAAATGATGGGATATTATTTTCTTGATCGCTAGCATTACTGATTTTTAGAAACACATCATCTATGCGCTCAAGCTTCATTTGTTTGGCATGCTCAAATCCCAAAATGGGTGACTTGATTTCAAAAAGCATTCTCTCTCCTCGTATATCCGTACAGATGGGCTTAAGAGGTCTTTGAAACCCCTTGTTCCAAAGAGCGCCGATTCTACCACAAAAAGCTTTTTGGTTTTGTTAAATGATAGTCTTTGTGTATAATGCCTGCTTTTGTTTCTGGCGCCTGATCTTTGGTACTTTATCACTCTAAGGAATCCTTAATCTCAATGAATGTCGTAATAAACCCTACTCTCATAAAATCCTTATCTATAAATCTCATGTTTATCTGCTTGCTTCTCTTTAGTGCATGTTCAAAAAAAGAGCTCGAATATAACAAGCCAGCGATGTATTGGTATGAGAGTATATTAAAAGAAATCAATTTCGGGAATCTTGAAGGGGCCGATTCTTATTTCTCGTCATTGCAATCTGAACATATAAATTCGCCTCTTTTGCCTGAAGCTATGCTGATCCTAGCCCAAGCACATGTGGATAAAGAGGAATATTTGCTCGCAAGCTTTTATCTTGATGAATACTCCAAACGTTTCTCTGCTTTCAATGAACATGATTACTTGGGGTATTTGAAAATACTTGCCAACTATCATGGATTCAAAAACTACGCAAAAGACCAAGATTTTGTCTATCGCTCAATAGATGACATTGAAGAATATCTCGAAACATTCCCAAAAAGCCGTTATACACCATTTGTAGAATATGTCTATATCAAATTCAAACTTGGAGAAAACGAACTTAACGAATCCATAGCCAGTGTCTATAAGCGCAAAGGTAAGAAGGAAGCAGCGGAGGACTATCTCTCACGTAATAGAGAGATTTTAGAAGGAATCAAAATCAAATCTTCTTATATGCCTTGGTATGTGAGAATCTTCAATTGGTAAGCAACCATAACTTTTAAGGTTTAAATCATGAAAGAAAATATCCAATTCCCCATTATTGTGCCTATCCTTGTGCAAGATGATCTCTTTATCTATCCGTTTATGATTGCGCCCATATATATAAACGATAATGAAAATATCCAGGCTGTCGATAAAGCCATGAATGGCAACGACCTTATCCTCATAGCTTCGCCACAAGAGACAGCTGATAATAGTCTTTATAATGTGGGTGTTTTGGGCTCTATAATGCGTAAAGTCGCCATGCCTGATGGCAAAACAAAACTATTATTCCAAGGACTCTATCGTGCCAAGATTCTCAAAATAACTAATGACAATCCTACAGAAGCACTCATTGATACCATCTCATACAAGCCCTATGAGGAAAATACCGCAAATGCACTCCTTGAGATTCTCAGAGAAAAAGTAAGAGTTCTAGCAAATATTAGCCAGCGCTTTCCACCAGATTTATTAAAGACCATCGAAGACAACCACGAGCCAAATAGAATCATCGATCTTGTAGCCTCTAGTATGCGATTAAAAAAAGACCTCGCCTACACACTTTTTGCTAAGGACAGCATACCTGAGCGTTTGGAGTTGATAATCGAATATGTGATGGAGGAAATCCAAGCCCAGAGAATCCAAAAAGAGATAAAGTCCAAAGTCCATGACAAAATGGAGCAAATCAATAAAGAATATTTCCTCAAGGAGCAACTAAAACTTATCCAAAAAGAATTAGGTGAAAGCCCAAAAGATGAAGAGATTCAACGCTATAGAGACAAAATAGAATCTCTCAAAGCTTCTATGGGAGAAGATGCCTACAAAGAGATAAAAAAGCAAATCGATCGCCTAAGTCGTATGCACCAAGATAGCGCTGATGCAAACTTGTTGCAAAACTATATCGAGTGGTGTCTTGAAATCCCTTTTGACAAAGTCTCTAAAACCAAGATTTCTATAAGCTCTTTGCAAAAGCAGTTAGATTCTGACCATTATTCGCTGCATAAACCAAAAGAACGTATAGTGGAATATTTTGCAGTTCGTGAACTAGCGCTTCATCGCAAGAAAGATTCTAAAAACCACAAAGGCACAATTCTATGCTTTTATGGACCCCCAGGTGTGGGAAAAACCAGCCTTGCAAACTCCATAGCTAAAGCCACGAAGCGCCAACTTGTGCGGATAGCCCTTGGTGGATTAGAGGATGTAAATGAACTGCGAGGACACAGACGTACTTACATAGGTGCGATGCCCGGCAGAATCACACAAGGACTTATTGAAGCAAAGGAAATGAATCCAGTCGTCGTGCTGGATGAAATCGATAAAGTTGGCAAAAGCTACAGAGGTGACCCTACAAGCGCACTGCTAGAGATTCTTGATCCCGAGCAAAATACTGCATTCAGGGATTACTACACAAACTTCAATCTGGACTTATCCCAAATCATTTTCATAGCTACTGCAAATGATATAAGCACTATTCCTGCTCCATTGCGCGATAGAATGGAGTTCATAGAGCTTACCAGTTATACACCTGAAGAGAAATTCCAGATTGCTCGTAAGTATCTTATTCCCCAAGAGCTAGAAAAGCACGCGCTAAAACGCAAAGAAGTTACAATCTCCACCCTAGCGCTAAAACAGATTATCGAAAAATACACCAGAGAAGCAGGCGTAAGAGGCTTGCGCAGAGTGATTGCTACGATAATGCGCAAAAGTGCCAAAGAAATTGTAAGACTAGATTCTAGTAAGCATTCAAAAATCACCGTTACTCCGCGCAATCTCAAGCAATTCCTTGACAAGATTGTTTTTGAAATCGAGGAAGCAGATAAGCAAAACAAGATAGGTGTCACCAATGGACTCGCATGGACTACAGTAGGTGGCGATGTGCTTAAAATCGAAGCTATCAAGATCAAAGGCAAAGGCGAGCTTACTCTCACAGGAAGTCTAGGCGATGTGATGAAAGAATCTGCCAAAATCGCGCATTCTGTGATTAAAACGCTCTTTGATCAGAAAATCTTGCAGCCCAAAGACAAAACAATAGACAAAGACATGCAAATCTATAATCTCTACAATGTGCATTTGCATATCCCAGAAGGTGCCACGCCTAAAGATGGTCCAAGCGCAGGTATAACTATGGCTTGTGCAATAGCTTCCATTCTTTCTGATTCTTATGTAAGAGCTGATATTGCTATGACAGGCGAGCTCACCCTTACGGGAGCTATCTTGCCAATAGGCGGCTTGAAGGAAAAGCTCATAGCTGCATACAAAGCAAAGATAAAAACAGTATTGATTCCGCAGAAAAACTACGAGCGCGATTTAGAGGATATGGACAAGGAAGTGCTAGAAAATCTGCAGATTATAGGTGTCAAAACTATAAGAGAAGTACTCAAGAAAGTGTTGGTTTAAGGAGTTTTAGGTATAGAACTAAAAGATTGGATTTATCCGCCTGTGTAGTAAAAAGCTCTTTGTGATATGGTTTTTTCTACCCACTGGTTCTTTTCGGGTTTGTTAAATACTCCAAGTTTTAGCAGTCTTTCCATTTCGGCTTTATCGCCATTTAAAATCGCTTCACGCACATTTATGGAATCCTGATAGAACAGACAAGGACAAAGTATCCCATCACTAGTGAGGCGGATTCTGTTGCAGCTACTACAGAAATCATCCTCATGTGGCGCAATGATACCAAAGACATAGTTCTTATCAGATTTGCCCTTTATCTGCCAGAGTTTTGCTGGAGTAACATTCTCTTTTTCTACGGGTGTGAAATCGTAGCGAGAGGAAATAATTTCTAAAATCTCTTGTGCAGTTAGCGAAAGAAGATTCTCTTTGGCATGCACATTTTCCATAAATTCAATATAACGCAAGGTTATCCCGCGAGCCTTAGCAAATTCAAGCATATCTAAGATTTCATCTTGGGTGTATTTCAGCGCCACCATATTGAGCTTTATTTTTAGTCCCACTTCTTGCGCGCGCTCTATCCCTTCCAAAACGCGAGGCAAAGCGTCTCTTTTAGAGATTGTTATAACGCGATCTCTTTTGAGAGAATCTAATGAAACATTTATTTGCTTTAGTCCTGCCTGCTTTAGCTCTTCTGCAAAATTTACTAGTAAGAATCCATTCGTTGTAAGTGCGAGCTGTGTATTTGGGTTATGCCCATAAATGCCAGCGATAAACTCCGTAATATTGCCTTTCAAAAGAGGTTCTCCGCCGGTGAGGCGAATCTTAGTGATACCATTATCAAGAGCAATTTTAATAAATTCTAAAAGTTTGGGAAGCGGCAGCGCAGTTTTGTCAAAGAAATCTTCAGGAGTATCAGGCATACAATAAACACAACGAAAGTTACACTGCTTTGTAAGCGAAACGCGTAAATAATCAATCTTACGCCCGAATGTATCCACCAACATCCAAAGCCTTTGTGTGTGAAATTAGTTCATGTGTGAGAATCTAGCGCGAATGATACAACATATCGTGGCAAAAAACTCATTAAAATTCTTTGGGACACAGGAATTGATTATATTTGATTTTGAAATTATTTTAGTCTGAGCAGAGCTTTGAGTATCCTCTTTGCTAACCTTAAGGATCTGAATGTAAGCATCGTTATGGATTTGTAGAATTTCTGCAAGGTTATCATCAAGAGTGCTAAGGACGGATAGCGGATAATTATTCTTTGGTATAGCGGAAGTTTGCAGGTTCTAGCACAAGAAATAAGTAGTGGTAGTTTTTCTCGCAAAAGCAGAGGGTCTCTTGTGGATTCAAAGATTAAAAGGCTTTGAGAAAAATAGTATGGAAATATCTTTTGTAATAACTGTGCACGAAGAATCTTATCTTGCAAAGTCTCACAGAAATCTATGAGCTGTAAACTCAATAAAAACCAACTGCTAGCACTTTTGTAAGTGTTAAATTGTTTGGGATTATCAAAGCTTTCGCTCAGTGTTTTGAGATATGCGCTCGGGGCTGTGGTGACACTTGTGGTGATGCTATTTTCGCGGATTCTGTAGTAGTAGAGTTTTTCCATAATGACGTGGATATTTTTGGCTTGTAAGAACAGCATGATTCCAAAATTTGTATCTTCATAAAGCACGCCTGCTAAAAAGTAAAGTCCAATCTCTTGTAGAAAATGAAAGTCAATCATGCCTCGCCATCCAAAAGCAAAATGGCCTTGTATATGTTGTACAAATTGGCTGGGGGTGATGGTGCATTGCTGGGTAAAGCCCATATGATGGTTCCAAGTCCAAGTGTAGAATGTTTGATTGGGCTTCTCTCCAGAGAAACTATAGTAATTGATCATGACAACTTCTGCTTGCTTGCCTTGAGCTTTAGAATCTGCAAAGGCTTTGAGACACTCCTGTACACAATCTTCTCTCCAATAATCATCTGAATCCAAAAAAATAATGTAATCAATTTCTGGAGGAGCAGAGTGCTTGTCTTGTAAAGATTCTGAATACAAAGAGGTTTGGTTACAAGAATCTCTTTGTGCTGAAAAGATTTGTTTTATTCTGTAAGGATTTGATTGTGTGGAAGTGTTTGGTTTCCTAAAAGCGTTATTTGAACCTAAAGAAGTATTGTTTCCAAAAATATATTTTGGGTTTCTATTATCCCCCCCCCCTATATGTAAATCTAACTTATTGGTAAAGTAATCAATCCCAGTATTTCTTGCTTCACTTAATCCTCCATTTTCTTTATCTAAGAGGACAAAGCGAGAATCTTTTAAAACATATTCTTTTGCTATTTCTAAACTTCCATCAGTGCTTCCATCATTGACTAAAACTACATGCAGATTCTTATAAGTCTGATTGATTACAGAATCAAGACATTCTCTTAAGTAAGGAGCTACATTGTAGATTGGGATGACGACACCTATGGATTGATGGAAGGCTGTAGATTCTTGAAGTGATTGGTTATTTGACATATTCTAAAGATTCCTTTTGTTTGGGTTGTTTGAGCAGAGGGATTGGACGAAAAAATATTACCAGATTTGCTACAATGCAGGCTTTTACTTCCCACAAAGGCATATTGCGCTATATATTCTTGCCAGTGACCCCTGTGTCTCTTGCAAGCTATCCTAAATCATCAAAACTCTCAAGATACAAGCCTTGCTAAGCAATGTAGGGTGTTTGCTAAAAATAAAGGAGAATCATGAAAAAAATGCTTGTAGCGCCCAGTCTACTGTCGGCGGATTTTTTGAATCTCAGGCAAGAAATCGAGGCTATATGCAAAAGTGGCTGTGATTTTTTGCATATTGATGTGATGGATGGACATTTTGTGCCAAATCTTACGATTGGTCCTTTGGTCGTTGAAAAGATCGCCCAGATTTCTACAAAGCCCCTAGATATACATCTGATGACAAAAAATACAGAATTTTTCGTCCAGCAGTTTGCGCCACTAAAGCCCTCTATTTTGAGCGTGCATATCGAGGAGGTGGTACATTTGGATAGGCTTATTGGCTTGATTAAATCACAGGGTATAAAGGCTGGTGTGGTACTAAATCCTCATACACATATTGAGAGCTTGCGCTATATCTTGCCTAAGCTGGATTTGGTGCTGCTTATGAGTGTCAATCCCGGATTTGGCGGGCAGAGCTTTCTTCCCTATGTAGCCACAAAACTATCTGAGCTTGCTAAAATGCGCGATTGCATAGCTCCAGAGTGTTTGCTAGAGGTAGATGGAGGTGTGAGTGATAAAAACATCGCGTTGTTAAAAACAAGCGGAGCAGATATTGTCGTGGCCGGGAGCTATATCTTTGGCCATGAGAATTACGCAAGTGCGGTAGCTAGTCTTAAGGTCTAGCCTGCTACAATCCCGGGCAAATGCCTAAGAGGAAGTTGTTTATGGTTGAGAAAGTCTTTGAAGTACTTAAGAGAAGTGTGGTTGGAATTGATACTCTTTTGAAAAATCCTTCAACTGCCTACCTTCAGTCTCATAATTCTAGTGGTGATGTACAGTTGCAAGTGGATGTGCAAGCAGACAGATTGCTTGAGGATAATCTCTTGGCATTGGCCTGTGTGAAGGGTGTATGTAGCGAAGAGAAGCAAGAGGTTGTATATAAAGAGAGCACGCAGAACTTGATAGTAGCATATGATCCACTTGATGGCTCTTCTCTGGTGGATAGTAATTTGAGCGTGGGGAGTATCTTTGGAATCTACCAAGAGAAACTAGCGGCCAGAAACCTTATAGCCTCTGCCTATGCTCTCTATGGGCCAAGACTAGAGCTTGTCTTGGCGTATAAGAAGGTCTTGCACTTTCGCTATTGCGGAGGTGAGTGGGTAGAGATTGGGGAGTTGAGATTAAAAAATAGCGGCAAGATAAATGCACCCGGTGGTACGCAAGCCAATTGGGAATCAAAGCATAAAACAATGGTAGATTCGCTGTTTGCTAGAGGCTATAGACTGCGCTATTCTGGTGGTATGGTGCCTGATTTGCACCAGATTCTTGTAAAGGGCGGAGGGTTGTTTAGCTATCCTGCTACAAGCGATGCGAAAAACGGCAAGCTGCGTAAGCTCTTTGAAGTGTTTCCATTCGCATTTATCTATGAGCTTAGTGGCGGGTGTGCTAGCGATGGAGAGAGGCGACTTTTGGACTTAGAAGTAGAGCATATCCATGACACTACTCCATGTTTTTTTGGTAGCAATGATGAGATGGCATTTCTTAAAAGCATGTATACAGGAGGCAAATAATGACACAAGAGCAGAGTATCCAAGATTCTGGTAATGATGATATTTATGAGCAAGCTTTGCGTGATAGAAGTGTAAGTTTGCAAGAGTGCCAAAAGGCGCATTCCCTAAGCTCTTGTATGCCTTGCGCGGAATTTCTAGAGTGCCCAAAGCGCAAAGAATATGTAAAAGCTGTATATGAGAGCCTGAGCAAAGGACAAGAGGGAGCTTTTGATTTTAATTAATAAGGGAAAGTGAATGAAAAAAACTTACATCACCTCGCCAATCTATTATGTCAATGATGTGGCACATATCGGCCATGCTTACACAACAATCCTTTGTGATATGCTCAAAAAGTTTCGTTCCTTGCATGCAGAGGAAGTGTTTTTATTGGCTGGCACAGATGAACATGGACAGAAGATAGAGCTCTCTGCAAAAAAGCGCAATCTCAGTCCGCAGCAGTTTGCAGATTCTATAAGCCTTGAATTTAAGCGATTGTGGGAGGAATTTGGGATAGATTTTGATTATTTCGTGCGTACTACCAATCCTAAACACTGTCTTAGTGCACAAAGTGCTTTCATGGTGATGTATAACAAAGGTGATATCTATAAGGGGCAGTATGAGGGGTATTACTGTGTTTCGTGTGAGACGCATTTCACTAAAAGTCAGGTGGTAGAGCAGAAATGTCCAGATTGTGGCAAGGAAGTGAGTATTATAGAGGAGGAGAGCTATTTTTTTGCTCTCTCGCGCTACCAAGAGCAGCTATTAGAATGGTATAGGGATTGCAAGGATGTCATCAGGCCTATCCATAAATACAATGAAGTTGTGCGCTTTGTGGAATCTGGTCTGCACGATCTTTCAATCACTCGCACGAGTTTTACATGGGGCGTGCCATTGCCAAAGGAATTAGCAGAAAGCAAGCATATACTCTATGTGTGGCTTGATGCGCTTGTAAGCTATATCAGTGCGCTTGGCTATGGTGTGGAGTGTAGCGATAGATCTTGTGCGAGAACTGAGCTTGGCTTGAAGGTAGCAGATTCCAGTTTTGCTCATGAGTTTTGGGGAAATGCTACGCATATCGTAGGAAAGGATATTTTGCGTTTCCATGCAGTGTATTGGCCTGCGTTTTTGCTCAGCCTTGGCTTGCCATTACCAAAACATATCTATGCGCATGGTTGGTGGTTATGCGAGGGAAGCAAGATGAGTAAAAGCGTGGGGAATGTAATAAATCCGCGACATATAGCAGAACAATATGGCTTAGAAGTTTTGCGCTATTTTCTTGTTAGGGAAGTACCTTTTGGTCAAGATGGGGATTTTAGCAAGAGAGCTTTGGTTGAAAGGATCAATTCTGATTTGGGCAATGACATTGGGAATTTGCTCAATCGCTTGCAAGGTATGGCCGAGAAATACTGTGCATTCAAGCTTGAAAGCGAAAAAATCTTAGAGCTTTATCCAAAAGAAGCGCAGCTTTTAGAGCAAAAGCTTGTGCAGTATGAGAATGCTATGAATGATATGCAGCCCCACAGCGCATTAGAAAGGCTTTGGGAAATTCTTAGTCTCGCAAATACTAGTATTAGCGCCTATGAGCCTTGGAAGCTCATCAAAGAAGGAAAGATACAAGTAGCCCAAGCACTTTTTGTATTGGTAGCAAATATCTTATACAAAGTCGCACTTTGTCTGTATCCTGTAATGCCAAAGTCTGCTGAGAAGATTGCAAATGCGCTAGGCAAGCAGATAAATGCGCAAAGTTTTGGACAGTTTGTTTTACAACCCAATCTGGTGTCAGAATTTACCCTCATAAAGATTCCTCCGCTTTTCCCTAGAGTGGAACTACAGGAACAAAACCAAAAGCAAGATAAACAGCAGCACACAGAGCAGCCCCAAGTTAGCATTGATGAATTTAAAAAACTAGATTTGCGCGTAGGTGTGGTTTTAGAATGCAAAAATGTCCAGAAGAGCGAGAAATTACTGTGCTTTTTGGTGGATTTGGGTGAAGCAAAGCCAAGACAGATTCTCTCTGGAATCGCTAAGTTTTATAACCCACAAGATTTGGTAGGTAGGCAGGTATGTGTCGTGGCAAACCTCAAACCCGTGAAGCTTATGGGGCTATTAAGCGAGGGGATGATTTTAAGCGTGAGTGATGAATCTGGCTTGAGCCTACTAGGTGTGGAAGATAAAAAAGTCGTTGGGAGCAGGATCTCTTAAATGAGAGATGTAGGAGAGAGGAATTTTTTGCTACAAGTTGGCTCTCTTTTAGACAAACTGCAGGATTCCCCACTCGATAAGCAGGTTTTTGAAGAGTATCTTTCTGGTATTGATGGGTTTTGTGGTGATATAAATGTGCAGTATGAGATTTTACGCGCATTTGGATTCCCTATCATCGAGCAGCAAAATAAAGTATTTCTTAGCACGCAAAGATTGTCTTTGCAAGATGCCACATTATGCTTTGTGGATATTGAGACTACCGGTGCTATCAAAAAAGATGGCGAGCTTATAGAAATTGGCGCTATCAAATACCACAATGGCAAGATCATAGATTCTTTTGAGAGCTATGTTTATGCACCTTTTGTGCCTGAGGACATTACACAGCTTACGGGTATCACCCAAGAGGATCTCTCAAACGCACCTTCTTGTCTCTGCGTACTTACAAAATTTAGAGTCTTTTTGCAGGATTGTATTTTTGTAGCCCATAATGTGGATTTTGACTATGCGTTTTTGGATAATGCTTTTAGCAAACATAAAATCCCCGGGCTTTTATGCCCAAAGATATGCACGATAGATCTTGCGCGTAGGACTATTCCTGCTCCTCGCTACAAACTGAGTTTTTTGAATGAATTTTTAGGGATTAATACCCCTATAAGCCACAGAGCATATGCTGATGCGCTCACTGCACTAGAGATTTATAAGATAGCCTCATTGCACTTTCCAGATTCTCTTATAAGCGTGCAGGATCTGATTGATTTTAGTAAGGGATGCTCGCACCATACATAAGGAGCTTTGATGGATAGTTCAGCAGATACGACCATACCAGTATTGCAAATGCAAAATTTCTATTTCCCAGCGCTTGGAATTTTATTGTGCTTACTGCTACACCTCTATGTTTATAAGGCATTTTTGAAAGGCCTAGCTACAAGCAGGCTTTTTAGGTCATTTTGGCTTGTAATAAGTCTTATGAATATGGTTGGCTGTATTTTGTATTTTATTTTCATGCGTTCAAGCATTGCTTCCCAAGCGCTTTATTTCTTAGTGTCTTTGAGTGTGGGTGTGGTGTTTTGCTTGTTTGTTGTTACTGTGCTCTATCAGCTTTGTTCGCTTGGTATTATTTTTATGAAGGTGAAAAAATCGCGCACAAAGGCGAGATTCTACCTTAGGAGGTTTATGGGGGTTTTGGCCCTTGTGTTTGTCATCTATGCGATTATAAACGGTACCCGCTATCCACAAGTGCATGAGATAAGCCTTCGGATACAAGGATTGCAAGATGAGCTCAAAATAGTTCAGCTTAGCGATATACATATAGGAGGACTTGTAGAATCCACACATGTGCGCCAAATAGTTGCAAGCAGCAATGCATTGGAGCCTGATTTTGTCTTCCTGACAGGTGATATTGTAGATTCACAACTACAAAATGTGCTTGGGGCCGTTGATGAGCTCAAAAATCTTTCTGCACGCTATGGAGTGTATTATGTCTTGGGCAATCATGAGTATTTCCATGATGCCAAAGCTATAATGCAGAAACTCAAAAGCTTTGGTTTTGTAGTACTTGAGAATGATGCATCAAAAGTACGGACACAAAGTGGGGAGATAATTATTGTGGGTATAAGGGATTTGGTAGGTGTGAGGGAGGCATTTGCGCATCTGGATCTCAAACCAAATCTCAAAGAAGCATTATCCAAAGCTAAGATGTTAAGTAGCTTTTTAAACCCCCATCCCAAGAGTGCTTACAAAGAAAGCGAGTTGAAAGATTCCCAAATACCAATTATTCTGCTCTCCCATCAACCAAAGATTATAGATGAGCTCAATACCCTTGCTTTCAAGCAGCCACAGCTGCTTGAAAATCTCTCGCTTATTCTGAGTGGTCATACACATGGCGGGCAGATTTTTCCATTTTCACTGCTTGTTTTGTTGCAACAGCCGCATATAAAAGGGCTTTTTGAGCTAACTTTGGGCAAATCCCTTAAAACTTGGCTTTATATCAATCAAGGTACAGGCTACTGGGGGCCTCCAATGCGTGTAGGGACAGAATCTGAAATCACCCTTATACGACTAAAGAGCTAGATTTACCCAAGGGTTTGTTTTGATGTATGCAGTTTATCCTCAAAAAACGGCCTGCAAGTGTTGTTTGGGTCAAGCACTTTTGTGGGGAGTGTGTGATTTTAATAAGAATTGCTTGAATCATCTAACGGGGGGGGGGGTTAAGTGGTATTCCTGTGTATTATTATCGCTGTATGCAATGTGGATTTATTTTTACAACAGTTTGTGATTCTTGGAGAGAGCAAGATTTTAGTGAATTAATCTACAACAAAGAATATATTGATTATGACCCAGATTATGTACTAGAGCGACCAAAGGCTAATGCGAGTTTTATTAGGAATCTTCATCTTAGTGTGAATTTAGAAATGCTAGATTTTGGCTGCGGAAATGGAGCAATGCTGCATTTGCTGCGTCAAAGTGGCTACAAGGTTGATGGTTATGATAGTTTTGATACCAAATACAAATCAAAACCCAACAAAAAATATGATTTTATTATGTCTTTTGAGGTGATAGAACATACGCATATGCCCTTCCAAACACACCAAGAAATGTTAGGGTTGCTTCGGAGTAATGGTCTTGCTTTGTTTTCTACGCTTCTTTTGCCTTCTAATATCCAAGATATTGGAATAAATTGGTGGTATATTGCTCCACGAAATGGGCATATATCCATCCATACCGCGCAAAGTTTGAGTATTCTCACAAAAAGAGTCAATGCAGATTATGCTTTTCTTTCACTAAATCAGGGATTACATCTTGTTTATAATTCCAAAACACCACCGCCGTTTTTGGAATTTGTGTATTGCTAAAACCCCAACAGCTCCACAAGTGATAAAACTTAAAAAAAGTATAGAGAAACCCAGCAAGACTAGGGCAATAAGCATGGTTTTGATTCTTATCTCTGTTTAAATATTTTTTGAGTATGTTTTTACTCTCAACTAAAGCCTAATCCTGCTTATCAACACAAGGCAAAATATGAAAATATCCATTCTGTATATCTGTATAGGCAAATACACGGTATTTTGGGAAGATTTCTTTGAAAGCTGTGAGAGAAGATTTTTGCCAAAGTATGAAAAACATTATTTTGTCTTCACTGATGCACCAAGTCTGTATTACGAATCCCAATGCCCACGCATACATAGAATCCACCAAGAAAATCTTGGTTGGCCATACAATACGCTTATGCGTTTTGCGATGTTCTCTAGCATCAAAAAACAACTAGAGGGGGGGGGGTAATCTATTTTTTTAATGCAAATGCTGTGTTTTTGGAAGAGATTGGCGAGGAGTTTCTACCAATAGAGCAAGATCTAGTGTTTGTCAATGGTATAAACGACAAGCTTTTAGGCGCTAGGGTAGATGATTTCACCTATGAGCGCAATCCCCTAAGTCTTGCCTATATTCCTTATGGTGTTGGTAAATATTATGTGCGTGGTGGTGTGAATGGTGGCAAGACACAAGCCTATTTAGAACTTGTAGAGGTTTTGAAAGAGCGTATTGAGAAAGATTTGTCAAATGGTATCATCGCTCAATGGCACGATGAATCCCATATCAATAGATACATCATTGATCTTGTCGAGGATAAAGACTATAAGATACTCTCTGCTTCTTACGCTTTTCCGCAAAACTTTGACCCGTTTTTGCCTTACAGCTGCAAGATTCTTATGCGTGATAAGAATCTTTTCGGTGGGCATGACTTTATGCGTGGTGTGGTTAGCACTGATGCTACTACAG
Source organism: Helicobacter sp. 10-6591 (assembly GCF_003288805.1). Taxonomy (GTDB): domain Bacteria; phylum Campylobacterota; class Campylobacteria; order Campylobacterales; family Helicobacteraceae; genus Helicobacter_F. The sequence continues at coordinate 27,413 of NZ_NHYK01000003.1, read as the reverse complement.
TTAGCAGAGCAAGAAAACTTTTGTCTTTTCTTAAAACCAAAACCAAACAACTTCTAAAGTGTCTCATAAAGTAATATCCATAAAACAAGACCAAGCAATTTATTCAACCCCACATTCTGAGCATCCTGATTTTGATGAGATTTCTTGCTAATTTTTACCAAACATTAACTCAAATAAACTAGCATCAGCCCCGATTATTCATAAGGTAATCATTCTCATAATTATTTAAAAAGGATAATGGATGTCCCAAAAACATATATTTGCAATTGTTTTGATAAGTTCGCTTGTTGGTGCTGATGACACAGAGGAAAATGTGCGATTGCAAAGAAGCGTCGTTACGGCAGGTGGTATAGAGCAAGAGCTTGAAGTCGCCCCTGCGAGTGTAAGCATTGTCGATCCGCAAGAGATACAAAAGCGCCCCGTGCGTGATTTGGCAGAGGCCTTGTCAAATGTGCCGGGTGTGAGTATAGATAATGGTGTAGGCAAGACTGGTGGCTACTCTATCTCTATACGTGGTATGCCTAGTGACTACACGCTTATACTTATGGATGGTCGTCGTGTCAATGCAGACTCAAGTCTATTCCCAAATGGATTTTCTCAATCTATCACAAGCTTCATGCCGCCTCTAGGTGCTATCAAAAGGATTGAAGTTATACGCGGTCCTGCCTCTACTTTGTATGGAAGTGATGCTATAGGCGGGGTGGTGAATGTCATTACAAAAGATAGTTTTGAGAAGTGGAGTGCAAGTGTTGGTGTGGATTACACATTGCAAGAGAAAAAGTATTTTGGTGACACCAAGAGTTTTAATCTCTACACAGCAGGTCCGCTCAATCAAGCAAAGAACTGGGGGCTGACACTACGAGGCAGAATCTATGATAGGGATTCTGTGAAGTCTGAAGATCTCAAGCAAGTCTCCTTAGCAAGCGGGAGACAGCCAAGAGGGTTGGCTGATGGCGCACTTCGTAACACTATCGTCGGACTTGCGCCTTTTACAAGCTATAACCTCGGCTCTCGCCTCAGTTGGCACTCGCTTGATTCTGTTGCAGGCGAGGCAAAGCAAAGAATGTATTTGGATGTGGATTACTCAAGGCAGACTTATGATAACTCGCTAGGATTGCTTGGCACTTTTAATAAATTTATAAACCCCCAATACGCTAAGGCAGAAGCTGGTTATGCCGAGAGGATGGTTTTCTCACGGTCTAATGTTGTCTTGGCTCATAAGGGGAGTTATGTGGATTCTGATGGGCTCTTTAGCACATTCAAGACTGATAGTGCAATCACTTACAACCTCACGACCAATCACGACAGATTTATCACAAATGAAGTTTTTAAAGGCGGCACTAAAGTTAGGAACGGCGTAGCAGCTGGTGATAGCAGAGAGTTAGAGAATGAAGATATTATCCTCGATCATAAAATCAATACTTATCTCAATCTTTCAGAATCCTTTGGCGCAAATATCTCTCTTGGTGCGCGCTATTGGTATAACAGATTTAATGATAAGCTTTTCCAAGTTACAGGTGGTAAAGCAAAGCAAATACAGCATATTGGCGCTCTTTTTGGTGAAGGCGAGTTTATAGGTTGGGATAGGGTATTTCTCACACTTGGTGCAAGAGCGAACTTCAATTCGATATTTGGCAGCAATATATCTCCTCGTGCATATGTCGCTTATAAGATAGTGCCAGATTATCTCACTCTTAAAGGTGGAGTAAGTACAGGCTATAAATCTCCAGCACTCTCACAGCTTGTAGATGGTGTGGCTAATCTCACTCGCCAAGGCACAGTGCCTATTTATGGAGACCCTAACCTTAAGCCAGAGAGCAGTACTAACTACGAGCTTTCGGCTATCAGCGAAAATGATGTCTTTTCTTTTGCGCTCACAGGCTTCTACTCACTTTTCGTAAATAAAATCACTAGTACTCAGCGAACAAGTAATGGTTCTCAGATCGGTAGACATACGTGTAATGCTGAGATGGGATGTACTATGTATGTTAATGTTGGTCAGGCAGTAAGCTATGGGCTAGAGACTTCGCTTGATATAAAGCCTGTCTCTATAGGTATAGGAAATCTTGGCTTAAGCACAGCATATACATTCACCCAGTCAAAAAATCGATCAAGCTCTGGAGCCAATACAGGTGAAAGATTTGTGAATGTACCTCGACATAGTTTTAATGGCTCGTTGAACTACTCTAACTCCTATTTTGGCGCATACATAAGACAGGAGATAAAGACGCATATCTACAGGGGCAATCCCAATGTAGCTCTAACTCCGGCTGCAGCGCTAGGTGAGTTTTATAAGCCAATCTATCTTACGCATCTGGGGATAAATCTCAACGAGATGAAAGGCATAAGAGTGAATTTTGCTATCTACAATTTATTTGATGTGGATTTTTTGGACTTCACCGCATACCAAGCTTCTAACAATGGGAAGGTCACCACCCAATATGCCAATGCCTACAACTATATACGAGAAGGCAGGAGATACTATCTCTCTCTTACTTATGAGTTTTAGATTTATCTCAGGCTAGATTCTTTGAGTTTAAGAATCTTAGCTTACCCCCCCTACACATACAAACAAATCTCTTACATGGTTTTGATTGTTACAATCTTGCTTGCTTGTCCTTGATATTGCTTAAGCTTTCTACAAGAAAACCTCAAAAGTCGCTAGAATGGAAGCTCATCTGAAATTTCATACAAGGAGTGAGCTTATGGGTAAAACAGTGAGCATTCTACTATGGGCATTTGTAGCAGCTTTGGGTGCGTATTGTTTTGGTGTTTTGGCACTGCATACAGGAGAGAGTATCTCGGCTATTTGGCTTGTAGTAGCTGCAGTATGTATCTATGCCATAGGGTATCGGTACTACTCAAAATATATTGCATATAAGGTTTTGGGGCTTGATGATACTCGGGCTACACCCGCAGTTGTCAATAATGATGGACGTGATTTCGTGCCCACGAATAAAATCGTGCTTTTTGGCCATCACTTTGCTGCTATTGCTGGTGCTGGTCCTTTGGTAGGTCCTATTTTAGCCGCACAGATGGGCTACCTGCCTTCAATGATATGGATTGTCGTGGGTGTGGTGCTAGCAGGGGCTGTGCATGATTTCACGGTGCTTTTTATCTCTACCAGGCGCAATGGAAAGAGTTTGGGCGAGATTATCAAGCTTGAACTTGGAAGAGGGGTTGGCTCTATTGCTATGCTTGGCATCTTAGGGATTATGCTGCTTATTATTGCGATTTTATCTCTTGTGGTTGTCAATGCACTTGCCCAGTCGCCTTGGGGGCTTTTTACTATCACTATGACTATCCCGATAGCTATTTATATGGGAATCCATATGCGATTTTTACGTCCTGGGAAGATAGGTGAGGCAAGCATTATAGGGTTTGTATTGCTTATACTGGCACTTATTTATGGAGCAGAAGTCGCAAGCGATCCTACACTTTCTAGCTTTTTTAAGCTAAGTCCTGTAACGCTTACTTATGTGATGATAGTCTATGGCTTTGTAGCGGCTATCTTGCCTGTGTGGTTCTTGCTAGCACCAAGAGATTATTTGAGTACATTCTTGAAAATCGGTGTGATTGTGCTGATGGCTGGGGGGATTCTCATCGTGGCACCTGAGGTAGAGTTTAGCGCTACTACAAAGTTTGTCGATGGCACTGGACCTGTATTTAGCGGGCAGCTTTTTCCGTTTTTGTTCATCACAATAGCGTGCGGGGCTATCAGTGGATTCCACGCACTTATTTCAAGTGGCACGAGTCCAAAGATGCTAGAGAAAGAATCGCATGCAAGAATGGTAGGCTATGGAGCTATGATCATGGAATCTGCCGTGGCAGTGATGGCACTTATTGCGGCAGTGATTCTTACTCCCGGGCTTTATTTTGCTATTAATGTTGCACCGGCTGGGCTTGGCACTGCTGGGATTAAAGATGTAGGTGAAGCGGCGATAATCGCTGCACAGACTATCAGCAATTGGGGATTTGTGATAGAGCCACAGGCAATCTTAAGTATGGCAAATGATATAGGAGAGGAGAATATACTCTCTCGCACAGGCGGTGCACCGACATTTGCTATTGGTTTGGCTCTTATCATTTCACAAGTACCGCTTTTTAATGCGGGTTCGATGGCGTTTTGGTACCACTTCGCGATTCTCTTTGAGGCGTTATTTATTCTTACGGCTGTAGATGCAGGTACAAGAGCTGGGCGTTTTATGGTGCAAGATGTATTAGGCAATGTCTATAAGCCAATGGGCAATATCCAATCTCTTGGCTGGGGGATTGTGGCGACTTTACTCTGTGTGGCAGGCTGGGGATATATCCTCTATCAAGGTGTTACAGACCCACAAGGAGGAATCAAATCCCTCTGGACACTCTTTGGTGTCTCAAACCAGATGTTGTCTGGAATGGCACTGCTTACAGTGATAGTCGTGTTGTTCAAAATGGGTAAGGGCAAGCAAGCGTGGGTAGCTATTCTCCCGGCTACTTGGGTGCTAATAAGCACACTTTATGCCGGCGTGCTCAAACTCTTGCCAGCTAATGGAGAGAGGGTGCATGATGCAGTAAGTCATATAGCGCTTTGGCAGAACAATAGTGCGAAGGCAGCAGCAGAGCTTGCAAAGGCTATGCCAGATATGGTTTTGGTAGAGAGATTCCAAACGCTTGCTACAAATAATCTTATAAATGCGTGTTTGTGTGCGTTTTTTATGTTTGTAACCTGTCTTGTGCTTATCCAATGTGTGAGAATCTGCCTAAGATGCACTCAAGGAACAAATACAATCCCTCTAGCGCAGACACCTTATCGCAAGGCAAGTGATTATGAAGGCAAGATGGCAAGAGTACATTAAGCTGGTATAGCTATCAGGCTAAGGCGGGGTTGATAGCCGTCGCAGTAAGCTATTGATTTTAAGGAAAAGGAATGAAAAAGATAAAGGTTGTTTGCCATAGAGTTTATGTATGGCTGAAAATATTATATTCGCGCAGCGATAGGGTATTTCATCTGCTCGTAGGTATGCCAAGCTATGATAAATACCTCGAGCATATGAGAATCTACCATCCAGATAAGATTCCAAAAACGCAAAAAGAATTCTTTACTGAAGCAATGAATAGCAAATATGGCGTCGGAAGGACAAAATGCTGATAGAAGTACTTTCGCAAGGTTTGCGATAACAAGAACTTACTCCAAAAATTTTGAAAATAGATTCCAATAAAAATTATCCATTAAGAAAGCTTCTTTATAATTCAGCCCAATATTAGCTCTGTTGCTTCGATTTATTCCCTCTAGTGGAGTTTTATTGTGGCGGGTTCCTGGTTTGTTTTAGTTCATGTTTCCACTCCTAAGCCCGCCACTACAAAGCTCCAATATCTTCCTTTATAGATCCGCAATGAACACTTTTGATAGATAAGGACGCGAGTTACTCTTGCTTTGTAGGGTATTACTGGGGTGAAGAAAAGTATGGGAGATGAGTAAAATCTCTAGAGTTTAGAGATTTTGTCAATTATTGCGTTAAAAGTTGCGCTTGGACGCATGAGAGCTTCTGCTTTTTTGTCGTCAAATTTGTAGTATCCGCCAAAATCTACGCTTACACCTTGTGCTTGCAAAAATTCTGATCTGATTTTTTCTTCATTTTTGCTCAATTCTTCTGCAATAGGTGCGAAGAATGCTGCCATTTGGGAATCTTTGTCTTGGGTACTAAGAGCTTGTGCAAGATAGAGCGCAAGATAGAAATGGCTCGTGCGATTGTCATCCTCTTTGACTTTTCTTGAAGGCGTTTTGTTGTTTGTAAGCCAAGTGCTAATAGCATTATCCAAACATATTGAGAGAATACCAGCCTTTTTATTCTGTGTCCTTAGAGCGTAGAATTCTAGGCTTGCTTGCAATGCCAAAAACTCCCCTAAGCTATCCCAACGCAAATGGTTTTCTTCCATGAGTTGTTCTACTTGTTTTGGTGCGCTTCCACCAGCTCCTGTTTCAAACATCGCTCCACCATTTAGCATAGGCACGATTGAGAGCATCTTAGCACTTGTGCCAAGCTCTAAGATCGGGAACAAGTCAGTCAAGTAATCACGCAAAACATTGCCTGTGATTGAGATGACATCTTTGCCTTCGCGGATGAGTTTTAATGTCTGTAAACAAGCCTCTTTTGGCGCGAGAATCTCTATATTGCTAATATCTTTGCCTTGTTTTTTGAGCTCCTCTAGTCTTGCATTTACAAGATTGATAAGAATCTTATTATTTGCTCGCAGTGTATCAAGCCAGAAAATCGCTTTACTTTGTGTAAGCTCGGCGCGCTCTACACCCAGATCTATCCAGTTTATAAGTGCATCAAACTTTGCTTGATTGACACGATAGATATCGCCTTTATGTACCTTGTGTTCTAAAATCACACTATTATCACTTGTATCTACAATGCGGAAGAATCCATCGCTTGGTGCGATAAAGGTTTTATCATGTGAGCCGTATTCTTGTGCTTTTTTTGCCATAAGACCTACATTGGCTACACTTCCTAGCTTTGAAGGGTCAAGCGTGCCATTTGCGCGCAAGTCTTCTAGTACCGCCTCATAAATGGTTGCATAAGTCTTATCGGGGATAAGGGCGTTTGTATCGCATGTATTGCCATTCTTATCCCAAAGTTTTGCACCATTTTTGAGCATAGCTGGCATACTCGCATCGACTATCACATCGCTTGGTACATGCAAGTTTGTGCGTCCCTTTGCAGAATCCACCATACTAAGTGGTGCGCTAGATTCTAAGATTCGCTCATATTCACTCAAGATTTCTGTTTTCTTAGGGCTTGATTCTATTTTGTTCAAAAGCTCTGAAATTCCATTGTTTGGATTAACACCTAGATTTTGCAATTCTGTGCCAAATTTTGCAAAAAGCTCTTTGAAATATACACTTACTGCATATCCGAAAATTACAGGATCGCTAACTTTCATCATTGTGGCTTTGAGGTGGAGTGAAAGGAGGATATTTTCTTTTTTACAAATTTCTATTTGCTCCTCATAGAATCTATTGAGCTTAGCACTATCTATAAAGGTAGCATCTAATACTTCGTTTTTTTCTAGCTTGAGATTATCTTTTAGTACATGGACTTTGGCATTGCCATCTACAAACTCTATTCTTGCACTTGTGTCTTTGCTCATCAATGTGGCCTGTTCATTGTCAAAAAAATCTCCTTCTTGCATATAAGACACGCGGGTTTTAGAATCTTTGGAGAAAGGTGTCACTTTGTAGGGATTCTTTTTTGCGTATTCTTTCACTGCTTTGGTACAGCGTCTATCAGAATTTCCTTGTCTTAGCACAGGATTGACAGCCGAACCAAGTACCTTTTGGTATTTGGCTTTTATTTCTTGCTCTTGCTCATCTTTTGGTTCATCGGGGTATTCTGGAAGTGGAAAGCCTTTAGCCTGTAGCTCTTTTATAGTGGCTTTTAGTTGGGGGATTGAAGCGGAGATATTTGGTGTTTTGATGATGTTGGCATCTGTTTCTTTTACAAGCTTTCCTAGGAACTCTAATTCATCTTTGATTCCTAACGAAAGCTTATCGCTGAATTGTGCGAGGATTCTATTTGATAATGAAATATCAGAAGTTGTAACCTCTATATCTGCATGGCGTAAAAATGCTCTTACGATAGGCAAAAAAGAGTAAGTGGCCAAAGCTGGAGACTCATCGGTAAGTGTGTAAGTGATTTTCATAAAAACTCCTTGCAAGATGGGGGTAAAGGAGCAAGGAGTATAACAAAGTTAAGTAAAACTATTTTCTGCCTAAAGGCCTATTAAAAGGAATCTCCGGCTTTTGGTTTGTAGAATCTTGAGAGTTTGTCATCAAGTGGAGCAAGCAAGCGATAGAAGATTGGTACGACCAAAAGCGAGAGTAGCATTGAGATAATAAGCCCACCGATCATAGCGATACCTATGGGATTTTTCATCGCCTCCCCCGCGCCACTTGCAATAGCAAGCGGAAGCATGCCAAAGACCATGGCAATGGTTGTCATAAGGATTGGGCGCAAACGAAGTTCCCCTGCATTTATAATCGCACTTATTATGTCCATACCTTCTTTACGTTTTTCGTTTGCTACGTCAATAAGTAAGGTCGCATTTTTCCCGACCATACCCATAAGAAGCATAAGTCCCATAAGAGAAAACATGCTAAAGGTTTCACCTGTAAGAAACAGTGCCAGAAATGCCCCCGAAAAGCTAAGTGGCAAGGTTATCATGATAATTAGAGGTTGCAAGAAGCTCTCATATAATGCAGCCAAAATGAGATAAATAAGAATGACTGCCGTAGCAATCGCAACAGCAAATGCTACAAGTGTTGCTTGCATATTTTCTATTTCGCCTTGTAATTTGTAGCTAGCACCGGGTTCTAACCATTGGTTGTCTGGATCTTGTACCACCGAGAGTAAATCACCAAGAGAAGCACCAGAAGATTTATTGATAGAGGCATATACAGTAAGACTTCTTTGTCTATTAAAACGTGTGATAGTTGAGGCGGCTTTGGTTTCCTCAATACTTACAAGTCCTTCCAGAAACATTAATTCCCCTTTGGAATTTTTAACTTGCAGACGTTTAATATCCTCAAGAACGCGTCTATTCTCATCTGGGACGCGCAAGGTTATGTCATATTCCTTGCCGTTTTCTTTGTAGTAGCCGATTGGATATTCACCCGAAAATGCTGCTCGGATAGTGTTTCCTATATCCTCTGAGCTCACTCCGTATTTGTTGGCATTTGCCCGTACTATATGGAATCTGTATTCTGGGCTATCATCGGCTTTGTTTAAATGCAAGTCGGTTACTTTATTTCCAAGTTTTTCTTCAAAAAGTTTGTAAAGATTTTCTTGGCTTTTGTACAAAATCTCATCACTTGGCGCGAGTATTGCAAGCTGGAATGGTGAGTTATCCCCACCACCACCAATATCTGAAACTTCCACAACAGAAATCGTCATATTTTTGGCAGCGGGGGAAGCTTTCAAAGTCTCTCTTAGTTTTTCTATCACGGCAAATTGGGATTGCTCTTTAGTCTTACGTTCTTGTCTGTCAAGCATTTTTGTATAGATTTGGGCTTTGAATATATTTTTTTGTGTGTCATAGCCAATCTGTAGTGTCGCAAATTTGGTGGTTTTTTCATTTAGCACAATATCTTGCAAAATCGCGCTTCTATGCTTCATTTCTTCCATATTGATTCCCGGGGCGACCTCTAGGAAAATGTTGTATTCTCCTTTGTCTTCTTTTTTCATAAAGTCAAACCCCAAGTCTTTTGCTAAAAAAAGAGAGCCTACAAATAGCAGTATAACCGCAGTAAGCACGATAATTTTATTGTGCAAAGCAAGCTCTAAAATGCGGACATAATATTTGTCAAGCCCATTAAAAAACCATTCTGTTTTCTGGTAAAGCCTTGATCGTTTTGAACTAACGACAATCGAGCTTAGCATCGGAATAAAAGTAATCACCACGATATAAGAAAGCCCAATAGCAAGTGCTACTGTTATTCCAAAGCTTTGGAAGAATTTTCCTACAATTCCGCTCATATTGCCCACAGGGATAAATACCGATAAAAGCATTGCAGAAATAGCAATGATAGCAAAGCCAATTTCCCTCACTCCTTCATATGCAGCCTCTCTTTTAGATAAGCCAGATTCTAGTTTTTTGTGGATGTTTTCAATAACGACTATTGCATCATCGATAATGATCCCAATAGCGAGTGTAAGTGCTAAGAGAGTGAGCATATTGAGTGTGAGATCAAAGGCATTCATAAGTGCAAATGTGCCAATGATAGAGATAGGCAAACTAAGTGCCGCAACAATTGTGATACTAAAAGAACGCAAAAATAAAAATACAATACTCACGGCCAAAATTGCTCCTAAAAGCAAGTCAAATCTCACATCAGCAATAGAGTCTTCAATATAAATAGTCGTGTCTTTAAATACTTGGACTTCATAATCTCTGCTGGCTAGCTCAATTTCTTTGAAGGCATTTTTTACAGCTTTGGCGATTTTGATGTCATTTTGTCCGGAGATTTTTTGGACTTCAAAGATAACGCCCGGTGTCTTATCATAGCTTGCATAAGTCCTATCCTCTTCTATAGAATCTTCGATCTTTGCAATATCTTTTAGCCTTACACCATCGCTTATACGTATCTCTCCCATATCCTCAATATCATAACTATTAGCATCGGTTGTAAGTGCCCATTCAGTTTTTGAGCTCACCAATCGCCCACCATCAATTTCTATATTTTCTTGTCCAATAAGTCTGCTAAGACTTGAGAAGGTGAGATTGTATTTATTCATAAGTGTTGGGTCTGGATAGATTCTAATTTGTCGCTTACGATACCCGCGAACTTCTACGCTTCCTACGCCACTAATCTTTTGTAGCATGGGTTTGATTACATTATCTGCATGCTTCATCATCTCCGATGGTGGGACTTTATCACTTGTCAGAAATAATGATATTACAGGACTTGAACCAGTATCCACTTTACGTACAGAAGGAGAATCTACACCGCTTTCAAGATGGAGTGTGCCTATTTTGTCGCGCACATCAGCTACGGCGACATCAAGATCCTTTTCAAGTTCAAATTCCACAACCACAATACTTGTATTACGCACACTCGAAGAAGTGACCTTTTTGATTCCATCAATACCTAGCACAGCTTCCTCGATTTTGTCGGTAACTTTTGTTTCAATAGTGCTAGCACTTGCACCTTTGTAGGTTGTGATAATGGTTATGATAGGAAAATCGACATTAGGGAAAAGTGAGACAGGCATTTTCATCACGGCTAAAACACCAAAAAACATTACAGCAAAAGCAAACATTAGGGTAGTAACTGGTCGAGTGATAGCAAACTTATACATTACATACTCCTTAGATTCGTCCAAACATTATTCTTGCTGTGTTTTGATATAGCCATCACCAAAAGTGCCCGGGATTATATCCTCTACAAAGGCTTCAGCTTTTACTTTGCGATTAGATTCACTAGCAGTTGGATAGATTTTATCTATCGTTGCTATCTGTTTGGAATTAGCCCCATCGATGCTAAATTCAAATGTATCTCCAACCTTTACTTGATTTATGTATTTAAAATCAAATTCCAAGACAATCTTGACTTTATTGCTGATAAGTCTAAAAAGCTCTGTATTATTAGCAGTGACACCATCGCCTAATTCCACATATTTATAGGCAATCACTCCATCAAAAGGTGCCTTAAGAATGCTTTTGCTCAAAAGAGCCTCTTGGTAGGCAAGATCTGATTCAGATCTTTTGTAATCTGCGTAGTATTTTTCTAAAGTATTTTTATCTACCGCTCCACCAGATTTTTTGTAACGCTCATATTGTTTTTTGTTGAAAACATATTGCTGGCGGATAGATTCTATTTGGGCGAGTTGGTCTTGATGAAAAAGCTCAAGCAGGGTGTCATCTTTTTTTACGACACTTCCGACATCAACAAAGATCTGGGTTACAATCCCGCTATTACCTAAACTCAGATTAGAATCTTTGATAGCTTGTGCATTAAAGATTGCATATATATTTTCTGAATATGCGTTATACGCACAAAATAAAAACCATATTGCAAAAAACTTTTTGGATACTGAAACAGGGAATCGCATACTTTCCTCCTTAAGAGATGTAATTACTATTTTTCAATATTTCCTTCAATTTCTTGTCCGCTGTAATACAAATACCGCGCTTTTTCTATCTCGTAGTCATTGAGAGCTTTGTTGTAGGTAGCTTCCGCATCAAATTTCCTGCTTAATGACTGCAAATAGTCTGTGAAATTGAGAATCTGTGAGTCATATTTTTTTGCAACATTTTCAAAACCCACACTAGCTGATTTCAAAGCCGCTTGGGCACTTTTGATTTTCGCTTGGGCTATCTCTAAACTTTTGCGATACAAAAGTTCATCTTTCTCTTGCTCATGTTTTTTATAAGCAAGCTCCTTTTGGAGTTTCATACTTCCATAACGTAAGGCTTCCTTTTGTTTTGCAAGGTTTAGCCAGTCAAAGATTCGCATATTCACACTTATGCCGATAACATTTTGGCTTGGTGGATAACTCATTTTCATAAAATTACTCCCACCAAGACCACTTCCAGCCCCCGAAGTACCAAAAAGTTCATCAAGAGCAGGTTTTGAACTTACTGAACCCAAAGAATTCCAACTGAAAGTATCACTTATAGTAATGCTAGGCAGATAGGTTACTTGCTTTACTTGGTACCTTAGACTATTGGCTTGCTCTTCTAAAGCAATGATATCTTGGCGTTTTTGGAGTGTAAAATTTGGGGCTTTGATACTTGTGCGAGTGAGATTTTTGACATCAAGATTTGTAAGCAAAGATAGGACGAGCTTGTTTTTCTCTATCTCAAGCACAATGTTTGCTATGTCATGTTCTGTTGTAAGAATCTCAGCGCGTAGAGATTCTATATCATCGATGGTAGTAAGCCCAGATCTATAAAGGCGCTCAAGACGCTTGATATTGACTTCAAGCTGTCGGTGTTTTTGCTCTAATGATACAAATCGGGCTTGGTTAGAGAAATAGGAATAATACTGCTCTATTACATTTAAGAAAAGCTGTTCTTGCATAGAAGCTCTATCAGCAATGCTTGAACGATATAAAGAATCTTTTTCGCGCATTTTGTTGTAAGTTTTAAATCCGCTAAAAATTTCCCAATTTGCTTTCAAAGAAGCACTTTGATTCTGGATTTTTCTGTAGGTATTGTTGGTGTCTTGGAAAGAATAGTTGCCATCAAGAGTTGGCAAAAATTCTCTTGTAGCAGCGATTTTATTGGCTTGCGCTTGTAAAATGGCGAGTTCTTTGGCTTCAAGATTATAGTTATTTTTTGTTCCTTCTAGCAGTTCATTTAATGTAAATCCTTTATCTGTTGTGCTTAAAAAATTGAGTATCTCATTAAATGAAAGATTGTTGAAATCATTGTAGTTTTTTTTAGTTTCAGGTTGGAGTAGTTTGGACTCGCCTAAGAGTATGCTAAATGCAAAAAACAATGGCAGTGCAAAAGTTATAAGCTTCATAACATCTCCTTGTAGAAATTTGTATTTTCTAAAAATAGGAGGTCGAATTATAGTATAAAAATTATATTGTAATAATATATTACAATCAAAATTCCGTATTATTCTTAGTATCTTGTTGTGGCTTGGTGGCAAAACTCATAAATAAGATTCCAAGTACCACAGCAATTGTAGAAGCAATAAGGATGGAGATTTTTGAGAGATCAATAGCACTTAAGTCATCTTTGTACGCAAGATTTGCTACAAAAATTGACATTGTAAATCCTACGCCAGAAATCATGCCAACTGCTAGAACATGCGCATTGCTTAATCCCTCAGGGCGTACAGAGAGATTGAGCTTTTCGCCTAAATAAGCAAACAAAAAGATTCCAATAGGCTTGCCCACAATAAGTCCAAAAGCCGTGCCAAGTACAACTTCATTACTTAGCAAATTATGTGTTGTGTCTAGGTCAATTTCTACTCCTGCGTTCATAAATGCAAAAGCAGGCACAATAAAATACGCACATAATGGCTGTAAAGCATGTTCGAGGCGTAAAAGAGGATTTTGTGCATAGCGAGAATATGTGCCAATCGTATCAAGCATATAAACAATTTCACTTGCCTTTGCCATATTGATGTTGTGAGCTGATGAAGAAGCCATAAAGTTTTTGATATTGATAAAGGTAGATTTCCAGAATCCTTGTTTTTGTTCTGTGGTATGCAAGATGTCTGCACCATTATTGGTGATACGTTTGATACGTTCAAATTCATGGAACATATTTGCAAAATACTTGCGATTTACACGAGTTCTACCGGGAATGATGAGAGCTAAGAGAACTGCTGCTATAGTCACATGTATGCCACTAAGATAAACGCAAATCCAAAGTAATATACCAAGCAAAAAATAAAGCGATAGGTGCTTGGTATCTCGAAAATTGCAATATCCTAAGACCATAACAATTATCAAAGAAAGATATACCCAAAACATCTGTATGGATTCTGAATAAAACAAAGCAATCACGCTGATAGCACCCAAATCATCAGCGACTGCAAGAGTAACCAGAAAGATTTTTACAATCTTTGGAACTCTATCACCCAGCAATAAAATTACACCAAGCGCAAATGCAGTGTCTGTACTCATGGCGATTCCAAAACCTCTCTCATAAGAGGTATTGTGGGTGAAATACATATACACCATGATGGGAACTATAATCCCACCAAGAGCTGCCAAGACAGAAAAGCTTACTTTTTTAAACCCTGCCAATTCACCGTAGAGAATCTCGCGCTTCATCTCTAGCCCTACAAGCAGAAAGAAAAATGACATCAACACATCGTTTACAAAATGCAAAAGTTCGATTTTGAGTTCAAATTCTTGGACAACAACTCCAAACTCAATCTTTTGCAGCCAAAAATACAATTCCTTGTACGGAGAGTTCGCAACTACCATGGCCAAAATCACACAAAATGCAAGCAAAATCCCACCAAAAGATTCGTGTGCAATAAAACGCTGCAAGCCATTCTGGAGCTTATCTTTTAGGTAAGAATAACGACGATTTGGAGCAATGTTTAAGGGAGAAATATTTAGGTTTTGATCTGGCACTTGATTCCTTAAGGTAAATAGCATTTTGGGGGATAAATTTAAGCGCGGATTATAACAGCCTAAAGTGAATTGTATCGGTAAGATTGTGGAGATTTTTTACAAATTGTAAAATTTGCATAAAAATTTCAAAAAATTAAGTATTTTTAAAGATTTACTTACATTCATTTGGTCTGTGTAATATCAAGCAATTTTATAAAGCGATTTTTGAAGGATTTATCAATGGGACTTGTTGATTTTATTGGTGTAATTACGGTTTTAGTATGTGTGATATTGATAGTAAGAAAGATTTATAAGAAAGATTCTGGTTGCAAATGCGGCTGTACAGACAAACAGAGCAAAAGCCATTAAGACAGGTTTGATAACTGACAATCAGATCAATGATAAAGGTCGTATCCCTCAGTCTTTGTAAAATGAGCCACAAGAGCTCGTCTAGGAGTATTTTTAGGAGAGCAGGAGAGATTGGCGAATAAAATGCTTTGTAAAAGCCAATCACACAAAATCTAACATATTTACACACAGGAGCAATCAGCACTCGTATCTGCCCTATAATTTCTACCTCATTAAGCGCATAGCTTGAGCTAGCATAGTTAAGATTTGCAGAAATAAACTCTAGGCTTTTGTCTTTGAGAAAACAGCGCAAATGACTTTGATTTTGCGAGAGGAGTTACACTATTTACCCCATACTCTTTTGGGTAGATCATTTGGTGTGAGATTTAGATTAATGAATTATTAAGAAGCACTTTCTTGTCTTATCGCAGTAGCTAGCAGAGACATGCTTGGCTTAATGAGTGTAGAGGCAATGTAGTACTTTGCCGCTCCTTCAAGCTCTTTGCTTCGCCTTTGGGCTAGTTCAGGCTGTATTTAGCTTTGTATTTGTTTGTAGCTCAGGGTTTCTTGGTTATTTTTAGCTTTCTGTGCTGCGTGGGGTTTGCTTGGTACTTAGCGTTGTATTGCTACTGCTAACATAAAGTTAGTCAGCAGATTTACTGCAAGAGAATTTGCTACATCTTTGTCTTAGCTGTGATTCCGATGAGATGTAGTCCTAATGTCAAGCTTTGGCTTACGACAAAAAGAGCTTTGAGAATCTCTGCTGCATTTGGCGTATCTAAAATCTTGTATGTGTTATAAAAACTATGCAAATCACCCGCAAGAGCCTTGAGATATTCGCATAGCTTTTGAATCTCTCTTGTTGTAAAGCTTACTTGTAATACTTGTTTTAGGCTTAGTGCGTGAAAAATAAGATTTGCCAGATTGTAAGAAACTTCGGAATCTTTTTGTAAAAATTTTTCCAAATCTGCTTGCAGAAGTTTTGTTTTATCAAAGGCAGATTTTTCTAGTAGCGTGTGGATTCGTGCATTTGCATAGTTGATATAGAAAATGGGATTGTTAGAATCTTGTGAGCGCAAATCCTCCACATCAAATTCTAAATGCGTATCTATGCTTTTAGTTAGAAAAACAAACCGCAATGCATCTGCACCAATATCTGCTATGACATCTTTTAGTAAGATGAAATTCCCTGCACGCTTGCTCATCTTGTAGTTTTCACCACCTTTGCGTAGTGCTACCATTTGAGAGAGCAAGATTTCAAGGCGCGAAGAATCAAACCCTAAGAAATCAATCGCTGCCTTGAGTCTTGTGATATAGCCATGGTGATCGGCACCCCAGATATTGATATAGCTTTCAAAATCGCGCAAAAACTTATTGTTATGATAAATAATATCACCCGCTAAGTAAGTAGGCTCACCATTTTCACGCACGATGACGCGATCTTTTTCATCGCCCTTAAGCGAGGAAAGGAGCCATGTTTTTCCTTCTTTTTCTTGGATTCCTTGGTGTATCTTAAGTGTTTCTAAAGTCTTGCTCCATTGCGAAAAAAGTGCCTTTTCGCTTACAAAACTCTCAAACTCTATATTGATTTCTTTGAGATTGTTTTTTATTTCTAACAGCATCAAGTCTTTGGCAAATTCGCTTAAAAGGGCAATATTTTTTTTGTCATCAAAAATTTTTTCTCCAAATTTTTCCATCGCTGCCTTAGCGATATCGACGATATACAATCCTTTGTAGTACTGCTCAGGATAACTTACAGATTTGCCTAAAATCTCACTTCCGGCCAAAAAGACTGAAAGCCCTAAAGTCTCAATTTGCGCCCCAGCATCATTTATATAATATTCACTTACAATCTTAAAGCCTAGAAATTCTCCGATTCTGCGCAAGCTATCTCCATAAATCGCACCCCTAGCATGCCCAATATGCAAGGGTCCTGTAGGATTTGCACTTACAAATTCAAGCAAGACGGAATGCTGTACTTTTCTCTGTGCACTGAAGTAGTTTCCTTCTAATGCGCTTTCGCAGAGTTTGTTAAGAAAACTAGGGCTTAGAGTGAGATTCACATATCCACTTACAGCCATGACCTTGCTAAATTCTTGTTGTTGACAGAGATGCTGTGCTATTTCTTGTGCAAGGATATTTGGAGATTTGTGTAGAGATTTGGCTAGGACAAATCCAACAGGCGTGGCAAAATGTCCTAATTCTTTTTGTTTAGGACGCTCTAAGATGATTCCAACTGGTTCTAATCCGTGTGGATTGAGTATTTTGGAATAAATAATATTTTCACAAAGCGCCTTGGTGTGGCTATACATTTAGATAGTCTTATCTTCTTGTTTCTTGGTTTGCTCAGGGGTATTTTTCTGCTCTTTTTGTGCAAGTATTTTTTCTGGAGTACTGTTTATCTCAGAATCTTCCTCATCATCTTTGATAGCCTTTTTGAAGTTCTTAACGCCACTTCCTAAACCCTTCATAAGTTCTGGAATCTTTTTCCCACCAAAAAGCAATAACACAATGATCAAAACAACAATTATCTGCCATGGACTTGGGGTCATTTTTTCTCCTTTTAACAACTCTCTTACGCGCCTGTAATAGCGTGACTGTAGGCATTATAGCAGAAAAGCAATAATCTAATTCCAATTTTCTAAGAGCTTTTGATTCTGGTTTGTGTTCCTATACAAGAGGCTTATAGCAATACTTACAATAGCCTTGCTAGCAGTCTGTATGTCATCATTGATAATCAGGTAGTCAAATGTTTGTAAATGTTGCATCTCATTAAATGCTTGCATAAGACGGAATTCAATAGTTTGATCATCATCAGTCTGGCGGTTTTTGAGGCGGGATTTGAGAATCTCTTTGTTTTTTGTAGTGATAAAGACAGATTTTGCATCGTCACGAAAATATTGCTTAATATCTCTATGACCTTGTACATCGACATCAAACACCACCAGTTTATTCTCATCTAAAGCTTTTAAAATGGGCTCTAGCCCTGTCCCATAGTAATTATTATGTACCTGTGCCCATTCTAAAAAATTTCCTTCTTGCACTTGCTTTAAAAACTCATCTTTTTTTACAAAGTGATAATGTACTCCATCGATTTCACCATCGCGTTTTGGACGTGTGGTTGTCGAGATTGAGAAATACACATTGGGGAGTTTGAGAATCTCATTTGTCAGGGTAGATTTTCCACAGCCACTTGGCCCGGAGATGATAAGTATAGCTTTAGGCATTGCTCTTGTCTTTGAAGTTAATGCTAATAGTCACTTCCATACCATCAAGCAATGTTTTTATCTCGGAGTTTTGCAAGTTTGTAAGACTTTGCTCGATAGATTGGCTCAGTGCAGAAGCAAGCGCCTCAGACTTGGAATCCAAAGTTTTGGGATTAGTGGTTTTTGGTGTCTCGCCCAAAGCTTGGAGTATCTGGCTTTCATTAAGAGTTTGGAAATCTTGCAGTTGCTCATCTTTTTGTTGCGATAAATCATCTTTGGGATCTGGTCTATCTATGCTATCAAAGAGCTCATCATCAGAGAGTTTGGAATCTAGCGCTTTGTCAGCATCTAGAATGCTATTGTCTAAGTCTTGGGATCCTTCATCCAGGGTATCTAATGAGAAATCATCGATTGCTAAGTCATTAGCCGTATCTTGTGCTAAATCCTGTTCCAAATCCGTTTGAGAAATCTCTTGCATTCCTATTTCTTGCTCTAGTGTCTCTTTTTTGGTTGATTTTGGTGAGCTAGTCTCAATCTCGTGTAGCAAATCGCTCACTTCGTTAATCTGCTCAGTATCAAGCACTTGTGGAGTGGATGTATTGGAATCTGACTGTTCAGATTCGTTGGCTTGCTCTAGTTGTTGGGAATCAAGAGTTTCTGTGAGTGCTTTTGCTTTATCAAGCAAGTCTTCCAAGTCCTCTTGGTTGGAATCATCGCTATCGTTAAGCTCTTTGTCAAGGTCTTGCTCCAATACATCTTCTTGCTCATCCACTTCCTCTATTTCACCTAAATCCAAATCATCAAGCAAAGTATCCTCGCTTACTTGCGCTAGAGTTTCCTCTGAATCTTTCTCTGTGGATTGGGCTAAATCTGTAGAATCCAAATCAGACCCTGTAGCAGAATCTTGGGTGAAGCTTTCTTTGGTCTGTAGTTTGCTGATTTCCTCGATCATGATATTGAGGATATGCGTGGGAATAAAGGGCTTTTTGACATATTCACTAAACCCAGTGGGCATTTCATCAGATTTAGAATAGATAAGACATGCCCTACGTCCAGCGATAAGAACATCAAATGCATCTTTGTCGGTATTGTAACAATCATCATCGATGATGATATAGTCATATTGCTCTATGTCTGTTGCTTGTTTGATATTGTTTATGCTTACTAGCTCTACATTGGCTTTTTGTGCGGTTACCTCTATGAGTTTTTGGACGATTTGGTTGGTGTTGATAAAAAGTATTTTCATATTTTTGCAATACCCTTTGTTTTAAGCATTTGTCTGTATTATAACTAAACTAAAGCTCCTACTAAAACCTTTTGTACCTTAAGAGGACACTTAATGTTTGCGAGAAAGTTATTTCTTTTAATCGTCTTTTGTGTAAGTTTTCATGCGAATATACAAGCAGATTCTCTGTATTTTATGCCTTATGAAAACAAGCAAGCCCTTGCTTCGCTTATACAAAGTTTTAAAGGCGCAAGAGAGCATATCGCAGTTGCAATTTATAGCTTCACAAACAGAGAGATTGCCAAAGCATTAAGAGATGCAGCCTCCTCTGGTGTGAAAATACAGATTATTTATGACAAAAGCTCAAACCTCAAAAACACAACCTCAACCATTGGATATTTAGCCAAATACAAAAATATCTCTGTTTGCACACTTGAAGGCTTAAGTGCGAAAAATTACAACGGAATCATGCACCAAAAAATGGCCATTATCGATAAGTCATTATTATTTATCGGCTCGGCAAACTGGAGCAAAAGCGCGTTTGAACATAATTACGAAACTTTGCTAGTGAGTAAAAACAAAGAGTTCATAGACAAGGCTCTTAAGACTTTTAAGATAATGTACAAGAATTGTAAGCCATATTGAGCTATTTCATAGTGCGCGATACTAAGTATAAAATCAGACTTTTTGAACGTAATGTGTTTGTTGCTAGACAGGGAGTGCTCTAGGCATTTTTTATAAACATAATGGCAATACTAGTCAATGCGATGACACTTGCACCTACACCACCTACAAATCCTCCAATATCAAAAACTCTGTATTCCAAAAGCAAAATCACCCAGATGATAAGCCCAACATAGCAGAGCAATCGCAGCAAGGAAAAGCTAAGTTTTAATCCAGTCAAAAATTTTGAAGTGTCAGATATGGTATGGTTTTCGCTCTTTGGTATGTTTTTGGATTTTAGAGTGTTGTCTATGGGTTTTGGAATATCCTCTTTTCCTTCTTTTGATTGTTTTAAAATCCCCAAAAAAGAGCCCAATAAAATAAGTGCAAAACTCACAAATCCAGACATAAAACTCACAAAACTCTCAAAACTAAAATATGCACTACAAACACCACCACATGCAAAGATAAGTGCAAAGATAAAAAATTGCATCCTATTCATCATCCTCTTTATCCCACTCTTTTGTTTGCTCCAAAAATTCTTTGCTTGTGTAGCGAGGGTTTTGTGCTAATTCATCCAATGCTTTTTTATGCCGCTTGTATGCTTTATAGACATTAAGAAGTGCTGCTAAGATTCCCCAGAGTACCCCAAGCCATAGAAGCCACTCAAATCCAAAGAGTTTCTTTAACCCAAGCCCTATCAAAAATCCTAAGATAAGTGCCACGATGATGGAGATTCCTAAACTCAGGTCATACGCGCCTTCTATAAATTTCTGGAATCTTGGTTGGTGCTTTTGGTCTTGCTTGAGAGATTCATGTTCCTTTTTTTGCATAAAACTCCTTATCTTGCGTTTTTGTGAAATATTTATTTATGTTTATTCACAGCTCCGTTTTTAGTACCGCGCCATTTGCGGCGTTACTCACAAGTAAAGAGTAGCGTTTGAGCCATTTGCTTGTGATGTTTTTATTCTGCATAATTTTCTTTGCTATGCCTTGCTCTAGCCATTTTGCCTATTCTCTATTTTATCTATCATAAGAATCTTACTGAAACAATAGTAGATTCTGTGGGGCAAAAAGATAATAGAGAAAGCATAAAAAAATGGCTTTTACGCACGATAATTCTAAAGCCTTTTGGTCGCAGTGGTGATGCGGTGCTAGCTAGAATGAGGCGAGTCTTTATCAAGGATTTTAAACAAGGAAGCGAGAAATATTTTGATAGCACTATAGATACATTCCCGCTAGATGATATAGAAAAAGAGGCAAATTATAGAGGCGATATGAATGAGGAATTTTTAGAGGATATAATTTGGAATAGTAGGAAAAATAGCCCAGAGACCTTTGCAATACTCTCACTTTTGTATCCACACCTAGATTATAAAAACAATAATTTCCATATCGACCACCTGCACCCAGAATCTGCCTATAAAGCATATAAAAGATTGAATGAAAAAAGAGGGCTTGAGGTGTGGGAGTATCGCTATTATGATTCTTTGCCAAATTTACAAATGCTTGATGCTAATGAGAATATGTCTAAAAATGCTATGCCATTACAAGAATGGGTAGAAAAACAATGTAGCAATGACAAAAAGGGTTTTTTAGAAAGGCATTTGATACCCGATGTGGATTTGTCGCTAGAATCTTTTAATGACTTTTGTGAGGCTAGAAAAGACTTATTGGTACAGAAACTTAAAAGTATATTGTGCTAACAGCGAGATTGTGTTTGGGGATTATGATTTTATGTGGTTTTGGTAGTTTTTGGAGTATAAAATGCTTACATAATTTTATGTATTATGCACCTTAATTTAGTTTAAATTTTGGCTGTAGTATATGCGATATACCCATAAATCACGCTACTTAGCCGTGATCTTGATTAATATACCAATCTATTGACACTTGGTAATATTACCTATTGTCTTGCTTGATAAGATTCTATGATTTTATCCTTTAAACTATAAAGTTCCTCTATTGTTTTTAATTTTTGAGTTGTCCCATCTGGAAATGTGATTGATTTTTTATTATCATTTAGCATAAGACGACAAATCCATTTAGTAACCATACCTCTAAAATTAATACCAAAGTAGCTTTTGGTATCTTTATACTGAATTTGCTCTAAATCCGCACCAATACCACCCAATATTGATTTCACAATATAAAAAGCCTGCAATTCCTCTTGTGTTGTGATAATTTCATCATCGTTCTCATCTTTGGAATCTACCTCATCGTCATTTAAGTTTTGTAGATTATTTTTTATACTTGAAATTTTTTCATACGCTAAATCATTGATAATGTCTTTAAAAGATTTTTTAATATAAGCACGAAATTCCTCTACGATAGCATTTGTCATTCTACGATTTGTTAGCTGTTTTGCAAAAAATATAACAAAATCATCACTTGGATTATTAACT
This sequence comes from Helicobacter sp. 10-6591, assembly GCF_003288805.1. GTDB lineage: Bacteria > Campylobacterota > Campylobacteria > Campylobacterales > Helicobacteraceae > Helicobacter_F. The sequence continues at coordinate 4,996 of NZ_NHYK01000003.1, read as the reverse complement.
TCTGTTTTAAAAATTTCTTGAATACTACGGTAATATTTTTTCTCTTTTGCTATATCTAGAATATCATCAATATTAAGCTCTGCATAAATAAATCGTTTCAAATCTTTCAAGTCTCGTGGTCTCAAATTTTCAAGATTGATAACCAAAAATGGCAGAGTGTCCATAATGTTTGGTTGTTCTATGTCTGTAAAAAAGCGATATTCTATACCGTTTGTTAAAATCGCAAATCTTATACTCGGCACAGCATTAAAGTATCGTATAAGTTGGCTACCGTGATTATCCAAATTTTCAGAATGATTTTTTGCTTCTATCAGGATAAATGGGGTTTCGTCTTTAAATATAGCGTAATCTACTTTCTCTCCCTTTTTTATACCTACATCGGCAGTATATTCAGGCACAACGATACTTGGATTATAGACATCATACCCTAAAGCTTTGAGAAAAGGAATGATAAATGTCATTTTTGTTGCTTCTTCTGTTTTTACAAGTGCCTTTCTTTCAATAACTATATCAGCTATATTATTTATTTCGGTTTCAAAATCCATTACTACTCCTTGCCAATTTTACGGTTTGTAGCCATAGTGTATCAAAAAAAAAAAAAAAAATTACAATTAAGACAAGTATATTTTATGGCTTCTAACAATAATCATCAAAAGTATCCCCACCGCTCCACTCTAGCCCTTGTGCTAGTGTAAAATATTTATAGCCACCCTCGATAGTAAAAAATGTCCCCATTGCCTCGTGGATAAAGAGAGCATTCTCAAAAGTTACTTTAGCTAAGGCATACTTCTTAACGCCCTCTGGTTCAAACTTGGATAAGATAATAATTGCCTTGTGATTTGGATTTTCTTTGTCTTGCGTTTGGTTATTTCGCATTTCGCTTCTTTGCATTTCACTTTCTTGTGTAGCATTTTCTGATACTAGGGCAGATTCTATAATCACCGATTTGCCATACTCATTTTGTGAAAATATCTCCCCATTTTTCAAAGCTTTGGCATAATTCTCTAAGGGCGTGTCGCTTAGTGATGTAGGGCAGAGGGGAAAGCTGCTTGGTGTTCTCCAATCTCGTTGTTTTGCGTTTGTGGGAGAAAGGGCTTGGGTGGATTCCATAGATTCTGTATAACTAGAATCCTTATAAATCGTAAAGTTTGGGAATCCAAAATTTCGCTTAGATTCTGTATTTTGCTTGAAATCTATCTTATTATAAATCCACTCCCCAATGCCCCCACCTTGTGAATCTCTAGCACTCTCTATCTTTGGTTTTTGTAAAAATAAATATTCTAGATTCTTAAGGCAGTTTTGCGCTTCCTCCTTAGTCACGCTCCGCATCCATTGCAGGTTTGTATCTGTATTTGCTTGAGCTTTATCCCTTAGAATCTGTGGATTTTGCAAAAAGGCTTCTATACTCCCGCAATGATACATAATCTTTTCTCGTGTGAGGGGATTAAGCAGGGCATTTTCAAGCTTTGTGATATAACGCAGATTCTCTGGGCGATTATTTTGCCTATTGGTGTCAATATGGTCTACAATATGTTCTTTTGTAGGTGGCTCTCCCAAAAAGGCTAAAGCTATGATTCTATGCACACGCTCTCCCCCGATAAGCAAATAGCCGTTTTTACTTGGTGTGCCAAAAGTCCAAAGATTGTCAAGTTTGCGTTTTTTTGCATTTGTCTTTATAATTTGAGTTTTGCTGTCTTTGGGTTGCTTCTCTTGTGTCGCGTTACTTTGTATTGTGTTCTTTTGTGTTGTTTTATCTATTTTTGTGGCTTCTTTCGCATAGCGAAATACTGCCCCATTATCCCGCACTGAATATCGTTCGTTTTTATAGATACATTCTTTGGTTTTGGTGAAGTCTTGATTAGGGTCTGCGGGCATTGTGATTCCTTTAAAAAGCAAGTTTCATATCATAATGCATTCATTAAGCCATTTATACTTGCTAAAGCTAGAATCCAACACACACAATTTTATCTTTTAACAATATCCTGCCTTGATACCCTACACATTCTCTTCAAAAAATGCCTTAAGAGTTATGTAAATCTCCTCGTTTCGCTTCTCAATATCTTCTTTTGTCCAATCATCTTTAGGATATTCTGCCAATGCCCTAGCCTCCAAAAATCCAGATTTTTTATATTTTTCTTTCTTTTTGCCAAAGTAGCCATTACCCGCTTGGATATTGATTTTTTTCTCAAGCCACATTTTATTGCCGATTTGCTCTAGATATTTTTTTGCGTCTGCTTTATTCCAGCCATTATAGTTGGTGTTTTGCCATTTTTGTGGGAAGATATGCTCGATTTCTCCATCTATGATTTCTTGGTCTGGATATTTAACATAAAGATGCAAGGTAACAAAAGCTGTAAAAATCTTTTGTCTTTCAAAAAATAGATTCTCGAAAGTCTCATCGGAAAGATATTTTTGCAAATCCACCCCAAAGTCTAATAAACCATTTTTATACAAGCTAACATAGGCGTTAAATATAAGGATTCTTATATTATTTCTACTTGGAGTTTGAACATACTGCACAAACAGGGTTGCAACATAGTGTCGCAAAAATGGCAAGATATTTTTCTCGCTAAAAAAGTCTAATCCCTTATCTTTGCAATAAAAATAATAGACACTCACTAATGTTTTCCAATAATCGCTCGGATAAAAATATAGTGTATCAAACATTTGTGTAGCTTGAAGATTTAATCTTTCATTTTCAAACTTATCTATACTAAGCCACAACTCTTGTAATTCCTCAATTTCTTGCATAACTTTTTGTGAATCTTTGAGCACATTTTTGTATTTGCCTGTGGTATAAAATCTTCTTAAGCCAACCTCATTACTAGAATCCAGATTTCTAGCTCTTGTGATATGCATATATTGAACGAACAAAAAATCCATAACAAAGTATTTTTCACCTGTATCTTCAATGACAAGCTTAGACTCTAACTCTTTCCACTTACTAGCAAATGCTTCTTTCTCATTTTTATCTTGAATACTTGCATAGATTCTGCCTTTGATAATGTCAGAATCACTAAGTGGCATACCCCTATCATTAAGCGTGGTAAAGATTCTCATCGCATTTTCTTGATTGTTGCATTCAATTGGCAAAATCACTAATTTGTTTAAAATGGTTTTACAAAACTCACCCCACATATCAAAGCTACTTGATATAAATTCATCAACTCTCTCACAAAAAAAGATAAAATTCCTAGCATATAGTGATTTACTCTGTTTTATATCACCTATATTTTCGCTTAAAATCTGCTGCAAAATCTCATTATCAGAATCTAAAACCACTCGGCTTGTGAGGTGAGGCTTCTTAAATTCCAAATTCTCACTCCCCTCATCATATTTCCATAAACATTTGCCAAATGCCTTGATATAACCTTTGGTTTCGTCTTTTTTATACTCCTGCCCATTTGCCTTTTCATACAATGCCCTAAAAAGTAGGCTCAAGGTTGTGATTCTCTGTTGTCCATCGATAATTTCTAGGGTATTTTTGTTATTTTCATCAATGAAACTCACCACACTGCCCAAAAAATACTCGTCATCATCGCTAGAATCTTGGTTTTCTTGTGTGTTCTTAAAAAAGTTCATTATATCCTCCCACAGCGTTTCGCACTGCTCTTGCTTCCAGCTATAAGGTCGCTGATATTCTGGGACTAAAAAGCTTTTACCGCTTGCTAAAAGCTCTCTCACACTTTGCTTATTTACTTGCATTTCTGCCACAAATACTCCTTGCTAATTTTTTACCGATTATTGTAATGTTTTTTTTGTAAGTCAAGGGGTTATAAGGCTAGAATCTAGATTCTAATCCACACTAAAAATATCACAAATTGCCTCTTTGAAATACTCCGCAATCAAAAATCCACACATCCAGCTAAAATACACTTCTTCCTTGCACCGCCTTGATTATTCAATCGCCCAAAATATCATTTCGCTTCATTAGAACAAGCGTGCTAAAAAGGGTATTTTGTAAAAATGCTTTATTATGTGTGTTTTAAAGCTGTGTTTTTATGTCTAAAATTTCAAAACATTCGCTTTTTGGTACGCTTTTAAAAAAGGATAGTTGGCACACCAATGTCATCAATCTCGTATTTTTTAACAGTTGGTTTAAGATATAAGTAAAGCAGTAGTGCTATGATGAAAAAAATTGGCACTATTTTTTTATAAGGTAGACAAAATTTCTTTTACTTATATTTTGCTCTAGGATCGCCATTCATTCACTCCTCCCTTCACAGCTCTGTCTTTAGCACTGCGCCATTTGCGGCGTTGCTGACAAGCAAGGAGTAGCGTTTGAGCCATTTGCTTGTGATGTTTTTATTCTGCATAATTTGCTTTGCTATGCCTTGCTCTAGCCATTTTGCCCGCCTAGATTCTAAAACCTTAGAATCCACAAGCAATTTTAGGCTTCCTTGTGATACAGAAATGCAGATTTCATCGCCATCTTCAATAAGCGCGATAAGCCCCCCTTCAGCCGCTTCAGGACTCACATGTCCGATACATGCGCCACGAGTTGCACCGCTAAATCGCCCATCGGTAATAAGCGCCACACTCTCACCTAGCCCCATCCCCATAATAAGACTTGTAGGACTTAGCATCTCTTGCATTCCCGGACCCCCCTTTGGTCCCTCATAGCGGATAACAACTACATTTCCTGCCTTGACTTTGCCACCTGCTATGCCCTTTAATGCTTCAGCTTGGGAATTAAAACAAATTGCTTTACCCTTAAATTCTTTCATAGATTCTGCTACAGCTGCGACCTTTAGCACCGCACCTTCTTTTGCAAGATTGCCAAAGAGGATTTTCAAGCCTCCCACTTGTGAGTAGGCGTTTTCGTTAGTGTGGATAATCTTGGTATCGGTGATTTGCGCGTTTTTAATCCGCTTGCCAAGTGTTTCACCGGTGATTGTTAAAGCGTCAAGATGCAAAACGCTTGCTTGTGCTTCTTTTTCAAGGGGGGACAAGGGGGCTTGAATTGCGAAGTCGCTCCCCTTATCCCCCCTTTGAC
>NZ_NHYK01000039.1 GCF_003288805.1 Helicobacter sp. 10-6591 | reverse complement strand
CTATATAGGATATGATGATTTCAATTCACATTCAGAGTATTTCAAACTAGACAATAAGACATATTTTGCTGGATTAAAATACTACAATCCTCTCACTCCATCTCTAAACAAACAAGCCTATATAAAGATAAATGCACAAGCAGGTCTTATAAAAAACAATATGACCCAAAAAGGTGAAATAGAGTATTCTGGAACTCCTGCTACTTATGCTTATGCTCTAAGCTCAGATATAGGAGTACATCTTAGAGTTGCTAAGAGTATTTTCTCACCTGAATTGGGTATAGGCTATGAAGGAGGATATACTCCTAAATATGCTCTTACTAATACCCAAAACACATATGCGAGAATAACCAATACCCATACAACCAATCTCTATAAGACAAGAACACAATTCTCTTGGTTTATGGATTGGAGCAAATACACAAAGACTCTTATAAATGTTGGTGCAGAATACACTCTCAATCCCCAAATTGCTAATCCTAAAGGAACATATACCAATATGGGTAATGCATCTTATGGTGAAGGAAGTACTAAGATAGATCCTCTCTTAGCTTTCTTAGGAGCTAATCTTGCTATTCCTTTGGATGAAAGGTTTTATATAACATTTAACTACAACACTACCTTTAACTCTAAGCTTACACAGCATACTGGTTATATGAAGTTGAATTTTATGTGGTAGGGAAAAGACTAAAGAAATCTAGATCTCTTTAGTCTTTTCTTATTCTTATTAAACACTTCATTCAAGAAACACTCTGGCTCATCAGATTCTAAAGAATCAAAGCAAAATATCTTGCGACTTGAGAATCTTGGATTGCAAAATCAAGCTTGCAAGAGACTCAAGAGCTACTTGATTCTATGCGTTTAGAATCTTATCCCTCAGCAAAGGCATCATTACCAAAACTACAAATGTCAGAGCAGTGCCTACTCTTATGCCGAAGTTTTCTAAGAAAACAGGCTATCCCTTTGACAGATGGCAAAACTCTCTTATCTTTGCTGGTACGCCTGTTCTTATCACACATTTTGATACCTCATTGCGCTTTGCTCATATACAGGCTGGATTTGTGTTTTTACCTAGTTTGTTACGAAACGTTTATATACAAAACTAAGTATATTTTTGTTTTTCTCATTATTAACCAAATTAATACGAAAGTTCAGCGTTACGAAAGTTCAGCGTTCAATTTTTGATAAAGGAATAACTATGAGAAATACAACAACATATTCACCTAAGTTTGTCTCAACCATAGCAGCTTTGTCTCTTTGTGTCTCAAGTGCAGTAGCTGATCATCCAGATAATAATTGGCAGATTAACGTAGGCAATCACAGTGGAAGTAATAATACTAATGGTGGCACTACGACTATAAGTCCAAGTGGTCAATGGGGTATGATCAAAGTAGATAAAAAAAATGGTAGCAACACAACAATCACATCACTCCTTATAAATAGTGGTACCATCAATGGAGCAAACCAAATCATTAATATCCGTGGACCTGTCTATATCCCCACCATCACAAACAAAGGAGTGTTAAATGGTAATAAAAATGGTAGTAATCAAGGTAATAGTCAAAGTAATAGTAATAGTCAAGGTGTAGTAGAAGTCCAAGGAAATGCTACTATCGCAAACTTTATCAATGAGGGAACGATAGAATCACTCAATAAAGGCGGTGATGCTATCCACATAGGAAGTTCTGCCACCATGACCCTCACTAATACCAATACTGGTGTCATCAAATCCTCTAGTACAGGTGGCGATGCTATACACATCTGGGGCAATAACGCCAAGATTATCAATCAGGGAACGATAGAATCAAACAACAGAGGTGTAAATTTTCAAGATACGAAATCTGGTAATAGCAACCATACTTTAGAAAACTCAGGCCTTATCAAAGCAAAACATGCTGCTGTGTATATTGGTGCTGTGAGTACAAACAAAAATGGAATAGATCTGCTCAGAAACACAGGAACTCTTATAAGCGAAAATAGCCATGCTATCGCAGTCTATAACTGCGGCAGTGCTAATAATTGCGATAACAATAATGCTGCCGGCATAAAGACATTAGAAAATTCTGGGCTCATCAAAGGCAAACAAGATGGCATACATATCGAATTTGCTAATAATGGCAACCTATCTTCTATAGGTACTATCAATAATACAGGAACTATTACTGCAGAAGAAGGCGCAGGGATTAAGATTGCAAATTCCGGTGGTAAAACCAAAATCACAGGCCAAATCAAAGTAGATGGAGTCATACAAGGTAAAACTGCTGGGATTATAAATGAAGGCCAATTAGGCTCAAAAGAAGGTGGAGATGTACTTGTAATAGGTAGTAATGGCAGAATAGAAGGAGTAGTAAAAAATGAAAGTGGAGGAACACTCAAAGGAAATATCACAAATAATGGTAGCCATGAATTAGCAATTGATAATCAAGGAAAAACAGGCAATAACACTGTAATCAAAAACAATGGCTCTGGTGAGATAAAGATAAAAGATTGGAAGTTAGAGAATCGAGATGGCAATGGCAATCTGAAAACAGTCCAATTTGAAGGTAATGGCAATATAACTTTAGAGAAACTCACAATCAGTGAAGGTGATACAGATGTCACCAAAGTAGCAAATGCTATACAAGGAAGCAAGAAAGCAGAAGCAGTAGCACATACACAAGTACAAACAAGTGGTGGCAATGGTGCAGTAACTATAACAGGTGATCTTTTAAGAGGTCTTGTTGCCAACATAGATGGTTCTAAAACAGCAGCTGCTGCATTAAACAGAACACTTATAACCACAGCTACTGCAAGAGCTACATTCTTAGATTCTGTT
>NZ_NHYK01000038.1 GCF_003288805.1 Helicobacter sp. 10-6591 | reverse complement strand
TTTGGATGAAAGGTTTTATATAACATTTAACTACAACACTACCTTTAACTCTAAGCTTACACAGCATACTGGTTATATGAAGTTGAATTTTATGTGGTAAAGGCATCATTACCAAAACTACAAATGTCAGAGCAGTGCCTACTCTTATGCCGAAGTTTTCTAAGAAAACAGGCTATCCCTTTGACAGATGGCAAAACTCTCTTATCTTTGCTGGTACGCCTGTTCTTATCACACATTTTGATACCTCATTGCGCTTTGCTCATATACAGGCTGGATTTGTGTATGGGTGGGTAGAAGTGAGTGATATAGGGCTGGTGAGTGAGGCAGATTCTGCAAAAATACAGGGGTTTAAAAACTATGTAACGCCAAGTGCTGATAAGGTGGTGGTTAAAGATTCTGCTGGAAATTTTTACACACGAGCAAGAATAGGATACAGAGATTCTGATTTTCGTGTTTTTACCTAGTTTGTTACGAAACGTTTATATATAAAACTAAGTATATTTTTGTTTTTCTCATTATTAACCAAATTAATACGAAAGTTCAGCGTTCAATTTTTGATAAAGGAATAACTATGAGAAATACAACAATAAATTCACCTATAAAAATATCAGTTGTCGCAGCTTTATCTTTAAGTATATCTGCTTCGAGTGTGACAGCACAACAACAGCAAAAAAAGTTTAGCTGGGGAATTGCAAAGGGAGATTCAATACAGATTCAAAACTCAATGCAAAGTGGTCAATCTGGTGTAACCACCATTACCGCTAATGGCAATAGCGCCAGAGGCAGAATCGAAGTAACTCAAGGACAACAAAACAGCACTCTAAGCTCACTTTTAATACAAAGCGGAACTTCTCTACAAGGTGATGGTGGTCTTTTAGTCATAGGCAAAGAAAAAGAAAATGATAGCTACATGATTCCAACAATTACCAATCGAGGTACACTAAACACAGAACAATATCCAGTAATCAATGTTGAAGGAAGCAACAAAACTATCCAAAATTTTATCAATGAGGGGACTATCAAAAGCAGCAATGAAGTGGCCATTAAAGTGAGAGGAACCAACAACACCATAACCACATTTTCTAACTCTGGGCTTATAAAGGCAAAAAAAGAAGCTTTAACCTTCTACAACACAACTATCACAAGCTTTGATAACAAAGGAACGATAGAGAATGAGAGTGATGGTAGTGGCCGAAGCATAGATCTCTACAATGCTACTATCACAAACTTTACAAACTCTGGAACGATAAAGGCACAAAAGAACCATGCAGTGTATTTAAATGATAGTACTATCACAAACTTTATCAATGACACCAATGGCCTTATTGATACTCAAAGCCAAGGTAATGGCTTAAACGGCCAAAATGACTTCAAGCATAGTAATGCACATCAGGTACATGCAGCAATCCGTGTGCAAGCTGGCAATGGTAAAACTTCTAGTATCCAAAGCCTTGAAAACAAAGGAACTATCAAAGGCAAGAGAGCTGGAATCTCATTAGCCCGACAAGCTGGAGACAGTGGTGGGAAAAATAATATCAATATTGGAACTATTAAAAACTCAGGCACTATTGAAGCTGGAAATGCTGGAATCTATATGGTTGGTGATTTTATGACTATCCAAAACATCATAAACGAAGGCACGATAACAATAACAAATGGAACAAATAATGGAGATTATTCCGCAGGTATTGTAGTTGCTGCTGTTGATAAGAAAAATCCGATATACGCTGACATCCAGAATAAAGGCACTATCACAGGTGGACAATATGGAGTCTTCATAGAAGGTGGGACTATAAATAATCTTAAAAATTCTGGAACCATAGAAGGCAAGAAAGATGGCATAGCATTCTTTAATGCTGAAGGTACTTTACACACAACTATAACCAATCTAGAAATAGAGCAAGGAGGAATAATCAGAGGTGAACAAAATGGAATAAATATAAGCAAAAATAATGGAGACAAAGATCAGACAGTAGTTGGAAATCTAACGATAGCACAAGATGCTACAGTAGAAGGAATAAATGGCAGTGGTTTGGTACTAGGTAAAGATAATAAGAATGGCTCAAGTAGCGATAAATACCAACTCACAGGTAAGATTGAAGTAAATGGTACTTTGAAAGGCAAGACTGCTGCGATTATAAATAAAGGCGAATTAGGCTCAAATGAAGGTGGAGATGTACTTGTAATAGGTGAACAAGGCAAAATAGAAGGAGTAGTGAAAAATGAAAGTGGAGGAACACTCAAAGGCAATATCACAAATAAGGGCACTGGAACTTTAGAAATTGATAACAAAGGAACAGTGGGTAATAAAACTGTAATCAAAAATGATGGCGGCGGCAGTATAAAAATCCTAGATTGGAAGTTAGAGAATCAAGACAATGGCAGTGGCAATCTGAAAACAGTCCAATTTGAAGGTAATGGCGGCAATATAACTTTAGAAAAACTCACAATAAGTGAAACCAATACAGATATCACCAAAGTAGCAGAAGCTATACAAGGAAGCCAAAAAGCACAAGCAGTAGCACATACTCAAGTAAAGACAAGTGATGGCAATGGAGCAGTAACTATAACAGGTGATCTTTTAAGAGGTCTTGTTGCTAATATAGATGGTTCTAAGACAGCAGCAGCTGCATTGAACAGAACACTTATAGCTACAGCTACTGCAAGAGCTACATTCTTAGATACTGTTATGGGGAATGCATTGAATACTCTTTCTTTTTTGCATCATAAAGACAGAGCAAGTTCTTCTTTGGGAAGTTATAAGAATGCAAACTTGTATGCAAATGCTACTACTATAAGAAATGATCTGTTGTCTCAGAGTTCTAGTTATGCA
>NZ_NHYK01000037.1 GCF_003288805.1 Helicobacter sp. 10-6591 | reverse complement strand
AATCTATTCGCCACAGCAGCACACTTGATACATTCTACCAACAAGCATTTGGCCAACTTGATTCTCTTGATATGTCTCTTAGTGCTTATACCAAAGCGGATATATTTTGGAGAATTTAGACAAAATAAAGTGTTAAACTAAAAATCCAAATAACACAATGTGCGTGAAGTGGAAAGTCAAGCGGAATAAATGCTGCTTTAGCTTAATGTGTTTGTCTAAGTTTTGCGCTTTCTTTATTCTTGCACACACATTTTTACTATTAGCTAAATGCTTGCAAAATCACGCCACGCCTTGTGAGTTTTAGCAGGGCATTTTAGAATACTAGAATGCAATTCCACAACTTAAAAAAATACACACATTTTAATATTTTTGCGTGCGTTAAGCTTAAAAAGCTTTAAAACGAGGCAACGCAAAAATGATTAAAAGAAAACACTAAAAGTGCAGTCAAAAATAGGAGATTTTCTTTTTTTTTGTGTGTGGGACTATTTGTGTATATTTGTAATATTTTAATTTTTTGCGTGGGAAAAATAAGCGCGATTTTGGAAGCGCATAACCTCATAAGGTTATGAAAATCTTGTAAAGCTTGCGCGTATCACAAAGCAAAAGCCACCCCGTGCAAGAAACCACACAAGACTAACCACAAACACCATGAGTTACACACAAAAACCCCACCCCACATTTTAATAATAAGCGAGATTTTTGTAGCTAAAAGTAAAACGTACCCTCACAAAGAATCCCGCCTCATTTTGAAAACATCCTCACTTTTTGAATCGCCCCTCCCCTCACAAAAAGAGCGGAATGTTTGCAAGAAAAAATAAAATTTTTATTCTTTTTTAGAATTATTTAATTTTAGTTTTTTGTGAAATGCGCCCAGGTTAATGAGAAATTTAGAGAAAAAATTTCTGCAAGAAAAAAATGCAAGAAATCACACCAGCGCGCATTGGCATGGAATTTTCACAAAATATAAGAATTTAGCAAAGCACACGAGCACAGGATTGTAAAGCCCTATACGTGCGTAAAAAAACGCGCAAATGCAAAAAACTATTAAAATACAGACGCTTTTTAATGAAATGTGTTCTTTTAAATTGATTTTGCCTTTTAAGATTAAAAAAGCACTTGGAATGCCTGTAAAAATGCGCATTTTCCATACCACAAAGCCACGAAATAGAATCTAGTATAAATTATTGCGCTGATGCACCCTGCGCCGATATCAAGTAGAAGCGCATTTACCGCACTTTTTTGAATCTCTCCACCTTGCCCTTTAAGCTGATTTCTCGCGCTAATTTTCATTGCTTGTTCTTTAAAAGTGAAACAAAAAAACAAAACATTGTAAGGTATAAAAGATGAGTTTAAACTAAGGATTGTTAGAATCCGCGCGCTTTTCCTAAGGTTGAGCCAAGGTTTGGCTAAATACAAGTTTAATTAGGAGTTCTTGCTATGGATTCTTTCTCTCATATTTTTTCCTTTCGTAAGTATCTTGTGAATTTTTGGAATATTGGCGTAGCGATGATTGTGTTAGGTGTGCTTTCTGCCGTATATTTTGGAATCTTTGGTGGCGTATGGGCTGTAACAGGCGAGATGACACGTTGGGGTGGCGAGTTTTTGGAGCTTTTTGGGGCGGATTTGAGCGGATTTTCTTATTATCAAAAGCAAAATCTTAACGGCACGCCACTTACGCGCACTGATGGTATTATGCTTATTGGTATGTTTGTAGGCTGTCTTGTAGCGTCTTTATGGGCGAATAAAGTGAAGTTTCGCCTGCCAGCTAGTAAAATCCGTGTTTTTCAAGCCATTGTCGGGGGCTTTTTGGCAGGCTTTGGTGCGCGTCTTGCATTTGGTTGCAATTTGGCAAATTTCTTTACCGGGCTTCCTTATTTTTCCTTACATACTTGGGTTTTTACGATTTTTATGATTGTTGGAATCTATCTTGGCGTGAAGGTGTGTAATATGCCTTTTTTCAAGCCACGTGCAAAGCTTGTTAGGACAAATGGCAGAGGTTGTGCTATCCCTCTAGACAAGGCGCGCGCAAAGCGGCATTTTAGCTATGGCATTGTTGTGTTTGCCCTTTTTATCGCGTGGGTAGCGTATCTCATCATCTCAAATCCTGCCATCAATCCAAAAGACAAGCAAAGTTTGCTTTCTCTTGCGCTTATTTTTGGCTTTGCCTTTGGATTTATCATCGCAAAAGGGCAGGTGTGTTTTACCTCTTGCTTTAGGGATTTGTTTTTGTTTGGTAGAGATATTGCGACAAAAGGTGCGATTATTGGTATGATTGCTGCAAGTATCATTGCTTTTGGCTTTGTATTTCAAGGTGCTGGGATAAAGATTGTTGAAGTAAGCCTTGCCATTGTGCTTGGTGGATTCTTGTTTGGCTTTGGGATTGTGTTTGCTGGAGGTTGCGAGTGTGGGTGGATGTATCGCGCATGTGAAGGGCAAATGCACTTTTTTATCGCTGGAATTACAAACTTCATTGGCACGATGGCACTTGCACTAAGTTATGATTACCTCCCTAGTGTACTTGTCTCGGGTGTGAAAGTCAATCTCTTAGAAGTATTTGGCAAGCTAGGCGGACTTGGCATAAATATTTCTTTGCTCGTTGGTATGTTGTGCTTGGTGTTAATTTATCGTTACTTTTTCTTTAAAAGGAGTGTTTAAATGGATACGCAAATCACTTATTCTATCAACTTGCAGGGTGAAGCTTGTCCATATCCAGCTATTGCGACACTTGATGTGTTGCCTGAGTTAAAAAGTGGCGAGGTGCTAGAGGTGCTATGTGATTGCCCACAAAGTATTAACTCTATCCCGCATGATGTCAAAGTGCGTGGATTTGAAATGCTTTTAATTGAGCAAGATGGTCCAACACTGCGATTTCTTATCAAAAAGCCCTAATCCAAGGTGGTGGACATCTCTTAGCAAGCAGTGAAATACTAAATACCCAAAAACGTATGCTCAATGAATTCTCTATACTCCCTATGAACAATGCCCT
>NZ_NHYK01000036.1 GCF_003288805.1 Helicobacter sp. 10-6591 | reverse complement strand
CATACTCTGGCTCATATTCTGTGTTTTTAGCACATCGGCTTTTAGCTCAGCAGAGATTATTTGTGTATTTTTGTCAAATGTGATTCTTAGCGTGCGTGTGTCAGCAACTTCGATATTTGAGAAATTTGCGTTATTCGCATTATTTTTCAAAAATGCCAGATCGAGTTTTAATTTATCGCCTGATTGTATGCGCTGGCCATTTTCATCATAAACAGGGAGAATCTCAAGTACGCCGCCTTTGATCTCATAGTTTTGAGCGCTTAAATCTGTGTGTACTACTGAGTTTGGACTATTTTTGTTGAATCCAATGATGAGTCTACCTTTGTTACCTTGCGTGTATTTTCCACCTACACTGAGTTTTTCGCCACCCTTTATAGAATCTGTATCGGGCATAAATCCCGCAAAGACAACACCGCTATCATTTCGCAAATTTTGTGTAATTGTGCCTTTACCACCCACGATACCACCATTTAGTGCATACACATCTCCGCTTGAAAGCGTGCCACTGATTTGGACTTCACCTCCGTTTATAGCATATAAATTTTGTTTGGCGTTAGTTTGGCCTGATATTAGGATTTGACCGCCTTTATCTGCGTAGAGAGCTGTATTTTCAGCAATAACGTTATCAAATTCCAAAATCCCGCCACGAGCTATCGTAGGGCCAAAATAATTTAGAGTATTTTGGCTAAATTTCAATTTCCCATCGCCAGTTTTTATAAATCCAGCTTGTAAAGTGGATAAATCCGTATTTACTCTATTATCGCTTTTAAGGGAGTTTGTAGCGTCTTTTAGATGGTATTTATCATTCCATTTTATCTCATCGATACTGTTTGTGAAGATGCCATTTAGCCCCTTTGTATCGATGGTGTAAAATCCATAATATTTATTATCAAAGCTCTCTATATCGCTAGGATTTAGGCGATTGATATTTAGCGCTGCTAAGCCTTTTAAGGCTTTTTGAGCGTCTAAAATACCACTACCGATGAAATCTTCTTTGCTTAGTTTCACCACTGCTACTGAATTCGCCGTCTTATTTGCGCCCGCATCGGCGTTGCTTTTTAATAGATTTTTTACGATATATTCTGCGACGCCATTGTCATTATCACTTGATTTAAATCCAGCTTCTGCTAAATCTTGTTTTACTTGATTCCAATTTATATCGCCGCCGTTATTTGTTGGCACTTCATGATCAATATAAAAAATACTATAAAATTCAGCCGTGCCAGTTGTGCCGGTATTTCTAGTTACTACCAATTTTGGTGTTGTTACATTTTTATTAGCTGTAGTTAGCAAGATATCGCCGATTTGTGAGCCATTTAAAAATGGAAATTTCTGCTCTACCAAAGCTGCCACCCCACTCACAAGTGGCGCAGCAAAGCTAGTCCCAGAATCTGTGATAGTGGTGGTTAGGTCTGTTTTTATCTCCTTGCTATCAGTATCATAATATGTATAGCCATATCTACCATTAGCTGTTACTATGTTTTGAGCCGGTGCCATAATGCCATAAAGCGAGGCTGAACCGGCAAAAAAATTGCTATAAGTATAGATCCCTTGCTTGACAATTAGTTCATTTAGGATTACTCCGCTTTTATCGCCACTTCCGTCGCTCCATTTCTTAGTAGCGGCGGTGCGATCGGCCTCTGTGATTCCACCGATTGTTATCTTGTCATTTTGGATAGTGATTTTATCAGCGTTCAAGCCCCCAACAGCCAAAAGCCCACGATAGCTCTCATCATAACTTGGCAAAACAGAATTCGCCCTAGGTGAGCTAAAACCATCATTTCCTACGCCAACGATATTTAATATCCCTTGCTCTTTAGATAGTTCAGCTAAGGCTTGAGCCCTTTGCAAACTTATATCACTTTGTGTGAGCTTTTGGAATTCATCATAGCTTATAGCACTGCCATTTTGGCTATTTTGTTGATTTGGGACTATAGCCTCTAGGCCATTATCCCATTTGCGATTTATAAGAGCAAATCCATTGCTAACATAGCTATGATTTATCACTTTGACGCCGCTATTTATCATCTTTTGGATATCGGCTTTTATATCGCCTGTGTATAATGGGCTTGGATTTAGATATGCTAAGCCATAAAATGTCGCACCATTTGCCACGCCCATTAGATCGCTACTATTACCCACTATTAGAGATAATACTTGAGTGCCATGAAGCATAGTAATCTTATCACTACCTGAGAAGCGATTTGGGTCAATGGTGTTATTTATCGAATTTATCAATTTGTTTTGGATTATTGGGTTTTGGGTATTAAAGACGCTATCTACGACGCCGACCACCACACCAGAGCCATCTATATTTGGATTTTCTTGTTTGGCTTTGGTTAGATTTATAACATCGTAAGCTTTTTTATTGGCCTGTGCTAGGGAATTTGTAGCTGATAATAAAACAGAAGCACAAACTAATGATAGCGTGATTTTTGAGATTTTTTTCACGAATTTTCCTTAAAAAATACAAGGAATAATTTTATTTAAATGATTAAAATTATCATAATTTTGTCACTTTAAATCCGCTTAAATTCATTTAAATTACATTAAAAATTATAAATTTTAAACCACTTCTGTGTATAGCTCAAATATCCATAATATAATTTTCCATATTAAGTAATTTTAAAATATTAAAAATATATAATAATCAAACTAATAATGGAGATAAAATGAATAATGTAAATAATATCCAAAAAAATGTTGAGAAAAAAAGCAAAGAAACATCTCGTATGATTACTCGTGAAGAGTTTGAAAAAACTAGACAATATGGATTAGAAAAACTAAAAGACCCAGAAATTAGAGCCGTATTTATGCGTTTAAAAGATAAATAATGTATTATTTTGATTTACAATGTGCTATTGATTTTCACGATGATATAATTAGTGAAATAGGTGGTTTAGAAGGATACAATAAAACTCAAATAGGATACCTAGATTCAGCATTAGAGCAGATACAAAATGATGATTATTATCCAACTTTTTTTGATAAAATGGCTCATATAATTTTTTCTTGTGTAAAATTTCATCCTTTTTTAGATGGCAACAAAAGAACTGCAATTTATCTTGGTTGTCATTTTGCTAAAGTAAATGGCTTAGATTGTCCAAATCGATATTATACTGAAATGGAAGATGTAGTTGTTAAGATTGCCGAAGATTACATATCAAAAGATGATTTAAAAGATATTCTTTTTGTAATTCTTGCTTAAAAATCTCCTAAACAAAGAAATCAAAAGAAGAGCCTTTAGAGCAAGTAGATTATCCCCTTTAATTATCATATTATCACTATTTTTAGCATTAAAAGTATATTTTTTCTCTAGCGTATGATAAGGCGTATTGTATCTTAAAACCTCATCTTTTCCTATCCAATTTAAAATGGCATATTACTCCTTTTTTATCTCTGCTCTGTTCCATCAAGCAATGGGACAAATACACACTCATCTAGAATTTGGCTACAGAACGATTATACCAGCTTAGCAATCAAGAAGCACTCTATCTCATTGGTAATGCTGCAAAAAAACTGTTGCTATAAATAAGTCAATCATATAGCTACACACAAGGTTTGCTGAAACCAAAGAATTTAAAACTAGAATTTGGACGCAATTTGTACTCAAAGGATTTTTTATACAAAACGCACTTGATACACTGCTTATCCACGGCGGAGAGACCACAGACCCACACACAAGAGATTCTCAATACAGACATTTTAGAATCTTTACCTGACAATAACGGTGCTTACGTCTATCTACTCAAAGACAATGATTGTAAAGATTT
>NZ_NHYK01000035.1 GCF_003288805.1 Helicobacter sp. 10-6591 | reverse complement strand
TTAACCTTTTAAAAGCCTCCATAGATAGATTTTCTCATATGTTTAATGTCTTAATTTTTTATTGGAAAGACTTTTGTCTAAAACCCATTTATAAGCTACCAAGTAACATCCACACTCTCAAATCATAATAAACAAGATTTCCAAAATAAGAAAGAAATAAGAAAAAGTTTTATGAAGTATTTTGTAGGATCTCCCCTTTCCCTGCATCGACCTACATTCCCACACTTGCAAAGTGCAGTATCATCAGCGATGAGGAGCTTAACTGCCAGGTTCGGAATGGAGCTGGGTGTGTCCTCCTCTCTATAGACACAAAGAAAAGGGAAATAAAGATAAATAATAATTTCTCTTGCTTTTTACTTTTATCCCTAAAAAAGCTTCTGTTCTAAATATTCGGGTCTTTCTTTTGGTTTCGCTTTATTCTGTTTAACTTTATCACCTCAAAGAAAGCTCTTAGGCATATTTTGAATTTAGTCTAAATCTTTATGCTTTTATACTTTCTCTCATGATAGCTTCTAACGAATTACTTTCTCATTGATGATTTTTCATTAGAAACTCCTCTTAGATTTTATAAATCCATCAAAGTCTCTTAGACATTCAAAACACCCTGCTCTCAAATAATCTTTTGGGAGTCCAAAACTTGAGAACAAGCTAGTTCTTTTTTAGAATCCTTAGCAAAGCAAATATGGGATATTTTTATCCTTATTTCCATTTTCCAGATTAACAACCTAAATTTTCAAAACTCCCATACACTCAATAAGGCAGTCTTTAGGATACTCATAAAGTAAGCCAAACGGTCTATTAGTAGTAGTCAGCTGAACATATTACTATGCTTACACATCTACCCTATCAAGCAGCTAGTCTTGCTGCGACCTTCAGGGAGAGTTAATCTTGGAGTTGGCTTCCCGCTTAGATGCTTTCAGCGGTTATCACATCCATGCGTAGCTACCCAGCGATGCTCTTGGCAGAACAACTGGTACACCAGTGGCATGTCCATCCCGGTCCTCTCGTACTAGGGACAGCTCTCCTCAACTCTCCTACGCCCACGGCAGATAGGGACCGAACTGTCTCACGACGTTCTGAACCCAGCTCGCGTACCGCTTTAAATGGCGAACAGCCATACCCTTGGGACCTGCTCCAGCCCCAGGATGCGATGAGCCGACATCGAGGTGCCAAACCTCCCCGTCGATGTGAGCTCTTGGGGGAGATCAGCCTGTTATCCCCGGGGTACCTTTTATCCTTTGAGCGATGACCCTTCCACACAGAATCACCGGATCACTATGACCGACTTTCGTCTCTGCTCGACTTGTTTGTCTTACAGTCAGGCTGGCTTATGCCATTACACTCTACTTGCGATTTCCAACCGCAATGAGCCAACCTTTGCAAGCCTCCGTTACTTTTTAGGAGGCGACCGCCCCAGTCAAACTACCCACCAGACATTGTCCTACTTGAGGATAACTCAAGCTAGTTAGCAGACAGAAACATTAAGGGTGGTATCTCAAGGATGGCTCCATCTCTACCAGAGTAAAGATTTCAAAGCCTCCCACCTATCCTGCGCATAATGCTCCCATCGGCAGTGCCAAGCTGTAGTAAAGGTCCACGGGGTCTTTCCGTCTTGCCGCGGGTAGGAGGAATTTTCACCTCCACTACAATTTCACTGAATCACTCTTTGAGACAGCTCCCATCTCGTTACGCCATTCATGCAGGTCGGTATTTAACCGACAAGGAATTTCGCTACCTTAGGACCGTTATAGTTACGGCCGCCGTTTACTCGGGCTTCAATTCAAGGCTTCGAGTTGCCTCTAACCAATCCTCTTAACCTTCGAGCACCGGGCAGGCGTCACACCCTATACATCCACTTACGTGTTAGCAGAGTGCTGTGTTTTTGGTAAACAGTCGGGAGGGACTCTTTGCTGAGACCATATTGCTATGGCACACCTTATCGCGAACTTACGGTGCTAGTTTGCAGAGTTCCTTAAAGAGAGTTCTTTCACGCGCCTTAGAATACTCATCTCATCTACCTGTGTCGGTTTGCGGTACGGGCAACATTAGCTAAACTTAGAGGCTTTTCTTGGCACGACGGCATCAATGGCACTCCCCTTGACCCGAAGGTCTCAAGAAGCTATTGGAGTTTCGAATACAGAGGCGGATTTGCCTATCCCCCAATCTACGCTCTTAAATTAGCACTTCCATCAGCTAACGCCATTTAGCCCTATGCGTCCCCCCATCGCACACTAATGTTGGTATAGGAATATTAACCCATTTGCCATCGCCTACCCCTTTCGGACTCGGCTTAGGACCCGACTAACCCTACGATGACGAGCATCGCGTAGGAAACCTTAGACTTTCGGCGAAGTGGATTCTCACCACTTTTATCGCTACTCATTCCTGCATGCTCACTTCGCATCGCTCCAGCACTTCTTACCGATATACCTTCAACGCAATACGAACGCTCTTCTACCACTGTGCATCAGCACAATCTACAACTTCGGTGTCTATCTTAGCCCCGTTATATTTTCTGCGCAAAATCACTAGACCAGTGAGCTGTTACGCTTTCTTTAAAGGATGGCTGCTTCTAAGCCAACCTCCTGGTTGTCTGAGTAACTTCACATCATTTTCCACTTAGAATAGAACTTTGGGACCTTAGTTGGTAGTCTGGGTTGTTCCCCTTTTGACGATTGATTTTATCACCCACCGCCTGACTCCCAAGATACGGCAATAGGTATTCGCAGTTTGACAGGGGTTGGTACCGCGGCGAGCAGCCCTAGCCCAATCAGAGCTCTACCCCCTATTGCTATCACTTGAGGCTATACCTAAATATATTTCGAAGAGAACCAGCTATCACCAAGTTTGTTTGGCCTTTCACCCCTATCCACAGCTCATCCCAACCCGTTTCAATGGGTACGAGTTCAGTCCTCCATAAGCTATTACACTTACTTCAACTTGGCCATGGATAGATCACTTGGCTTCGGGTCTGCAGCATCTGACTTAAACGCCCTTTCAGACTCGCTTTCGCTACGGCTTCGCGTTTGCTTAACCTTGCCAGATACCACAACTCGCAGGATCATTATGCAAAAGGCAGTCCATCACCCTGATAAATCATAGGGCTCTGAATGATTGTAGGCAAATGGTTTCAGGTTCTATTTCACTCCGCTCACTGCGGTTCTTTTCACCTTTCCCTCACGGTACTTGTGCGCTATCGGTGTGATAGTAGTATTTAGGGTTGGAGAGTGGTCTCCCCTGCTTCAGCCCGGATTTCACGTGTCCTGGCCTACTCTGGATACTGCTACCTATAGAGAATCTTTCGCATACGGGATTATCACCCTCTATGATGTAGTTTTCCAAATACTTCTGCTAGATTCTCTAAGTGGATGTTGCAGTCCTCAACCCCCAATGCAAGCATTGGGTTTGCCCTCTTCCCTGTTCGCTCGCCGCTACTAAGGGAATCTCTTTGATTTCTTTTCCTCTAGTTACTGAGATGTTTCACTTCACTAGGTTCGCTCCATTAAAGGTAATATGTATCTCTACATATTGGGTTGCCCCATTCGGAAATCTACGGATCAAAGCTTCTTGACAGCTCCCCGTAGCTTATCGCAGTCTAGTACGTCCTTCATCGCCTCTATCACCCAAGGCATCCACCATTCGCCCTTCTCAAGCTTACTTCCTTTTTAGAATCAATGAATGTATCCTAAAGTACTGCCTTATTAAGTGTATGAACACATAATTAAGGAGTATTTATGTAGTCTTAATTACTTAGGCTATTAACAATAAAAATTCCAAATAACACATTTCTTAAAAAAGCAATTTATTCCAAACCAAATCTACTCTAAATTCTGAAACAACTTGATTCTAAAAAATGAGAGGCGTGATTATATAACTAATAGCTTAATTGGAGATTAAG
>NZ_NHYK01000034.1 GCF_003288805.1 Helicobacter sp. 10-6591 | reverse complement strand
TGCATAACTAGAACTCTGAGACAACAGATCATTTCTTACAGTAGTAGCATTTGCATACAAGTTTGCATTCTTATAACTTCCCAAAGAAGAACTTGCTCTATGATGCAAAAAAGAAAGAGTATTCAATGCATTCCCCATAACAGTATCTAAGAATGTAGCTCTTGCAGTAGCTGTAGCTATAAGTGTTCTGTTCAATGCAGCTGCTGCTGTCTTAGAACCATCTATATTAGCAACAAGACCTCTTAAAAGATCACCTGTTATAGTTACTGCACCATTGCCACCATTTGTTTGTACTTGTGTATGTGCTACTGCTTCTGCTTTCTTACTTCCTTGTATAGCATTTGCTACTTTGGTGATATCTGTATTACCTTCACTTATTGTGAGTTTCTCTAAAGTTATATTGCCATTACCTTCAAATTGGACTGTTTTCAGATTGCCATTACCATCTTGATTCTCTAACTTCCAATCTTTTATCTTTATCTCACCAGAGCCATTGTTTTTGATTACAGTGTTATTGCCTGTTTTTCCTTGATTATCAATTGCTAAAGTTCCATTCCCATTATTTGTGATATTGCCTTTAAAGCTAGCTTTGTCATTATTTGTAATACGAAGATCACTGTTTGAATTATTAACGATATTACCACTTATGCTGCCACCATTACGACCCTTACGACCATTACTACTATTTACTATGCCACCTTCTATTTTGCCATTACTACCTATTACAATTACATCTTGATTTGCACTTGAGCCTAATTGGCCTTCATTTATAATCCCGGCAGTATTACCTTTCAAAGTGCCATTTACTTCAATCTTACCTGTGAGTTTGTAAATGTCCTTTTGTCCGTTTTTATTATCTTTACCTAGTACCAAACCACTGCCATTTATTCCTTCTACTGTAGCACCTTTTGCTATCTTTAGGTTTCCAACTACTGTCTGATCATTGTTTCCATTAATTTTGCTTATATTTATTCCATTTTCTTTACCTCTGATTATTCCTTTCTCTATTTCTAGATTGGTTATAGTTGTGTGTAATTTACCTCCAGCATTAAAGAATGCTATGCCATCTTTCTTGCCTTCTATGGTTCCAGAATTCTTGAGATGGGTGATAGTCCCACCTTCTATGAAGATGCCATAGTCTCCACCTGTGATAATGCCTGTGTTTGTGTTTTCTATAGTGTCGTATATTGGTTTAGATTCTTTTTGCTGCTCAGTATTGAGCTGTCTAAGCGCAATACCTGCGCCATCGCCATTTATTTCTATGACTCCAGAATTCTTGAGATGGGTGATAGTGGTATTTTGACTGCCTATAGCAATTCCAACTTTTTCGCTTTTGATAGTTCCTTGATTATCAAAGCTTGTGATAGTAGCATGAGCCAAGGATACAGCCCGTTCTCCTGCTGAAATCGTTCCCTCATTGATAAAAGTTTCAATACTTCCATCATAGCCAGTTCCATTATTTCCATTTCTTTCAATCTGTATTGCAACCGCACCTCCAGTCGCTGAAATAAGCCCACCCTTTTCATTTTTAAATGTCTCAATCTTAGCACCTTGGAGTCTCAAAGCAGCATTGACATCTTCTGATTCTATAGCTTTTATAGTCCCATTGTTAGTGAAATTTCTCACAACAGTTTGGCCACCATTATTATTCCCATCTGTAAGGAGATAGACTGTACCTGCCTTCTTGCCTGAGCTTATTGTTCCTTTATTTTCAAAGCTGCCTATTGTAGAGCCACCACGAAAGATTATGTTCCATCCTTGACTTCCATTTTGAATCGTTCTATTAAGAGTAGCTCCTTCTTTTATTGTTATCGTAGGAACATTGACAATACTTTTATTATTACCATTACCCACTTCTAGGATTGGCTTGTTATCGTTGTTTGTTTTTCCTTCTATAATAAGTGAGCTTATAGTGCCAGTAGCATCACTTTTAGTAGTGATGCTACCAGATTCAAGATTGCTAATTGTAGTAGTACCGCTACCACTACTTCCACTTCCACTGTGATTGCTGTTATTTCCGCTAATCTCCCAATTATTATCTTCATGATGAGCTACTGCACTTGAGAGACAAAGAGACAAAGCTGCTATGGTTGAGACAAACTTAGGTGAATATGTTGTTGTATTTCTCATAAGTTATTCCTTTATCAAAAATTGAGCGCTGAACTTTCGTATTAACGTATTAATTTGGTTAATAATGAGAAAAACAAAAATATACTTAGTTTTATATATAAACGTTTCGTAACGAACTAGGTAAAAACACGAAAATCAGAATCTCTGTATATCATAGGAGAGAAGTTGGTGTAGGGTATGTCTTGCAATAAAGGTTAAAGAATTTTTAACTATGTATTAATAAAACTATGCAAAACTCTAGGGGCATTCTGAAATTTAAACTTACAGGAGGATGAAATGGGAACCATAACTCTAACAAACAATCAAACCAAAGAAAGTTTTGAGTTTGAACTTATAGAATGCGCTAGAGGACCGCAAGCCGTGGATTTTTCAAAGTTGTTTGAACGTACAAACATCTTTAGCTATGACCCGGGCTACAGTAGTACAGCTGGGTGCAAAAGCACGATAAGCTATATCGATGGCAAAAATGGTGTGCTGCTGTATAAAGGCGTGCCGATAGAAGAGATCGTGCAAAAGTATTGTTTTACTGATGTATGTAAATTACTTATTACAGATTCTCTGCCAAAAAACATCGAAGAATCGAAAGAATTTGATATTGAGCTTCGTCATAGAAGCTTTTTGCACGAAGGACTTATCAACATTTTTGGTGCATTTCCTGATAATGCGCATCCTATGGCAAATCTTAGCTCGGCAGTGGCTGCACTATCGACTTTTTACGTGAATTATAAAGATAGCGAGGAAAGCGATGACTATCATGTGATGGCAAGTCGAATCATCGCTAAAATTCCTACACTCGTAGCATTTTCTTATCGTAATAGTGTGGGGGCGCCGTTTATCTATCCGGATGTCAATCGATCGTATGTGGAAAATTTCCTTTATATGCTACGTGCTTATCCGCATGGAAGGCTTAAGCATGGATTACAAGGAGAAATAGAGATTACCCCACTTGAAGTTGAGGCAATGGATAAGATATTCACACTCCATGCTGATCATGGGCAGAATGCTTCTACCACGACAGTGCGCAATGTTGCCTCTACAGGTGCACATCCTTATGCAGCGATCTCAGCTGGAATCAATGCACTGTGGGGTGCAGCACATGGTGGGGCAAATGAGAAGGTACTTGTGCAGCTCAATGAGATTGGCAATGTCAATAATGTAGCAAAGTTTATAGAGCGTGCCAAAGACAAAAACGATCCTTTCAGGCTTATGGGCTTTGGACATCGTGTGTATAAGAGCTATGATCCACGTGCTAAAACAATCAAAGCACTCAAAAACGAACTAGACAAAAAGGGAATCAAGATGGATCATCGCTTGAGTGATATAGCAGAAAAGCTTGAGGAGGTAGCATTAAGTGATGACTACTTTAAAGAGCGTGGATTGTATCCTAATGTGGATTTTTATAGTGGGATTATTTTGACTGCATTGAAGATTCCAGTTTCGCTTTTCACCCCAATCTTTGTTATCGGTAGGATGCCAGGCTGGTGTGCGCAGGTCATAGAACATATTAAAGACCCAACCACAAGAATCACAAGACCAAGACAAGTGTATATAGGCAAATAGCTATATTAATGTCAGTCAAGTTGTAGCCCTTGACTGATTAACTGCAATAGATTTATTTCCAAACTTCAATCCACTCTACAAATAATTGCCTATTAGGCAATCCAAAACGTTTCTTAATCTTTTGTGAGTGTAATTTCTATATATATTTTCTCGCCATTGCTATCTAAAAAGTATGCATTTTTATGTGGAGGGTGTGTAAGAGCACGAAATCGATTTATCGCATCTCTCATAGATAGTATTTCATCTAAATCTATATGACATATCTTTTTGTAGTCGCTTTTTGAATTGTAGTTTCCTCGTATTGTTGTCTTTGTCGTATTGTAAGAATTTTTTAAAATCATGTTGAGATTTTTGCTAAATAACTCTATTTCTGTTTTTAAGATTCTCTCATAGAGAGTCTTTGAAGTATCATCTGTATAAATAGGTATTTCTACTTGATCGATAATGTCTCCATTGTCAATTTCATTAGACATCATATGAAGCGTTACGCCTGCTGGTAGGTTGTTTAGAAGTGAAAATACATGAGGAAAAATACCTTTATTGTAGGGGTTGTATCCTGGATGCAGATTGATACATTTCACTGAATCTATAAGCTTAGAAGGGAATATTTGTGTGGAGTGAAGAGAGAATCCGAGATCATATCTACATAGAATTTCGATATTTTCCTTTATATCTAACGGCGTGACAAATGGGTATGTGCTAAACAAATATGAGAATTTTGGTGCGCAAAAGTATGATATGTCAATGTCGGTTTGCTTGAAAATATCTAATACCGCATCAAATACTCTAAGATTATCGCAGTATACGAATACTTTTTGATTCATACGATATCTTTGTGAGATGTGTAGTAGGTGCTGTGGAGATATAGGGATGGGATTGTAGTTATTTGGTTATTGTATCCCCCCCCCCATTTGTCTTGATGTCTAAAAAGAGTTTTTATTGGATTGTGTTGGATTTTTGCAGGATTACCATAGGCAACCTGATTTTTCTCTATATTTCTCAACACGACGCTTCCCATTCCTATTATGGCATTACCGCCGATTTGGATTCTCTCTCGTATTACCGAATGAGGAGCGATATAGACACTTTCCCCTAATACGACATTGCCACAAATTGTCGTACCATAAGACAGAACACTATGAGAACCTATCATACAATCATGGGTAATATTGGCATTTGGTAATACCAGAATGTTTTTTCCTAATATCGTATTAGTGGAGATTGTAGCGTATTGGAATACTATTGCTCCATGAGATATTTTTGCACTCGGACTGATGGTTGCATTTGGATGGATAAGAGAAGCTAGAGGGTAGCACTGAGCAATAGATTTGTATATGTCTTGTCTATACTTTGGCATTCCTTGGGCGATAGTGATCTCTACATTTTCCTTGTATTGTTTATGGAATTTCGAATAAGAAAGTACCTCGATAGAATCCGTTAAATATTGATAAGATTTAATGTCCGTGAAGTCATCTATGAAAATAATTCTCTCATATTTATGCGTTTTAGAATTGATGTAATAAGCCAAATCTAGTGTTTCTCTGCCAAGCCCACCCATGCCATATATTGCTAGAAACACTACTAAATCCTTTTTTTGTAAAAGTTTAGTTATGAAAGTGCATTATTTTCATAAGTTTAATATGTCGCCAAAAGTCCTAAAATAGAAACATAAGTGTATCCAAACTAATTTTAAATTTATTCTTAAAGCTGCTATCCAATTTATAGAATCCCTATTTCAAGGTACTTAGGGATTGTGTGTTAGTTATGAAAATAATGCATTTTCATAAGTTTTTAAGGAGAAAATGTGAGTGAAATTGGTGGGTATATCAGTGAAAATCCTTAAGCTTGGGTTTATAGGCGGAGGGATAGATTCCGCTATAGGTTACACTCATTTTATTGCATCGCAAATGGATCATAGATTTATATTAGAGGCAGGGGTGTTTAGCAGAGATTATAAAAAGAGCAAGCAAACTGCAAATGTTTGGCTTAATAATAAATGTAGGATCTATAAAGACTACAAAGAAATGTTAAAAAAAGAACAAAATAAATTAGATGCAATTGTTGTTTTGACTCCTACAATCTCGCACAAACAAATTGTCATAGATGTGTTAAATGCTCAATATGATGTAATATGCGAAAAAACCTTGTGTCTCAACACGAAAGAAGTTTTGGAAATACTATCATCTTTGAATAATAGTGGTCAGAAGCTTGTGATTACTTATAACTATACTGGTTATTGTATGTTGAGAGAACTTCAGGCAATGATTGAGCATGGTGATCTTGGAAAGATTACACATATACAAATAGAAATGCCACAAGAGGGCTATATTAAACAAAATAATGGCAGAGTGCCTGTGCCACAAGTTTGGAGGACACAGGATTTGGAGATACCTATAATATCTTTAGACTTAGGAGTGCATATCTATAATCTTGTAGCATTCTTGACCAAAGGTGCGCCAAAAAGTATATATGCCATAAATGGTTCTTATGGAACATTTGATGTGATAGATGATGTAAATATTTTACTCCGATGGGATAGTCTATTTAGTCAAGATACCAAAAATATAAATGTCTCTATGTGGTATTCTAAAAGTGCACTTGGATATAGGAATGGCTTAAATATTCGTATATTCGGGGATAAAAAAAGTGCAGAGTGGGTACAAAGTGAACCAGAAATCCTAAAAATAAATCTAGCAAATGGCGAAAGAATGCATAAAGATAGAGCTTCTCCAGGTCTTTTAGTAGCCAACCTCCCTAGATATTCTCGTTTTAAACCCGGACATCCATCAGGATTCATAGAAGCATTTGCAAATTATTATGTAGATGTTGCTGATTATTTATTAGGCCAAGAATCTCAGTATGTATTTGGTGTGAGCAATGCCATAGATGAACTCAATTTTTTTGAAGGTGTTGAGAAATCTGTGAAATCTCATAAAGAGATCAATTTAAATATATAAGGAAAGTGTATGAAAGCACAATATCAAGCTCCAACAAGCAAAAATCGAAAGCCATTGATTGATTTATTGCCATTAAATACTCCATTGACAATGTATATAGATCCTAGTAGCGTTTGTAATTTTTCTTGTGCTTTTTGCTTCCAAGCAAATCCATTATTTAAAAAAGAAACACGCATTGGAAAAATGTCTATGGATACATTTGAAAATATAGTAGATCAGTTAGGTGATTTTGAAGAGAAAATTAAGATGGTCCATTTACATGGATTTGGTGAGCCACTACTTAATAAGTACTTTATAGATATGGTGAAATGTATAAAAAATGCAAATGTTTGTGATCGTGTGGCAACTACTTCAAATGCATCTTTATTAAGCAAAACACTTAGTGAGAAAATAGTAGATTCAAAATTAGATCAAATCCATTTTTCAATATATGGTTTAAATGATGGAAACTATAAGACGTTTTCTAATCGACATGTATCTTTTCAAGACATAGTTGAAAATATTAAGTATCTCCACAG
>NZ_NHYK01000033.1 GCF_003288805.1 Helicobacter sp. 10-6591 | reverse complement strand
TCAAACAAGCCTTTTGAATGGCGCTTTGCATTCCCAGAAGTGCTAGATAACAATGGCGATTTTTTGGGCTTTGATTTAGTGATAGGCAATCCACCTTATATCCGCCAAGAAGAGATAAAGCACCTAAAGCCACATCTCCAAAAAGCCTTTAGTATCTACAAAGGCACGAGCGATATTTACACCTACTTTTTTGAGCAAGGCTACAAGATTCTAAAGCCAAAGGCACTCCTATCTTTTATCACGAGCAACAAATACACGCGTGCAGGCTATGGCGAACCTTTGAGAGCATTTATCCTAGCAAACACACAGATTCTACACTACATTGACCTAAATGGCTTAAAGATCTTTGATTCTGCCACCGTGGATACAAGTATCATCACTTTTACAAAGACACCGCCAAGCTTAGAATCTAGCTTTGACTACCTAGCACCTACACAGCCTAGCCTAGATACAGATGAGCTACACGCACAGCCTTTGCACCAAAGTAGTCTAAGCAAAGATTCTTTTATATTTCAAGACCAAGCAAACCAAGCCCTAAAGGCAAAGATAGAAAGCCTTGGCACACCGCTAAAAGAATGGGACATCTCTATAAACTATGGAATCAAAACAGGCTACAATGAAGCCTTTATCATAGATAGCGCAAAAAGAGAGGAGATTCTAAACAACTGCAAGGATAAAAGCGAGAAAACACGCACAAGCAAACTCATCAAAAAAATGCTACGCGGTAGAGACATCAAACGCTACAGCTATGAATGGGCGGGATTGTGGCTTATAAATACGCACAATGGCTACCAAGATTCCAAAGGCAATAAGATTCCGCCTATTGATATAAAGGATTATCCAACTTTAAAGGCTTATTTGGATACTTATGAGCCAAACCTTAGCAAGAGAAGCGACAAAGGCGTAACGCCTTATAATCTTAGACATTGTGCATATTTGGAGGAATTTGAAAAAGAAAAAATAATTTGGAAAGTCATAGGGAACAATTTAAATTTTGCTTTAGAAAATCAAAAAATTACCTTAAATAATGCTTGTTATATTTTGACAAGTAATACTGAAAATCTTAAATATTTGGTAGCAATTTTAAATTCAAAAATTGTTTGGCATTATGCTTATGAAACCAATATGAATAAAATGGGCGTAGGGGATATGCAATTAGGGGCTCAAAATTTAAATATAATCCCTATTCCCAAAATAGATTCTGCAAACAAAGCCCTAAGCGATGAGATTATAAGCCTAGTAGAGCAAATTTTAGATTCCAAAGCCAAAGACCCTACAAAAGACACCAAAGAGCTAGAATCTCACATAGATTCTCTAGTCTATAAACTCTACCACCTAACCGACGATGAAATAAAAATCATAGAGGGGAAATAAAATGAAAGAACGAATGGTTAAAAACTCCATAACAAACACTTATAATAAATTTAATCAAAAAGATGTAACAAATGCTTATCAAAAATTATATTCTGATTTTAAAAATGAAAAATTGCAAATTATTTTTTCAACCTTGCACAACAATATCATAACTTGTTTTAATAAAATGAATGAACGACTCCCAGTTACCAAAAGCAACAAGAACTACTATTGGGCTGATGAAAGTCGCATTTTGAAGTCAAGAATAGAAACTTCTTTTAGATTGCAAAAAGAATTAGAAAATAGTGAATATGCTTTTAATATAGATGACTACTATAAAAAAATATTCGAACAATGCCTTAAATTTTTAAAAACAAGTGGTGGAAGTGAAATTCCTACAGAAATGGAAGTCATAACAATTTATGCAGAAATTCCCATTTTTACATCACTAACTAATATCACAACACCAAACACAAATCAAAGTTATACTTTACATTTAATCAGTAGTGGCTCATATGGTAATGTATATAAATACTATGATGAATTTTATCAATGTCATTTTGCGTTAAAAAGGTTAAAGCGAGATACTAACGAAAAAGAATTTAAAAGATTTGAAAAAGAATTTGAGATGATGAAAAAAATCAATAACCCATATATTTTAAAAGCATATTCTTTTAATGAAAATAACAAAGAATATATTATGGAATATGCCGACACTACATTAGAAAAATATATTGATGTAAATAACCCAAAAATCACAGAACAAGAAAGAATTAATTTAGGTTCTCAAATATTAAAGGGTATTAGTATTTTATGGGAAAGTGGCATCTTGCATAGAGATATAAGTTTTAAAAATATTCTTTTAAAACAATATGACAAAATATTTCCAGTGGTTAAAATTTCTGATTTTGGACTTATAAAGGAAGTTGAAAGTGATTTGACTAGCGAAAATACTGAAATCAAGGGAAGCTTAAATGAAATATCAAGGCTTCAAAAAATAGGTTTCCAAAATTATGATCGCTGTGATGAAATCTATGCGTTAAGTAGGGTTTTATATTTTGTAGCTACAGGAAAAAAGAATATAGATAATGCAAAATGTGATTTTCTAAATAAGGGCACCGATGAAAATATAAAAAATAGATATAAAAGCTTAGAAGAGCTAAGAAAAGATTTTATCTCTTTTGTTGAAAGCATTTACCACGAAAAAACTCCATAGTGCCAAACTAGAAAGGATATAAAAATGCAAGGAATTAGCTATATGATAGATTCTACAAACAAAGCCCTAAGCGATGAGATAATAAGCCTAGTAGAGCAAATTTTAGATTCCAAAGCCAAAGACCCCACCACAGACACCAAAGAGCTAGAATCTAAAATTGATAATCTAGTCTATAAACTCTACAATCTCACAGAATCTGAAATAAAAACCATAGAAGGAAAATAAAATGAAAGAACAAAATACTACAAACCAGAATCAGACAGACAATGAAGCAAGAAAGAAGCTTTATGAACAATATGTTCGTGAGGCAAATGACAGGATAAAGTCTAATCAAGAAGGACAAGATAAAATGATTTTAACATTAAGTGCTTCTTTATTTGGATTGTTATCTATATTTTTAAAAGAAGTGCCAAATACTTGCTATGCAATAGTTATTTTATTTTTATTATCAGGATTAACTCTCATTACTTTAACATCCACTCTATTCTCATTTTATTGTTGCAAGAAAGGCAATATAAAAGACATACATTATGCGTATAAATATTATATAGAGGAGAAAGAAAAGTATTTTGATAAAGAAAGTTTATGGAGCAGAATTGGAAATATTTGTAATAATGTTGCATTAATAAGTTTTACTTTGCTTTTAATTGCATATATTGTAATGGTTTGTTATTATTTTATTATCAAATAAATAGGGAGAAGTTTATGGATAAAAATCAAGGGAAAAACTCAAATAATCCTTTGCAATCAGCAAATAACAAAAAAGTCCAAGATGGTGTTTCATCTCCAAGAATGGTTAAGGTTAAGCAACAACCTTCAAAGCCAACTTCAAATCCAAGCGATAGCGGTAGTAAAAAATAAGACTAGGGTTAAGGTAGATTCTAAAATTATGTTTTTTCAATTCCACCAAACCCTTAGAATCTCACATAGATTCTCTAGTCTATAAACTCTACCACCTAACCGATGATGAAATAAAAATCATAGAGGGAAAATAATGAAAGAAAAACGAATCAAGTGTTTATTCTTACAAGAATTAATCAAACAAAAACAAGATCTATTGTTAGTTTCCATAGAAGTTCCAGTTCTTATGGGAAAACGAAAACTTGACATTTTAACCATAGAAAAAAGAAATATTATTGGCTATGAAATTAAATCTAAGAAAGACAATCTTGCAAAGCTTGATGGACAAATACAAGATTATCTCAAAATATGTGATAAAGTGTATGTAATACTCGATCAAAAATTTTTAAATTTTAATTTAAAATTACCGCACAATGTAGGCATTATTATTTTCAATGATCAAACAAGGAAATTTATCTTAAAAAAGAAACCCACAAAGAATACTCCTAATGCGTATTATCAAACATTTTTTATTACACAAAGCAAACTTAAGGAATATCGTAAAAATAGCAAACAAAGCTCTTTTGAGATTCGACATTATATTGTTCAGCATTTCAAAAAAAATAAATTTAAAGAGATGATTATTAATGGGCTAGAATATCGTTTTTTGGAAAATTTTTTACTCCTAAAGAATGAATCTGAACAGAATTCTCATACAATACATCCTGATGATTTATTTTTATTGTTAGGGAAACCCTCTATTATTAAGGAAAAAATGTGAAATTTTTATCATGGGGTTTTTTTACCCTAACTTTTTGGACTTTGATTTTTTTTGCTTTAGTCTTTTTTACACTATGGCTCAACTATGAAGAAGTATCACAAAGTGTTTTTTTAATAGGTAATCCAATTGACACAAAAGAAGATATTGGCAAAAACTTAGAACAATTAATTAGTGCAAGCAAATTGATTTCAGCAAAAGATTACTTTGGTTTTTATATTTCTTATTACAATAATTTTGTGCTGATTCTATCAGCAATCATTGGTTTATTTGGAATCTCATCATTTTTTTACTTAAAACGAAAGAATGATGAAAATATGAGAGATATTGAAAACAAAACAAGAGAAGAAGTTAAAAAATTTCTAGCAGATAAAGAAGTGGAAATAAAGAAAATAATCAAGGAGGTTGCCAAGGAGTATTCAGAAAATAATTCAATAACAGAAATTGAAGCAATTAAAAATCAACTTGACAAACTCACTAGAGAAATAGAAGAAATAAAAACATTGGGTTGCAAAGATTTAGAAATACCTTTCAAAGAATAAACAAGGGGAACCAAATGGCTTTTATTAGTAATAAGGGAAATAAAAACTTAGATACTTACAATAAGAAAACCATTGACGAAATATATAACCACGCAGAAAATCTAGGAATTGAAACTCAACCTTTTGATATATTTGCTTATATTAGTAATATCCCAGAAATTGATTATTGGGAAGATTATTTCGATGATGACATTTCTGGAAAAATAGAATATAGAACTAGTGGTATATATCAAATAGTTGTAAATAAATATCATTCTGTATCAAGAAAACGATTTACATTAGCACATGAATTTGCACATTTTGTTTTACATAAGGATTTTTTAAAACAAGGCAATAAGCTTGAAGACATTATCCTTTTTCGTTCTAGCAATGATACTGGAAATAAAAAAGAATTAGAAGCCAATCAATTTGCTGCAGACTTATTAATGCCCAAAATAATATTTGACACTGAAATAAAAAAAGGTAATAATAAAATAAATAGTTTGGCTGATTTTTTTCAAGTTTCATCTGCAGCAATTAAATATCGAGCTTTTAAATTAGGATATCTCAAGGAATATTAAATGAAGTTTTATTATTTTCCAATTTTAAAAAGTCGCGATGCAGAGTTGAGGGCATATGAAAAATTATCAGATACAGACAAAATAAAAATATTACCAATCTTAGAGCTAACAAGATCGAGAATTACTCAAAAAAATCAAAAAGGTTCTGTTGAAAAAAAAATGGAAAAAGTATCTAAGATTTTTACCAATAACTACTTCATATTAGACTTGACTACAGAAGAAACTCTAGATAATGATGAGATACAAGGTATGTTGTTATCTAACAATGATGGCTACAAAAAATGGGTAGATTTTGTTATGAAATACAATAAGCCAGAACTTAATTTTATTCCATGTATTCACTATAATCCTGATTGTATAGATGATGTTTTAAAGCAGATAGAAGCATTAGACATGAAGTTTCCAACTTTAGCACTAAGATTAAATGCTTTAGATCCAGATAACCATAAATATCTTAAAACAATAGAAAAATATTTAGATAAATGCATTGTAATTTTGGATGCTGAAAATCAGCAAAAAGACTTTGATTTTTTTAGTTATATTAAAATAATTTCGGACTTCAAAATCAAGGCAATAGTTTATGCTTTTTCTTGTTTTCCCCCAACAGTTCCGATCTCAAATGAGGGAGAAGTCAAGAAATGTGATTTAGGATTCAGTCGCCTCTATAGAGAATTTCCTAATGTTTATTATGGGGATTATACACTTACTACAGCTAGAAGATATGATATGCAAGCTAGGGGCTGGATTCCTAGAATTGATATTCCAAGCATAAAAAATAATAGAATAGAATTTTGGTATTGCAGATATCGAACTTCTGATACTATGGATACTGAGCATGCATATATTGAATGTGCAAAGAAACTTTATAACGAGATTAGATTATTGATCAATGAAAAAGAACCAACTTGGGGAGAAAAAGTTTTTCTGGATGCAAAAGAAGGTTATATTGCAGGAAAAAATCCTGCTTTTTGGATTTCGGTGCGAAACAATATCTATATAAGCAAAATGATCTCAAATTGCATTAATTCAGATAGAAAAGGATTGGAAATATAGATTTTATAATTATTTAGTTAGTGCTTTTCTCACTCCAAAAAATCGCACGCAAAAACTCCATAGTGCCAAACTAGCCTTTGGCTAGGCAAACAAGCAAAAGCCACGCTATCACAAAGCGATTCTAACAAATGAGATTTGCACTCATCACCACCACCAAACCCCACAAACAACGCTAGACTTATCGCCACAGATTTTCTTAGCACAGATTCTATCGTTGCAGATTTTCTTAAGATTCTATCACCACAGGCTCTATCGCCAAAAAGCGCAATCCACAATTGACAATCTAGGCTATAGATCTATAATTTTGCAAATGACGAAACCATAGGGGAAAGTAAAATGCAATATAATGAACAACTAGCACAATATGGAATCTTGGCTAAAAATGCTAAAGCATATGAAATGCGACAAGATAAAATCATTCTAAGCAATATAGAAATAGAAGAAATTGACCTCAAAACACTAGAAGAACAAAAGATAAAAGAGCTTGTTATCGAAAATAGTAAAATCAATAATCTATTATTCGCACAAATAAACAATATAAAACTATTTTTTGGATGTTGCAATTTCAAAAATCAAGTTATTGCTAGAGAACATAATTTTATTAATACAATTGCATTTACTCAATGTATATTTGAAACCATAGTAGATTTTTCTGGTGCAACCTTTAATTGTCAAACTACTTTTTTAAACTCCATATTCAAAGCCGAAGCATTTTTTGATCATGCAGAGTTTCAAGGAGGAGTAAGTTTTGAAATGTCAAGATTCAAAGCCGAAACAAGTTTTATAAACACTAAATTTTCAGCAAAACAAGGCAATAATAAAATAGCAAAAAATAATTTTCAAGACACTATCTTTGAGGGATATACATTTTTTGATCATGCAGAGTTTAAAGGAAGAGTGAATTTTGAATCCTCAAGATTCAAAGATGAAGTATTATTTGTAGCCATAAATCTAGATAAGTGTATATTTGACCATATAGAATTCAATAAAACAAAGTTTATTAAAATAGATTACAAAAATGCAGAAACCTGTACTTTTAGAAATTCAACATTCAAAGATACATTAAGCTTTGAAAATACAGATATTAGCAAGTTAGAATTTGATAATGTAGTATTTAATGGCATTGTAACTTTTAATGAGGCAAACTTTAGTAATAAACCAAGCTTTACAAACTGCACCTTTTCTAATCAATTTAACATAGAGCATCAATACATAAAATACAGCTATGAAGACATAATAGAAGAAACGCAAGATTATAGCCAACTATTGAACTATAGAGATTTATTTAGAAAGCTAAAGAGCAATCGCATAGCACATCATAATCTAATCGATGCTTCCGAGCTACACTCACAAGAACTCTACGCTAGAGAATTCGAACTACAGCAAAAAGAAACCAAAACTATAAAAGAACATATAGAAAAATGGCAATTATGGTTTTATCACAAACTTTGTGATCATCACACAGATTTGCTTTTGAATCTAAAATGGTTGATTATTGCCATAGGTTTATTTGCCTCATTATATTTTATCTCAAGGTTGATTCAAGATATTAGCATATTAGAGATCCTAAACCCATTTGGAATATGTTTTAGTATAGCTTGTGCTTTTATTGCACTTATTTTATATTGGTTTAGACATATTGAAAGGCTTGATTTTTTTGCCAGTATTAATGCTGTGATAACTTTATGGATAATTTGCTATAAACCACAACTAATATTTGGTATAGCAAATCTTCTTGGAAATATTAAATATAATGGCTTTGAGAATTTTTTAATTACAATTTACACAATAGTAATAGGTTTGATTATTTTCTCTCTCCAAAAAACTGCACGAAAAAACTCCATAGTGCCAAACTAGATAAGGATATAAAAATGCAAGGAATTAGCTATATGATAGATTCTACAAACAAAGCCACAGACACCAAAGAGCTAGAAT
This sequence comes from Helicobacter sp. 10-6591, assembly GCF_003288805.1. Classification (GTDB taxonomy): domain Bacteria; phylum Campylobacterota; class Campylobacteria; order Campylobacterales; family Helicobacteraceae; genus Helicobacter_F. The sequence goes on along the minus strand of NZ_NHYK01000033.1, from coordinate 218 downwards.
CTAAAATCGATTTTCTAGTTTATAAACTCTACAACCTAGCTAAAGATGAAATAAAAATCATAGAGGGGAAATAATGGAACAATAAGCTCAAGCAATAAGGTAGATACAGTCTATCTCTTTACAGATGAAAAAACAAAAAATGGGAAAACTACTACTAAAGGTGGCCAAACTGTTGTGAAAAACTTCACTAATAATGGCACTATAGAATCAAAAGATCA
>NZ_NHYK01000032.1 GCF_003288805.1 Helicobacter sp. 10-6591 | reverse complement strand
AGCGCTATGCTAGAGGTGGGAATTGGATTCTAAACGCTCTTGTGTACTTGTATTGGTAAGCTCTCTTGGGGCGAAGTCCATAAGCATAGATGAGATGCTCGCACGAGACGATATCTTAAAAGGAATAGATTCTAAAGATTTTAGTTTTAGCCGCTTATTAAATTCTCTTACGCTAAAATCTTCTGCACTAGCACTGGTAATATAATCCCGTTTTAGCCGCTTATTAAATTCTCTTACGCTAAAATTAAATGCCATGTTGTAGAAATAACCCCCCTGTTTTAGCCGCTTATTAAATTCTCTTACGCTAAAATAATAACAATGTGCAGGTAACGCAAAATATTGTTTTAGCCGCTTATTAAATTCTCTTACGCTAAAATCTTATATTGCAATGCTAATAGTTCGCCTGTGTTTTAGCCGCTTATTAAATTCTCTTACGCTAAAATGCAAAACATAAAGCAGAAAAACAACGAACTGTTTTAGCCGCTTATTAAATTCTCTTACGCTAAAATCCACTTTGGATTAACATACTCGCTTTTATGGTTTTAGCCGCTTATTAAATTCTCTTACGCTAAAATCGAGAGCGTTGCTAATGGGTTTGCTATCGAGTTTTAGCCGCTTATTAAATTCTCTTACGCTAAAATAATCAGTCGGGACAAAGAGGGGGGTATAGTGTTTTAGCCGCTTATTAAATTCTCTTACGCTAAAATAGTTTTTATAACGGCTGTTCTAAACCTTAAGTTTTAGCCGCTTATTAAATTCTCTTACGCTAAAATCCATTGTCTATCTGAATCATCGAACATTCGGTTTTAGCCGCTTATTAAATTCTCTTACGCTAAAATCGATATTAAAGATTATCCGTATCGCTTTAAGTTTTAGCCGCTTATTAAATTCTCTTACGCTAAAATATAAAACTCGCGTGCGTTATCATCGAATCTGTTTTAGCCGCTTATTAAATTCTCTTACGCTAAAATGCCAAAAGGTGGGGGCTGCAATACAGCAATGTTTTAGCCGCTTATTAAATTCTCTTACGCTAAAATATAGGTACTGAAATCTGAGAACCTCTTTGTGTTTTAGCCGCTTATTAAATTCTCTTACGCTAAAATCTTTTTAGCTTCTAATAGCTCGCTCTTTGCGTTTTAGCCGCTTATTAAATTCTCTTACGCTAAAATCAAATTTTTCTAAAGGAGACAGAAATGCTAGTTTTAGCCGCTTATTAAATTCTCTTACGCTAAAATTATGGGCGGGCGCAATAGAAGCGGTTTGTAGTTTTAGCCGCTTATTAAATTCTCTTACGCTAAAATAAGGATTAAAGCACTTCACCAACAATCCTTGTTTTAGCCGCTTATTAAATTCTCTTACGCTAAAATTTAAAATGAAATCAGTACATCATATCAGGAGTTTTAGCCGCTTATTAAATTCTCTTACGCTAAAATTAATTAAGGATAGAGTGTGAGTAGAGTTAAGTTTTAGCCGCTTATTAAATTCTCTTACGCTAAAATTCGATAATTCCGAACTTCCAGCACTTTTTAAGTTTTAGCCGCTTATTAAATTCTCTTACGCTAAAATCATCATATGTGACTCCTATCATTCTATTGTGTTTTAGCCGCTTATTAAATTCTCTTACGCTAAAATAAAATCAAATTTAGTAACATCCAAAACCAGGTTTTAGCCGCTTATTAAATTCTCTTACGCTAAAATTTATAGTGCTTTTTAATGCGTTACGATTGTGTTTTAGCCGCTTATTAAATTCTCTTACGCTAAAATCGATAATCCCGAATTTCCAGCATTTTTTAAGTTTTAGCCGCTTATTAAATTCTCTTACGCTAAAATTAACCCTCTCATCTTTTGCAGTCTGCCATAGTTTTAGCCGCTTATTAAATTCTCTTACGCTAAAATATTGGCGTGCGTGCTTGTTTAAATGCGTGCGTTTTAGCCGCTTATTAAATTCTCTTACGCTAAAATTCAAACACCACAAAGACCTCTACAGAATCTAGTTTTAGCCGCTTATTAAATTCTCTTACGCTAAAATAAAGCGTGTGAAAATCATAATGCCCTCGGTGTTTTAGCCGCTTATTAAATTCTCTTACGCTAAAATACAAAGGGCATTGCTCACAGCGCGTAAATTGTTTTAGCCGCTTATTAAATTCTCTTACGCTAAAATCAATCCTTACAAAACAAAGTTTTAAATTTTGTTTTAGCCGCTTATTAAATTCTCTTACGCTAAAATGCAAGCATAGCAATGTTGACACTCTCTGCAGTTTTAGCCGCTTATTAAATTCTCTTACGCTAAAATTATTTGGGCTATGCTTTGGGCTTGTTTTAGGTTTTAGCCGCTTATTAAATTCTCTTACGCTAAAATTACATAGCTTAAAAACAAGCGGTGTATTTGGTTTTAGCCGCTTATTAAATTCTCTTACGCTAAAATTATTTTAAGTGGTTTTTAATTGGCAAAAATGTTTTAGCCGCTTATTAAATTCTCTTACGCTAAAATAAAGTCAAATAAGCTTAATTGCTTTCCTATGTTTTAGCCGCTTATTAAATTCTCTTACGCTAAAATTTCTGCATAGTTGATATAATCTTGCATGGGGTTTTAGCCGCTTATTAAATTCTCTTACGCTAAAATTTTTCTGGGTTTTTGGCTTCATGGCATGTTGTTTTAGCCGCTTATTAAATTCTCTTACGCTAAAATAAGAGCTAAACCTTAGAAGCCTATTATATAGTTTTAGCCGCTTATTAAATTCTCTTACGCTAAAATCCTTAGCCGTTGCAATTGTATCAAACTTTTGTTTTAGCCGCTTATTAAATTCTCTTACGCTAAAATGCAGCAATAAAGATATGTAAAGAGATAGAGGTTTTAGCCGCTTATTAAATTCTCTTACGCTAAAATTTTTTTTCATTTTTTATCCTTAAATTGTGAGTTTTAGCCGCTTATTAAATTCTCTTACGCTAAAATTTATACAAGAGTGTATAAACGACTTGCTATGTTTTAGCCGCTTATTAAATTCTCTTACGCTAAAATTCAACCATTAGCCGAGCGATTTAACTTTGAGTTTTAGCCGCTTATTAAATTCTCTTACGCTAAAATTGATGGTTAGTGAATCTGCCACCCAGTGGCGTTTTAGCCGCTTATTAAATTCTCTTACGCTAAAATTTAATTTTATCAATTAAAAGGCTGGTTTGCGTTTTAGCCGCTTATTAAATTCTCTTACGCTAAAATCCATCACAAGGCCTAGCGCTATACCCATAAGTTTTAGCCGCTTATTAAATTCTCTTACGCTAAAATCATTGTACCGACGCCAGTGTTTGAACCTTCGTTTTAGCCGCTTATTAAATTCTCTTACGCTAAAATGATTTTATTCGTCTTTATACGTCCCTTGTTGTTTTAGCCGCTTATTAAATTCTCTTACGCTAAAATCAAGCCAAAGAATGTAAACGAGATTTTTGAGTTTTAGCCGCTTATTAAATTCTCTTACGCTAAAATCACCACACCGCGACCACACCACCGAACTTAGTTTTAGCCGCTTATTAAATTCTCTTACGCTAAAATAAATCGAGATTCTATTGAATATCGAAAAAAGTTTTAGCCGCTTATTAAATTCTCTTACGCTAAAATCGGTTTGTATGGAGGCCCCAGCGAGTTTGAGTTTTAGCCGCTTATTAAATTCTCTTACGCTAAAATTGACTAAAGGTAGATGTAGGTGGTTTTCTGGTTTTAGCCGCTTATTAAATTCTCTTACGCTAAAATAATAACGCGACGGCGAGCCTTGCGGCCTTGGTTTTAGCCGCTTATTAAATTCTCTTACGCTAAAATCAAGAATCTTATCGCCCTGTGTTTTAACGAGTTTTAGCCGCTTATTAAATTCTCTTACGCTAAAATATACCTCGCCAAAACATCGTATAGAGCGGTAGTTGAGCGGTGTGATAGGCTTAAAATATCCAAAAAATCATATTTTAAGCAAAAAGGAAGCATAATTCTTCCTAGAGAATTGAGTAAGCGGCTAAAATAAGGGGTTTAAGGGGTCCCCGCAGGTTTTCGATACCTAAAAACCCTTATTCTACATAAAACTACCCACAGATTTTCCTCAATTGCATTATATTTTTCTGCAAGCATTTGCAATTTTAGAGCAAATAATATCTCTCCGTCTTATTTTTTATCAAAATACTCAAAAAGCTTCATAAACTAAGATTCTAAAACACACAAACCCTACAAAGATATCAAAAAAGTGTGAGCTGTTTGGGTGCATGGGCTTTTTCATTATCGCTTGGTTTGCCAAGCAAAAGCCGCATATTGTCAAATTGCTTTTCTGTGAGGATTAATCCTCGAATATGCCCCTTTGGCGGCACGATAAGGCTTATTTTGTCCAAATGACGATTGGCGCTTGCGACACCCTTGCAGATTCTCATATACACGCTGTATTGGAGCATCATAAAGCCATCTTGTATCAGGTATTTGCGAAATTTCGCATACAGCTTCCTCTCTCTTTTGTTGCTTGTAGGCATGTCAAACATCACTAGCACTCTCATAAATATCTCTTCCATTGGATATATCCTTACAAAATATTGGAAGTTTTAAGGCAAATGTGTTTTTTTGAATAGCATAAGCAAGGCTCTGCACGCTCGCTATGCTCGCACGATAAAGCGGGTATCTTTTGTCTTCTATCATCACCGCTGTGCCTAAAATCTCTGTTAATTTTACGCGATTTTCAAGACTTAAGGATTCTTTAAAATCCCCATTTTCAAGCATTTGCACCACGAGTGAATCCACAAAAGTCCGATAAGGCTCTATCACATCATCAGCGAGATTAAAGGCGTTGAATTGGTTTTTATGGTTGATTCCCAATGCAGGATTTAGCCCGCTCGCACAGAGGCTACGCACAATCGCTCCCCTCACAATCGCATAGCCATAATTCAGTGCCGCATTGATAAGCCCTATCCGCATATCCTCAAAGATTTGTGTTTTGCGGCTAAAGTCTTTCCCAAAAAGTGCCTTAAAATACAAAGCGGCTGCTTTTGCCTCATTATTCGTGCTATCGGCGAGTTTCACTCCCTTAGCCAGAGATTCTAATACTTCAAACTCTTCTCTTTGCTGCATTTGTAGGAGCAAGGCTTGATTGTGAATCTTTGATTTGATGATGTGCTGCCATAATATCGCCTTTGCCTGCTTTTTGAGCTGCATTTGCTGCTGCAGGATTGCAAGACTTTTAAAATGCCCCAAAAATGGCATAAAAATACCGCTAGGCAAGTGAGAGCTATCACAAGTGTAGCAAATGATTTTAGCCTGTGCGAGAGCGTCAAGGAGCACGTTTGTCAAGGTGATTTGAGGGGATTCTAAAATGAGGCACAAAATATCATCAAGAGGAATTTTGAGCGCATCTTTAGCCTCCTGTGCGACACAAAGATGTTTTTGATAGAGGCTAAGTCTTGCAGGAGTGCTCAAAAAAAGCGTCCTAAAAGCAGAATCAAACATCTTTTATGCTTTTTTATGCTTTGGGCTTGATGGCAATGCAATATTTTGACGCTCTGCAAACTCTGCCTTTTTGACTTCGCCTAATGGTGAGACATGGTATTTTTCAAATATTTTAAGGTTTTGAATCCCTATACTTTTAGCTACAACTTCTTTTGCTGTCGCATTCGTATAGAGTAGTTTTTCATTTTCACTTAAATCTTCAAATTTATTGTTATGTTTTTCAACCTGTATGGTTGCCGTAGCAATACCAAAACTCACAAAGTAGCACAACTCCGCCTTTTCCATATCCTTTTTCTGCAGCAAAATCAAATCATCTTTAAAAAGACTAAAGCAAAATTCATAAGAGCTATCCATTTCAAGCCAATCTTTAATCACTCCTTGTTTATCTTTCCCGGCTATCACTGCCTTATTCGGCAAGATTCCTAATGCAAAATCCATCGTATAGATAGGCACGCCATAGAATTTGCCACTTTGCTTGTGCTGAAAAATATCCACACGCACCATTGCCCCATTATTCACGATCTTTGTGCCAATGCGGCGGATTTTGCCCAGTGCTACTGCCTTTTCTACGCCCTCTTGTCCGCCATATTTCTTCATCAAATCCTTATCATCAAAAGCATAAAATGTCTCCTCGTGCAATGCCCCTCTAGCCCTCTTGCGTGGAGGCTTAGAAACAAAGATAGAATCTACTTTTGCTAAGATTTTTTGCCTAAAATCCTCCATAGGCTCAAAAAATACTTTCTGCTGTTTATAGTCAGCCTCCGCCAACTCTTTAGCATAGAATCTCGCCTTATTCAGCTCTCGCTGCTTTTTAAAGTCGCTAAATGCTTTAATCGTTTTTGCATTGCTAAAGACGATGATAATCGCATCAATTGCGTGGTGCAGATGATTATTGCGATTTTTCTCTCCTAGTCCCCAATAATGCCGCAAAGTCGCCGTGAGATTCCCGCTTATTGTCTCTACATGCACTTTGCTGCCTTTTTCTCCACTAATCGTTACTTCATTTTCGCTTAAAGGTAAGAAGCTCAAACAATCCTTCGTCCAATTCGCACAAAGCCTTGCAATATAGCTTGTGTCATTGATGTTTCTAGGGATAAATCCCGCTTCTTTATCTTCAAATTTTATATTAGAGATTCTGCGGTATTTCGCTTTAGGCAGCGTGCTTGCCCGACTTAGAATCTTCTCCCACTTCTTTGTGTCTTCTCCAAATGCTTCAAAAGGCGTCTTATTACGCTTATTTTGATTTTCTTTTGTGAAAACCAAAACCTTATTTGCATAGCTATCATCAAAGCTTCGTGAATAAGGGTAAATATGGTCAATCTGCAGCTTTTGAGGATTCTGCAAATCATCACAAGTAATTTTCTTCCCACTATATATGCAAAATTCCCCCTGCTCTATCCATAGCTTCATTTTGAGGATATTGCTATCACTAAGGGGCAACCTTAGATTCTCACATTGCTTCTTTGCTGCCTCATTTTTGGCTAATTTGTCTCTCTGCTCCTTTTCTATCTTGCTTCTATCTTTCGCATTTCTCCCCACTTCACGCGTAAATTCGATGTGAATCTTATGCACCTGCCCATATGTCTTTAGCAGGCTATTTAGCACCTTGCGATACTCACTCATCGCCCTTGCCACGACAGGATTAGCTAAATAGGGCTCATATTTATGAAGCGGCGATAAGAGATTTTCTTTTTGCGTTATTTTTCTCCATTCTTTCAATCCCGCCTGCTGCACCGCCTCATCGTATCTTAAGCCCTCTCGCATAAAGGGCAGAATCTGATTCAGCGCCTCAAAGCCAAGATGAATGTGATGGGAAAATGATAATTTGCTCAAAGCCTCTTTTTGATTGTCATCAAGGGCATAGGATTCTAACTTTTGCTGAAAATGTATTTTATCCTTTGTGAGTGTGATATGTGTGGCTATTGCGTCAAGCTCCTTGCGTGAAAGCCCTGCAAAGCTCCCGCCCAAAGCCTTTTTAAAAGCTTTAAGATTCTTAAACTCAATAAACGCTGCCTTTTCTGCGACTTTTTGCTCCTTTGTGTAATCAAGTTTTGAATCTTTAGGAAATCGTATAGATTCAGGTAGTCGCAATATCTCACGCAATGCTTTATAATTTATCTCTCCTTTTTCAAGCACGATGTGTGAAATCTGCGCAATCATATCTTTGCCATAGACCTCGCCACTTTGCTTGCTGATAGATTGCAGGGCGTTGAGAATGCGCGTGAGGGCGATAAACTCCATCGCACTTAATGAATCTTTGCTCGCACGGGGGCTATTTTCATCATAGATACATTTGCCTACCTTATCGCTAAAATCTTTGAGTTCGCGCTGATAAAAGGCAATATCGATGACTTTTTGACAAAAGGAATCTTTTAGATTCGCTCCTAATTTATTTTGAACTTGCAAAATCAGCTCTAATTCTGCTTTGAGTTTATCTTGTGCCATACAATGCTCATAATTTCCGGCTTTATTACGCACATTTTGAAATTCTTTGCTATTTTTATTGCCTTTTTTCTCACTATCGCTTCGCTCTTGCTGGTAAAATGTTTTGTAGAGATATTCGCCTATGGTTTTGTAGCCCTTTTCTTGCAGAATCTTTTCATTTTCTTTTATGGCAGCCTTAATTTTGCCCGTTTCGTTTTGCTCTTCTGTGTCCTCTGCCTCTCTTGCGTGCTTATTCCCATAGCCGCGATGTTTGGCGATGTGCAGTATTGCTCTAGCTAAATCTTTATGCTCTAGCTTTTGGGTAAGGGCTAAAGTGCGTAATTCATAGGGGCTCTTGGTGTCTTTGGTGTGGATATACGCCTTTGGCAAGTCTCCATCATCGCTTACATAATCGCCTAGATAGAATCCAAATTCCTTGCATATCAGCTGTTTTAGGGCATAAAGCCTGCCTCTTCTCCGTGCTAATCTCCTCCTTGCGCTTCGTGCCTTTCGTCTTGGCAAGGCTAAGGACGCTTTTGTTTTGGGATTTTCTGCTTTGGTGAAGATTCTCACCCCGCAATCTTTGAGCTCATTATCCTCCATATACGCCCAACCAATGCTCGCAATACCTATGTCAAAACCAATGATTTTCAAGCCACACCTCCAAGAATCCAAATAAGCCCATGTTCCATTCTTGCGATATTTTGATATATATCACATCAGGATTCTCGCATTCTACATATAAGATTTTCTTGCAAGAATCCTTATATCAATACAATATCGGCAGCAATCTTCATTGCAGTATTTGCACACGGAGATTGCATTGATATTGTATCTCGCAAGGCTGGTGGAAATTTAAATTCTAAATCTGCTTGCATAGCTCTAAGCTATGCGCTCTCTCTGTCATCTTTAATATAAGGAAAATACATGTTAAAACGACTATTGGTACTGCCTCTATTGGCTCTAGAGAGTTTAGGTGTGAGCGAACACGCCAGCATAGGTATAGGAGGCTTTTATAGCAACTCCAGCGCTACAAATATTAGTATGCAA
>NZ_NHYK01000031.1 GCF_003288805.1 Helicobacter sp. 10-6591 | reverse complement strand
TTACACAAGAATGCCTGAGGATTATGATGTCTTTCGATGTAATCAATTCTATTTTGAAGACAAATATTTTTTGGGCAAAAAAGTCAAGGCATTTTTTGCTGTACCACATGTATTCTACTATCAATACTACACATACAAAAAACTCCTTCAATCCAAGCAATATGATATAGAGAACATTGTAATTTCAAGCTGGAGATTCTTGGAGGGAAGAATCCTTTCTAGGGGCGATAAGAATTTTTTATATGCTTTCCCAAAAGTTATACAAGGTCACAGATTTCTAGAAGACAGAGCTTTAGGATTCCAAGCCATGGAAGAATTATTAGAAAAGCTCAATTTTGAGTATTTCTATAACAATAGAGTTGCTACTTCTGGTGTTTATATGTGTATATTTGGTGTATTTGCTGGATACAAAGAGATTTATATTACAGGCATTGACTTCTATGCAAATGGTGGAAAATATATTCATAATATTACAGACAAACAAAACTTCTTAAGTGCATATCCTGATTTTGATGGGGTACCAAGCAAATGGCATTCTCAAGATTATGACCAAGAGATTCTCACACTTTTAAAATCTCTTGGTGTCAAGTTTTACTCACTAAGCAAGGAAAGTGCTATAAATACTTTATTATCCCCCCCCCCCCTATTACCAATGTGGCATTGGATAAATCTATCAACAGCATGAAAGAAAAAGATGCAATCAAAGATATGTGTCTGCCACCATTTGATAGAGCAAACCAAATGAAAGAAAAAGGTGCAATCAAAGATATGTGTCTGCCACCATTTGATAGAGCAAACGAAATAAGAGGTGATAATAATATTTATATCAAACTTATCAAAGACCTATACAGGCTGCCCAAATACATCGCAAAGTATCTAAGAAAAAAGTATCTAAAAACAAAGTATCTAAAAAAATGAATCTTTTTAATAGTTTAAAATACACAGCAAGAAAATTACGAGGAAATACGCGCTTTATCTCGTTAGATTCCAAACAAATAAACTCTTCTCTCCCCACAAAAGTCAGACAAAAAATGTTTTCTGTAAGCAATGAATTTTTTATAACACTGAATAAAAGCTCTATTACCCCCCCCCCCTTACAGCATTTATTCGTGTAAGCACAGAGGGTATTTTGAATTTGATACAAATGCCAAGAATCCACAATCACCACTTAATCCCTGGGCATTCATACGGGTAAAAAACGAAAGACATACTTTAAGATCTAGCCTAGATTCTATGCTACCAGCATTCCAAAGAGGAGTCATAGGCTACAATGACTGCACAGATGGTAGCGAAGAGATAATCTTAGATTTTTGCAAGAGTTATCCTAGTTTTATCCCAGCAAAATATCCGCACAGTATAAACTTAGAACATCCAGCCAATGAAATGCAAAAACTCCATAGTTATTATAATTTTGTCCTCTCTTTTATCCCACAAGATGAATGGATGATGAAAATCGATGTCGATCATATCTATGATGCCAAGAAACTTTTTGCAAGCTTTTATATTCCTAAAAATACATACCAAAAAGTAGATTATCCTCGCATTGATTTTATAATCAAAGACCAAGAAATATTTATCCAAAAAATTCCAGGAATGTTTTTGGGCGTTCGTGATGGTGAAGACCAATGCTTGGTTTTAAGAAAACACATCAAGTTCAAAGAAAGAAAATCTTGTAAAAAAGCTATGTGGATAGATTCCACTCACACACAACCAACACTCTTTGTTGAAGAGCAAGTGTTAGATCCTCAACTCAAAACTACCTACCAAGCTGATCTTACGCAATGGCATTTTCCAGCAGTAAAACAATATAGGCATAACTACATAGAGCATTTGGAACTATTAACGCTAGAAGAATTCAAACAACTCCATAAGCACACTCTACTTGGTACAAAAATAGAATCTTATATGTTAGAGAAAGATTTCATCCTCTCAATGCATCAAAGATTTTGTCTCTAAGGATTTGGATATGAAGTGGATATTTAGCTCTTTGAGCAAACGTTGGCTTCTTACAGTACTAATACCATGCGCTTGTATGGCATTTTGCAAACTCTCCATTGGAAGCTTAGAACAACTCAAACAATACAAACCATAGCGAGCAAGGATTTTGCTTCCTACCTCACCAAGATTTTCTAGTATGAAACAAAGTGGAGTTGATGGTGTTATAAGAGTGCTTTCATATTTGCCAATACTTGAATGTTTGAGATAAAAGGGTGCTTGTAAAAGCCGCCAAAACTCTGCATGATAGACATCTGGATTTCTACTAAACTCACACCAATATCCTATAGTAGCCTCATCCCAGCTTTCATTATGCACGACTATATACATCAGAATCTCACTAGGAATTTTTATGCTCAGATTTGGATTTTCTATCAAAGAATCGAGTATTTTTACTCCATTATCCACCACAAAACTAAAAGCATTTGTGTTCTCAAAATCTGGATACACACTCACGCTTAGATTCTCACATAAACTAATCTCTGGCACGAAATTAAGATTTTCAAAATATTGCAAACACTTCTTTCTGTCAAATCTATACTTATGCTTGTTAGGATAAAAACTCAAAAATTCATCCTGCCTAAATTGATTCTGTATATATTCTTCTATATGTTCTTGAGTGTAGAGATCCTGTGTTCTGGGTATTTTGATGATTTCATCAGAGCCTACATCCCACGAATCTCCAGGCAAAAGATCGATTACTTTGATATCTGGATTTTCGATTTTTTCTACACAATCAAAAATGGTGTTTTTTCTTAGCATTTTCATATATTTCAAGTGTTTTGGATGGTTTAAAACAAAATGGGATGCAAATGGCAAAAAATAGCGCGCATTATACATCTTACACGCTTCTAAGAGCATATCAAGTAAACTTACTCTACTCTTCTGATAAAAGCAAATTTTCTCATCCAAACTAAGATGTGTAAAAGTAGCCGGGTATCCTGAAGCTCCAGGTGAAAATGCCGCACATACACAATCAATACTGCCTACTTTTGAAGCGATTGAGTGGTTGATACCAGCATCATTGATATTGAGAATCTTAAAACCTGCTATATCAATAAGAATCTGCGAATCATTCCATAGTGAAATAGGTTCATAAAGAGTGATTTGTATATCTTTATTGATTTGCACACTCTGACCAAATGGCAAACTTATGATATTTGTAAAACCAAGCAAATCAAGTCTTTTTTCTAGTCGTTGATTAACAAACTGCGGGATATATATGGGTGTATCTTTAGCAAAATTACTAAGTGTTTGCGGATGGAAATGATCGCTGTGCTCATGTGAGATAAAAATAGCATTAGGACTAAGATCTTTAGAGCTGATTTGTGGTTGAGGATAGTGTCTCCATGCACCAAAAAATGCTAAGCCATCAATCCATGGATCACAAAGCAAAGAAAAATCATTGATCTTAAACTCTAAAGTTGCATGAGAATGTAAAGAAACTAATAGGGGGGGGGGGCAATATTGTATTTTGCGTCAGATGTATAAGAAACAGCAAGATTCTTTATACTTTCCACACTTTTAGAATCTAAAAAAATATCACCATTCTTATCTACAAACAACCTATAGGAATTTAACTTCATATTTTTGATATTAAGAGATTCTCCGCTGCTGGGAGCAAAGCGCCAATTATGTACTTCACAGCAAATATGCTCTCCGTTTTTATGCAAACTTCCACCCTGATGGGGACAGATACAATCATAAAGCTTCACATCTGCTTTGTTTTTGTATAAAAAAAATCTGCGCCCTTGTATGTATAGTTCATGCAAGCCATCAGCTATGTGGATATCAGCAATCTTCATTTGACCTCTTTCTCGTGATGAATTTCTACCTAGCTAATTAGTATATCCCAAAAAGCCTGCAATCAATTTTCTATGACTTCGCAATATAGCGCTGTTTCTCCGCTCACACTAAAATCAAGTGGTTTATGAATTTTAAAGCTATACCCAAGATTCCACGATTCTATTATTGGCTTAATCTCAAAGAAATCCTTACCACTATGATAGATACTAATAAGCATTGCTGGTTTTTGCGATTTGATAGTGTGCATGGCACCTTTTAGAAATTCTTGTTCAAAGCCTTCTATATCAACCTTTATAAACCCTATTTCTAAATTATGTTCCTTTACATAAGAATCTAATGTGATAATCTCTACTTCTTCTATCGCAAACTTCTGTGTTGCAATTCCATAATCGCACAGAGTAGAAGAAGATCCATCCACACTTATGCTCAAAATCTGCTCTTTCCCACCCAAACCCTTGTTGATAGGAATAATACGCATAGCATTGTTAAGTCTTAATGTCTCTTGTAAAAGTGCATAATTTGTTTTTGTGGCTTCAAAAGTATGGACTTTTTTGTCGGTAAAATCCTCAAAAATAATGGCACTATCGCCCATGAAACCACCCACGTCAATAATATCTTTTTGTCTGATTTTTTGAAGATTCTTAAAATTTTCCATATTGTGTCTGTGCCAATGCACACTCACTTCACCACCTGGATTAATAGGAAAAAAATATTTGTAATAAAAAAGTTTTTTGGATAGCTGCAGGATGTTTGGAAAAAATTCCAAGTGCAAACGTCTTTGTTCTTCAATCTCTTCACGTGTAAGAGTATGACAAATCTTACTCCCTCTAAAATGGGCTTCCCTGAGTCGAGAAAGTATACGATATACGCAGGCTTTGCTTTGATTATCCAATCCCTTGCATAGATTCTCAAGCCTCCGACTTTTTATGCCGTCTTTTTCTAATTCATCTTGGATGTATTTATATATGGAATGCCCCATATCTCCAGCAGTGTCTAAATAAAAGACTTGTGTAGTATTAAAACATATCTTCTCAAAGACCTTAAGACCTAAAACATAAAATCTTAGAATATACTTCTGCCCCCCCCCCATATATTCCTACAACCTCTTTACATGCACTTGCCAAAGGCAAAAAACACACATACAAATCCCTACGTCCTACTCCTCTTTTGATTCCAAAAAATTTCATCACAACTCCTTAGATTTATTTGGTTGACGCATTGTAATTAGCGACTTTGTTTTAGCATATCCGCAATCAAAAATGCCATTTCGATAGCCTGTGTAGCATTCAGCCTTGGATCGCATTGCGTACTATAATTACAAGCCAATCCCTCCTCTGTGATAGCTTGAGAGCCTCCCACACATTCTGTTACATCTGCTCCTGTCATCTCTAAATGCACACCGCCAGCTATAGTCCCATTTTCTTTGTGTATCTCAAAAAAGCTTCTTACCTCATCCAAAATACAATCAAAATTACGCGTCTTATAGCCGCTGCTTGCTTTGATTGTATTGCCATGCATTGGATCACAGCTCCAAAGTATCGCACGATTTTCATTCTTCAGAGAATCTAAGAGCTTTGGATAATGTTCTTTTATCTTTTGTGATCCCATACGCACTATGAGATTAAGCCTACCTTCCTCATTATGCGGATTTAAAATATCACAGATACCCAAGATATCATCCCGCGTGGCAGTTGGTCCGATTTTAACACCGATAGGATTCTCCACCCCGCGTAAAAACTCCATATGTGCCTGCTCTAATCCCCTTGTACGCTCTCCAATCCAAAGCATATGTGCAGAACAATCATAAAACCTCCCACTAAGAGAATCCTGCCTAGTGAGGGCTTCCTCATAATGCAGCACAAGTGCCTCGTGCGAAGTGTAAAAATCCACCTCATGCAAAATCGGAGAATTCTTAGAATCTATTCCGCAAGCACGCATAAAATCAAGTGCTTGCGTGATTTGAGTTGCTAATTCCTCATACTTCTTGCCAAAAACATTATCTTTGACAAAGCTAAGATTCCATTTATGTACTTGATTAAGATCTGCAAACCCACCTTGCGCAAAAGCACGCAAGAGATTGAGGGTTGCAGCACTTTGGTTGTATCCTTGCAAAAGCCTCTTAGGATCTGCTTTTCTTGCCTGAAGATTAAATTCCACACCATTAATCAAATCCCCGCGATAACTTGGCAATGTAATACCACCTATAGTCTCTGTGTCACTACTTCTGGGTTTAGCAAACTGCCCTGCCAGTCTCCCGATTTTGACTATTGGCAAACTAGCACCATAGGTAAGAATCGCGCCCATTTGCATAATCACCTTAAACAAATCGCGTATATTTACCGCATGAAACTGCGAAAAACTTTCAGCACAATCCCCGCCTTGTAGTACAAATGCCTCTCCTCTGCAAGCCTTGGCAAGTTGGGCTTTGAGATTCCTTGCTTCACCTGCAAACACAAGCGGAGGTAAATTGGCCAGATTCTTCTCTATTTCCTCTAACTCCTGTGTATTTTCATACACTGGATGTTGCTTGATTGGCTTATCACGCCAAGAATGCTTACTCCAAACTGACATCATCATTCTCCTTGAGAAAGTCTCGTTGCTTATCTTGCATATTCCACAGTGCGCATCTCACGAATCACATTCACCTTAATCTCTCCTGGGTATTGTAAGCTAGACTGTATTTCTTTAGCTATCTCACGTGCTAAGACGACACTTTGGTCATCATTTAAGAGATCGGCTCTTGCGATCACTCGTACTTCTCGTCCTGCACTTATAGCATAGGCTTGCTTGACACCAAACTTGTCCGTAGCGATTTTTTCCAAATCCTGCATACGCTTTAAGAAATTTTCTAATACCTCTCTCCTTGCACCCGGACGTGCAGCAGAAATCACATCGGCTGTGCAAACTGCCGCGCATTCTATGCTTTTTGGCTCTTCATGTCCGTGATGGGCTAAAATCGCATTGATAACCACAGGATGTTCCTTATAACGCGAACAAACCTCTACGCCTAAATCAACATGATTCCCACCAACCTCTTGAGTGAGTGCCTTGCCTATATCATGCAAAACTCCCGCTCTCCTTGTGAGCTTCTCATCACCGCCTAGCTCCCCTGCAATAATGGCCGCAAGATTTGCCACCTCAATAGAATGTCCAAGAGCATTTTGTCCAAAACTCGCACGATAACGCATTTTGCCAAGCAGTTTTTTGAGCTCATTATGCATATGACCAAGCCCCATATCAAGCACAATATTTTCACCATCTTGGAGAATCTGCTCATCCATCTGGACTTTGGTTTTCTCATAAATTTCCTCAATGCGCGATGGCTGGATTCTTCCATCCTCAATAAGTGCTTCTAATGTCTTAATAGCAATGGCTCTACGATACAAATTAAAGCTGCTTATGATAATGGTATTTGGCGTATCATCAATTATCACATCCACACCACTTATCATCTCAAGTGTTTTGATATTGCGTCCTTCTTTTCCTATGATGCGACCCTTGAGCTCATCATTTGGCAGAGTTATCACATTTATAAGTTTCTCTGCAGCAAACTCCCCAGCATATCGAGTAGTAGCTTGTGCTAAAAGATAATTTGCCTTTTGTCTAGCCTCCTGCTTTGCTTCAAACTCATAACGGCGAATCATCAGCGCCTTGTCCTCTGTCAATTCCTCATCAAGATATTTCAAAAGCATGTCTTTTGCTTCTTGGATCGGGAGTTTGGTGTAGCTGCTCAAAACTCTTAGCGCTTCTTTTCGTGCATTCTCATACTGCTCTATGATTTTCTTACTCTCAGAATCTGCTCGTAAGATTCTGCTTTCCATATTCTCGAGTTTTTGACGCTCTGCATCAAGATTTTGTCTGTCTCTTTCAATTGTGCGATTAAGGTTGTACTCTCTTTTTTCTAATGCGCTTATTTTGCGCTCATAGTCTTGCTGTAATGCGATCTCTTGTTCTTTGACTTTTATTTTGTGTTCATTTAAAATTTTCTCTGCTTCGTATTCTATTGCTTTAGCGCGTCCTTTTGCCTGTTCTATTAAAACATTAGCATCAGATGCAAAAAATTTCTTTGTAATGAAATATGTAAGATAACTAGTAGTAACGCCAAAGATTATATACCCTATCACTTGCAATAAAATTTCCATATCCTAACCTTTTACAACACGCAGTAGCACTCACAAAATAATCACCCTGCAGATCATATGATTGAGAGATAACAGGCACAGATACGCAAGGAATGCGACTCACAAAAATAACAGTAAGGGATTTTTGTCTTTTATTAGGCTTTTTTGCAAATGTCCTATCATACATCCCCTTGCCAAAACCTATGCGTTTAAAATTCGTATCGATTCCAAGAACTGGCACCACGACTATATCAACCTTTGCCAATCCAAATTGTGATTTAGCACTTTCATAAATCCCGTAGTGATTCTTTTCTAATGGCAGACGGAATGGTAGCATTTTAAAACTTAGACCTTGTATATATGGAAGAAAAACTTTACTTTTCTTTCGTTTGCAATCAAAAATGAGTTTAAAAATATTTGCTTCAAAGCCAAAAGGTGCATAAAACAAAATACCCTTACGTGCAAATATTTTTTTGGGATTTTTTTGGCTAGAGCGATTCCAAGTGAGTGGATGTCTTTTAAAATCTTTACCCAAAGAGAGATTCTTAAAAAGTCTGCTAAGATTATTACAAACGCGCACAGATTGGGAATCAAAAGAATTCTGAGACGAACTAAAAGCATGGGAAAGAATCTTGCGTGCATTATTTCTAAAGTCGCTTTTACAGGTGCTGGCTCCAGCAAGGATTGTTTTCAAATGGTTTAATCTCCAAGTTTTGTATAATCATAACACATTGATTTTGAGGATTTCTGATGCAAAAAACTGTCCAAACCAAAGGGACTATCCGAATTTTTCTTAGCATAATTTTTGCTCTACTTTTTTTAAGTTGCGAGGACAAAAAGATCCAAGAAAAAATACACCAATACGATACCTTCACATACACAATCTTTACTCCAGATTCCCATCCCCACGACGATAGACAATCACAGGATTCCACAAAATCTCAAGAAAGAAATCTACAAACTCCTCATACAAACCAAATCTTAAAAATTGAGGTTTTGGACATCATAAACGAAAAGCTCAATATCATACAAGGGCAAAGTATATTCACACAAACAAAGCCTAGCATGCTTTTTTTTATACAACAAGATTGCAGAAACTGCCTGATGATTGCTCCACATATGATGCGGCTTGCACAAAAATACAAGGAAAATATCAATTTTTATATACTTACTACTTCTAGCCAAACTAAAGAGCAGCTTGACACAATCACAGACAATCTCAAATATTATGGAGATTTCCATCTTTATGTGCCTACAGAAAGTTTAGATTTGGTTGTATTTTTAGACAAAGATATTTCGCGAGGCTATATTATGCTTTTGGATTCAAATGGAGATAAGGTGATAGATTATATTGGACTCGTGCCAGAAGAAATGCTAGAGCTTGATATAAAAAATATACTTGATACAAACTCCAAAGGCTAGATATGTTTTCTCTACTCTCTCAAACACTGCAAAAAACCACCAATACCATCACTTCGCTGCTTGGTTCAAAAAAAGACAAACTCACAAAAGAAGAGCTTGAGGAGATTCTCATAGAGGCGGATATGGATTATGAGCTGATAGAAAAACTCCTAGATTCTCTGCCCTCTTACATATCGCGAGAGGCATTAGAAAAAGCCTTTTGCAAGCTGCTTGATACTCCCAAGATCCAAAACCCTGAAGATTCCCAACAAACTCTCTCTGATAAAGTCTTAGAAGTAAAGCTCATCATCGGTGTTAATGGTGCAGGCAAAACAACTACAATCGCTAAACTTGCAAATCTCTACAAGCACCAAAACAAAAAAGTCCTACTAGGTGCTGGCGATACA
Organism: Helicobacter sp. 10-6591; assembly: GCF_003288805.1. Lineage (GTDB taxonomy): Bacteria > Campylobacterota > Campylobacteria > Campylobacterales > Helicobacteraceae > Helicobacter_F. The sequence goes on along the minus strand of NZ_NHYK01000031.1, from coordinate 2,786 downwards.
TTCCGCGCTGCAGCTATTGAGCAAATCAAAGCTTGGGGAAAACGCCTAAATATACCTGTGCTGAGCACTCAGCACGGCCACGATCCAAGTGCGCTCGCCTTTGATGCGATAACCCACGCACATGCAAAAAAATACGATGTTGTATTGCTTGATACTGCTGGGCGCCTGCATACACAGACAAACCTCACAAACGAGCTTCTAAAAATTATTCGCGTAAGCCAAAAGGCTCTAGATTCTCTACACACAGCACATAGCTTACAAAAATATCTTATCCTCGATGGGACACAAGGAAGCTCAAGTATCACTCAAGCCAAATATTTCGCTGATGTCTGTAAGCTTGATGGAATCATGGTAACCAAGCTCGATGGCACAAGCAAAGGAGGTGCGATTTTTAGTATTGCGCAGAATCTTGGCTTACCAATCCTTTATCTTGGTATTGGTGAAAGTGAAAGAGATTTGCTTGTGTTTGATGCCAAGAACTTCATCAATACACTCTTAGATTCGATGTTCCACCAAACAAACCATTAAGCATGGCCAAACCAAAAACTTTCTTTGAATGCCAGCACTGTGGAATGCGAAGCAGCAAATGGCTTGGAAAATGCACCAATTGCGGTGCGTGGGAAAGCTTTGTCGAGATAAAAGACAAAGAGCTTAAAGCCTTGCAAACCACCCACACAGAAGCTCTGCCCATCACACAAGTACAAACTGAGAATCTAGAAAAATTTACTTCTTTTGAACCCGAACTTGATATTGTCTTAGGTGGTGGGATTGTGAGCGGCGGGCTCTATCTTATAGGTGGAAGTCCTGGTGTGGGTAAATCCAGTCTTTTGCTTAAAATCAGCGGATACATCGCACAAAACACACAAAAGAAAATCCTCTACATAAGCGGCGAAGAAAGCCCAAGCCAGATAAAAGCAAGAGCCCAAAGACTGGAGTGTGTCAGTGAATATCTCTATTTACTCAACGAAATTGACCTAGAACAAATCAAAACCCATCTTCTGCAAGAAAACTTCATGATGTGCGTCGTAGATTCTATCCAGACGCTCTATTCCCCTGCTATTACCTCTGCTCCAGGTTCTATCTCACAGGTGCGCGAGATTACCTTCGCGCTTATGCGACTTGCCAAAGAATACAACATCACAATTTTTATCATAGGACATATCACCAAAGAGGGGTCAATCGCAGGCCCTAGAGTATTAGAGCATATGGTAGATTGTGTGTTGTATTTTGAAGGTGATCCAAGCAGAGAGCTTAGAATCTTACGCGCTTTCAAAAACCGCTTCGGTGCAACAAGTGATATTGGTATTTTTGAATTCAAGAACAATGGCTTAGTGAGTGCCAAAAACGCTTCCAAGCTCTTTTTTTCCGAAAAACCATCACGTGCTGGGAGCGCTATAAGCGTGCTTTTAGAGGGATCGCGTGCATTAGTGATTGAAATCCAAGCACTAGTAAGCGAAAATAACTTTGGCAATCCAAAACGCTCTTGCACAGGCTTTGATACCAATCGCTTGAATATGCTCTTAGCATTATTAGAACGCAAAATAGAGATACCACTCAACCGTTATGATGTATTCATAAACATTGCTGGCGGAATCAAAATCAATGAAACAAGCGCGGATCTAGCAGTTATAGCTGCCATCATCTCAAGCTTTCGTAATCGCCCACTCAGTAATAAAACCGCATTTATTGGTGAAGTAAGTCTCATAGGTGACATACGAGAAACCCATAATATTGATACACGATTAAAAGAATTAGAAAACTACGGATTCCAAAATGTCGTACTCACCAAAAAACCCACTACAAAAACACAGATCAGATGTTTTGAAGCCAAAGAAGTCACGCAAATCCTAGAGTGGATGTAAGAGCCAAATTTCTTTTGACTTCTGGCTACAATTCTGCAACTTCACATACGAGGGGATATGGACACCAAAACAGCAAAAGCCAATATCACATCACTCAAAAACAAAAAACTTCTATGCAATGGTATCAATCTGCTTGCAAGGCTAGATTCAGATTCTGTACGAGTGGCATTTTTTGACCCACAATACAGAGGCGTACTCGATAAGCTTAGTTACGGTAATGAAGGCGTATCTCGTGGGAGTGAGAGGTGCAATCTACCACAGATGAGCGAAGAGATTATCGCAGAATTTCTAGCTGGCATACATAGAGTGCTTGCACCAAATGGTTATTTGTTTTTGTGGATTGACAAATTCCATCTTTTAGAGGGTGTCAAAGAATGGTTTGCACCTTATCATGACCTCTATATCGTGGATATGATAACCTGGGATAAGCTAAAAATAGGTATGGGTTATCGCACGCGTCGCCGTAGCGAATATTTGATTATTATCCAAAAGCATCCCAAACTCGCCAAAGCAACATGGAGATTGCATAACATCCCAGATGTATGGGCTGAACGTATCATTAAGAATCATACACATACCAAACCACACGGATTACAAAAGCGACTATTAGAAGCTACTACATATAAGGGTGATTTGGTGCTAGATCCTGCAAGTGGAAGTTTCTCTGTGTTTGCAGTATGCAGAGAACTTGGAAGAGATTTTATTGGTTGTGATTTGGTATATGGCGAAGTGTGTTTGCCAGAGACATTGGATTCTAAAAGGGATATACAATAAGCAAAAGCCGAGTCTATATCCCAAGGCATAAAATCAAGCTGCAAGACTATCTACCACATAAAATTCAACTTCATATAACCAGTATGCTGTGTAAGCTTAGAGTTAAAGGTAGTGTTGTAGTTAAATGTTATATAAAACCTTTCATCCAAA
>NZ_NHYK01000030.1 GCF_003288805.1 Helicobacter sp. 10-6591 | reverse complement strand
GTAGCTTATAAATGGGTTTTAGACAAAAGTCTTTCCAATAAAAAATTAAGACATTAAACATATGAGAAAATCTATCTATGGAGGCTTTTAAAAGGTTAAGGTTGAAATCCTTTATAGAAGCGGTGGGGGGATCGTAGCGACTTCTATTATAAAGATTCTAGGAATATCAAAACTGCTTGATAAGTAATTGTATAGACATAACAAAGCATAGACCAATAACTAGTGGGCGGATGAGTTTTGCACCATGTTTGATAGCCATCTTTGCCCCTAGACTTGAGCCCAGTAACTGCCCTATGCACATCATTACTCCCAATAGCCACAGCACATGTCCACTTATTATAAATACCAACATTGAGATGAAATTGATACTAAATACGATCCAGCGAGAATGTGCTAATGCCTTGCTAAACCCATATCCACCCATACTTATAAGAATGGCAATCACAAATGTACCTATCCCTACGCCTAATAATCCACCATAGAGACCAGCCAACGCGCAGAATACATAAAGTACCACTGGGTGTGTCTGCCTTGTGTGGTTATCATCGCCTAAATTTTTTGCAAATAAAAGATACAATCCCACGCCAATCATAGCAAATGGAAGCAGCACAGAGAGTCGATCTGGTGAGATATATTGCACGGCCAATGTCCCTATACCAGAAAATACGAATGCAATAAGCATATAACTGCGACTTTGCCCCAAATCAACCAGACCACTTTTATAGTAATGTAGCGCACCTGTAAATGAGCCAAAGCATGCTTGGAGCTTATTTGTGGCTAGAGCTTGGATAGGAGATATGCCGCTAAGTAGGAGTAATGGCATAGTAATCATTCCACTTCCACCAGAGAGCGTGCCTAAGATCCCACCTACAAACGATGCACCCACAAGCAAGAGACACCAAAAAAACCCTATATTTTCTAGTATTTCCACGATACACTCCTTGATTGACAAAATCACAAAGAATTAGAAGCAAGCTAAATTTGAGAAAATTTAGCAACAGAATTTACACATCTTAGGCCAAAGCACTTCCAAAAATTGTGCTATAGAATTCCGCTTATTTCTAGGATATGACAGCTTGAATTCCATGGGTCTTATTATTGTCTCAAATAACAGCTTTGGTAGCAGAGACTATATATTGATTTCTTGTAATTTTGAGGAAACTAAATCTGTGAATCTCACTCACATACCTATTGCAAGTTTCCTTCAATAGTTAATTTTAACGAAAGATGTCATGTGTTATACACCGTGCCATTGGGATTTATCAAAGCTTTTGTATAAAAAGTAACACCAAACTCAAGTTTTAAAACCAAAAATGATACAAACTCAATTTTTATCGCTAGGATTAAGATTTTTACAAATCCACTACGAAGGATATATGATGATTACTAAAGATATTCTAGGGTTTGGTGTGGCGGATAATTTCGCTGGACATGCAGAACAAGCTGGCGAGTATTTTGTATGTGTCCCCAACACTCATACAAGTATGCCAAAGGGGCTTTTCCCTTTCTATATACCCCGCCCATATAGTGAAAGTTTTCTTAATCGCTTCTGTATTCATGACAATATCATTTTGCCCCTAGATTCTACGCTTAAGCTCCAAGCAGAGCCAGAGATTGCACTAATGGTTGATGTGGCTTATGAGGGTGAGTACGTAAAAAGTGTCTTCCCCACACATTTTATGGCGTTTGATGATACATCGATTCGGAATCTAAAAACTGCTACGAAACTTTCAGAAAAAAAGAACTTTTCTATTGGTTCAAAGGGTGTTGGAAATATCATTGCACTTGATAAATTTAGTAAAGCTGGTATGCTGGATGATTACTTACTAACGTGTTTTCATATACGAGATGGTGTCATGCGGGTATATGGTGAGAACTCATGTGTTGTTACATACAATTATTTTTATGAGACATTGCTTGATTGGATTGTAGATAGACTTAATAATCAGCCGGATTTTGATAGATTTTACGAGCTTGCCCCAATTGTGCAGGCAAGTGGTTTCCCAAAGAGAATGCTAATCGCCGTTGGTGCAACGCGTTATACGGAATTTGGCAGCAGTGAAGAGGGTTTTTTACGCGAAGGAGATACAGTCATTGTCGTGGCATATAACTGCATCAAGATTCCTGATATTCAGGGATTTATCGAACAGAATCTACGCATAGACTCTCCCCAATCGTTACAATCTCTAGCAAGTAATGATATTTCTATATTGGTACGTAAGGTAATTCGATAGCACCATACATCTTTGACATATAGAAAATTTCCTTAACACAGAATCTAGCCGTACTGGTTCTTGTATTTGAGACAGAAATTTCAAGTAGATGATGAGAAGTTTATTTCGAGTTTTGGGTAAATCTGACAATGTCGCTTAAAAAATACATCAGATTCCCAAGACTCTTTATTTCTTTTCTGATACATTAATATTCAAATCCCCAACATCAAAGGAGCAATATGAAAGCAAATCTTATCAAATGGCTGGGCGTAGCAACGCTATTTTGTGCTGGGATGATATTTATCTCATGCGGAGATAAAAAAACCGCACAATGTAGCAAAGAGAAACCTTGCGAGTATAAATTTTCCCACGTAGTGAGTGAAAATACTCCAAAAGGCAAAGCGGCAAATTACTTCGCTAAGCTAGTTAAAGAGCGGAGTAATGGACGACTTGTCATACATGTTTTCCCCAGCGCACAGCTTATTGATGATGACAAGATATTCCAAGAGCTCAAACGTAATAATGTCCAATTTGGAGCACCCTCATTCTCGAAATTTACACCATTAGCAAAGGAATTTAATCTCTGGGATGTACCCTTTATATTCCGTGATACAGATCATTTGCATGCGGTGATGGATGGCGAAGTTGGAGAGATACTGAAAAATGCAATTGCTACGAAAGGATTTATCGCACTGAGCTATTGGGATGCTGGTTTTAAGCAATTTAGTACAAATAAAAAGCCTATTTTAAATCCTAGTGATGTGAAAGGACAAAAGGTAAGGATAATGTCTAGTAAGGTATTAGAAGAGCAGATTAAAGCTCTGAATGGCAACCCGCAAGTTTTACCATTTGGTGAAGTCTATAGTGCGCTTCAAACAGGTGTCGTCGATGCCGCAGAAAACCCACTTAGTAATCTGTATAACTCCAAATTCTATGAAGTACAAAAATCTATTACGCTTAGCAACCATGGCTATTTAGGCTATTTGGTCGTGGCAAGTGAGAAATTCTGGGCATCTCTTAGTGAATCTGATAAGGCACTTATAGAATCTGCTATGAAAGAGGCGACAGAATATGAACGCATTGAAAGTGCTAAAGAAGAAACTTTGCTTCTTGAACGCTTGCAAACTAACGATAAGACAAACACCAAAATCTATGAACTAAGTCCTGCACAAAAGGCAGAATGGGAGAGCGTGATGAGGGCGATTTATCCGAAGTTTTACGACCTAATCGGTGAAGATCTCATCAAAAAGACATTAGAAACTAAAGCACAGTAGTTAGCCAGATTGCAAGGTGTGGGTTAAGATGACTAACCAGCTGCAAAACAAAGCCTCAAAATAGGCTCTAAGAGAATAACACAACTAGAGGAGAATATGGGATTATTCAAACTCATCACCAAACCTTTTTTATGGGCGCATCATAATCAAAGCCTTAATAGGTTTTTTCGGATATTAGATTGTGTAATAGCTGCGATTAATAAAAATGTCGCTGTTATTGGAATCGTGTTAGGCGTGGTTATCACTGCGGCAAATGTCATTCTTCGTTATATTTCTAGCTTCATACCAGAGGTGAGTTCGCTGACTTGGGGTGAAGAAATGGCACGTTATTGTTTTTTATGGAGTGCGTTTTTTGGTGCAGCATATGGATTCCGTAAGGGAGTGCATATCTCTGTGATGACATTTATTGAGCGATTTTCGCCACGAGTATTTAAAGTTTGTGTCATTTCCTCACATATTATTAGTGCAACATTCTTGGGCTTTATGCTTTATTCATCAATAAATGTTGTGTTTCTCAATTACGAGCTAGGCTATATGAGCGAGGCGTTTCATAAGGTGCCACTTTTTGTATTCTTGCTCTGCTTGCCAATCTCATTTTTGGGTGCTACATATCGTAGTGTAGAGAAAATCTATGAGGTTGCTTGGACACCTGCTAGTGAGGTTATTAAAAATACTCAAGCAGAGATAATCCACGATAATGTGAAAAAGGATTGAGTATGAGTGTTATCGTCCTAATATCTTTGCTTTTTGCCCTTTTGCTTTTTGGTGTTCCTGTATCTATTAGTCTAGGTGTGAGTGCACTCATCTCGCTTATATTTTTTACTAATGCTGATCCTAGTGCAATGAGTGAGATTATGCTCAATGGGTTAAAACCAGCACTTATGGCTATTCCTATGTTTATCCTTGCGGGTTCATTGCTTTCAAGGGGTAGTGCAGCAAAGCGCATTATTGACTTTGCTACAAGTCTTGTGGGACATTTGCCCGGTGGACTTCCGATGAGTGCGATTCTTGCGTGTATCATTTTTGCTGCTGTTTCAGGTTCATCACCTGCGACTGTCGTGGCAATTGGTTCAGTGATGTTTTTGGCTATTCGTAATGCTGGATATCCACCAAGTTATGCTATTGGTGCAATCACAAGTGCTGGTTCTCTAGGTATACTTATTCCTCCTAGTGTGGTGATGATTGTCTATGGTGTGACAGCTGAAGTTAGTATAGAGAAATTGTTTGTGGCAGGTGTTATGCCCGGTGTGATGATAGGTGCAATAATGATGATTTGGGCGTATGTGGGTGCTAAAAGGCTTGCTCTACCTAAACAGCCAGTTGAATCATTCAAGGTCAGATTCAAAAAATTCCGTGAAGCGTTTTGGGCACTTCTGATTATCTTTGTCGTCATTGGTGGAATTTATGGTGGGCTATTCACTGCGACCGAAGCGGCGGGAATTAGTGCGCTGTATGCATTTATCATCTCAGTTTTTGTGTATCACGATATTCGCTTAGGCGATCTGTACTCAGTCTTTTTGGACGCTGCAATCACCACAGCAATGATTTTTTTCATTATCGGTTTTGCGGTTGTATTCGGGCATTTTCTCACAGCTGAGCGTATCCCACATATGATTGCTGACTATGTTGTGGCGCAGAATATGAGCTGGTGGATGTTTCTTATCATCGTCAATATCGTGTTGTTTATTATGGGGCAGTTTATGGAGCCAAGTAGCGTGATAATGATAATGACCCCACTGCTATTGCCCATTGCTCTTGCGCTTGGAATCGATCCGATTCATTTTGGGATTATTATGGTTGTTAATATGGAGCTAGGTATGATTACCCCACCTGTGGGACTAAATTTATTTGTAGCGAGTTCGATCACAGGGATGCCGTTAAAAGATGTTACGAAAGCCTGTTTGCCTTGGCTTATGGTGCTTGTTATCGGACTTGGGATAGTTACCTATATTCCTGCTGTGAGCTTGTGGCTACCTTCTAACATTTGAATATTAAAGAGGGATATTAAGAGGTTAGCTTGCTAAGCTAACTCAGAGAGTAACGATATTTTTCTGTGGGTTATTTTCTTTAAGAGTTTCATTGGTTATATAAACTCCACAAAATCTTTTGTATCCATGCGAAGTTTTGGAGGCTGTGTATTAGAAGCCCGATAACCAAATGGCACGATAATAGAGATTTGTTTGTTTACCCCATCTAGCCCTAGGAATTTCTCTGTATTTGCTTTCTCAAAACCTTCCATAGGACAAGAATCGATCCCCAAGAAAGCGGCAGCATCCATCATTGATTGTGCACTTAAAAAACCCTGTTTTAAACTCCATTCTGTTAATTCAGATTTGCTTACGCTATTTATGCGATTTTGCACCATTTGTTTATAGGCTGCATATTGCGCTTCATCTTTACCTGCTTTTCGTCTGACTATATGATCAATATAGCCATCACATTGAATCGCGCCAATGTCTGCTACAAACACTGCCACTACACTTGCAGTTCCTACTTGCTTTTGGTTATAGCAGAGTTTTTGTAGTTCTTGTTTTTTGTTTTCGTCTTTGATGACAAGCAATCGGATATGTTCTAATCCATAAGAGCTAGGTGCTAATCTAGCAGCCTCTATTAATACTTGCAGCTCAGAATCCGGGATCCTTTGACTGCTAAATTCCTTGCAAGCATGGCGAAAATTCATCGCTTCTATGATCTGTTTGGAGATTTGTTGGTTGTGCATTTTTGATTCCTTCATGAAGAGTTATCTACTTATTTACATAAGGTAGGGGGTGGATTGTATATGGGTAGAGATAATGTTATTTAAATGCCCAATTACAATCCCAAGAAAATTGAAACCATGGGCAAGTAGGGGCAGGATTAAAATATTTTAAAGTGTTTTTGGATAGCATTCAAATACAAAAAAATTAAAACACAAGGTGAGTTTATGAAAAAATCATTTCTTTTTACTTCAGAATCTGTTACAGAAGGACACCCAGACAAAATGGCTGACCAAATCAGTGATGCAGTGCTTGATTACATCATTGCGCGTGATAAAAATGCACGTGTAGCCTGTGAGACACTTGTAAGCAATGGTTTTTGTATTATCGCTGGTGAGTTGAAGACCAGTGTCTATGCACCAATGCAAGAAATTGCACGAAAAGTGATTCAAGAGATAGGCTATACCGATGCGCTCTATGGCTTTGACTATCGCTCTGCTGCTGTGCTAAATGGCATCGGCGAACAAAGCCCAGATATCAATCAAGGTGTAGATAGATCTGATGGTGAGATAGGTGCCGGTGATCAAGGGCTTATGTTTGGCTTTGCATGTCGTGAGACGCCATCACTTATGCCGCTGCCTATTTGGCTTTCTCACCGCTTGACCGAAGGATTAGCAGAGGCGCGTAAAAGCGGAAAACTTCCATTTCTACGCCCAGATGGCAAGTCTCAAGTAACCGTGCGTTATGAAGATGGTGTGCCTATAAGCATTGATACGATTGTTGTATCTACCCAGCACAGCCCAGAAACGCAACAAAACCACCTGCGTGATGCGGTGATTGAAGAAATCGTGCAAAAAGTGCTACCTAGGCAGTATCTAAATGATAATATCCGCTATTTTGTCAATCCCACAGGCAAATTTGTCATCGGCGGACCACAAGGCGATGCCGGGCTTACAGGACGCAAAATCATCGTAGATACTTATGGAGGGAGCTGTCCACATGGCGGAGGAGCATTTAGCGGGAAGGACCCAAGCAAAGTAGATAGAAGCGCAGCCTATGCTGCCCGCTATGTGGCTAAGAATCTCGTAGCAAGTGGCGTGTGTGAAAAGGCTATCGTGCAGCTAGCCTATGCTATTGGCGTAGTAGAGCCTGTCTCAATCTTGGTAGATACGCAAGGTACAGGCAAGGTAGAAGATTCTAAACTCACAGAATGCGTAAAAGATGTGTTTAAGCTTACACCAAAGGGAATTATTCAATCGCTTGACTTGCTTCGCCCAATCTATCAAAAAACTGCGGCTTATGGGCACTTTGGGCGAGAGCTGCCAGAATTTAGCTGGGAGAAGATAGACAAAATAGAAGCTATCAAAGACTTCTGCGATATCAAGTAAGCAACAGAATATTGGTCAATAAGATTCTTTTGCTAATGCGAACGGATACAATCTTGCTCTAACAGTTTGTCCTTATAAAAGCAGTGATTTGCTTATAGCATCCACTCGTTGATCAAATATCGCGCTAGAGACGAGAGGCTCTGCTATTTCTTATGTTGACGGGAGAAATGGGCAAGTGGCACAATTGTTATGGGTGCAGATCTGCTCCTAGATTGAGATCTACACCCTGTTGTTGGTGTCGCCATTGGCTAAAAAATTGGCAAAGTCCTTGCTGAGGTCGTCATTAGAGAAGACTTACTTATAGCAAGCAAGAATCTTTGAGTTTGGCTATGCCAATCAAATATTTACTAACAATGTCGTTGGGACAAATCGGGATTCCTGATACAGATGCTTGTGCTTTTGGTTTGGGAGCAAGATATATACTATGGGAGCATAGAGCTGATATAGGGAGTTTATTCTTTGATTCTTAAAGACAACCATAAAAGCTTTATCCAAAGCAAAGATGGCTTATGGTAGCTTCAGCTTCTAATGTTTGGAGCAAAATACAGATTCTGAGTTTTCTTGAAATATTAAGATTATTGTTTTTCTCACTCAAAGAAGAGAGTTAGCAAAAGCAATACATTAAAAGTGGATTCTAGGTTTATACAGTATAATCGCGTGATGTAAGCACTTGTGCTAGATTGTCGTTTGGTAAATAGGTTCGAATAAATGGAAGAATTTCTTTATGATTATGTGTTTCTGAATGCGCCTTTTATGGCCTGTTTTCTTGCTGGGATTCTTACATTTCTTAGTCCTTGTGTCCTCCCTCTTGTACCGGCTTATATTTCTTACATCTGTGGAATTTCATTGCAAGATATAAGAGAGAATATCTCATCATTGCGCCTGAGAATCCTTGTTAAGTCTCTCCTTTTTATTCTAGGATTTTGTGGGGTGTTTGTGTTATTAGCGCTCTTTTTAGATTCTTTACAATGGTTAAAGAGTGATATGTTTCGGTATATCGCTAGTTTTGTTGTGATTGGTTTTGGATTGTATTTTTTGGGTGTGTTCAATTTTGATGTTTTGCATAAGATTCATTTTCGGTTACATCTTGTCAAATTAGAACAAAAGTTTTCTTTGTTTGCGCCATTGTTTTTGGGTATCAGTTTTGGTGCGTGCTGGAGTCCTTGTGCTGGTCCCATTCTTGCTGCTGTGATGGCACTTGGAGCGAGTAGGGCAGATGGTGCATTGGTGTATATTATTGGGTTTTCTACTGGGCTTGGATTGGCATTTTTATTTACAGCACTTCTGGTAGAGAGGGCTTTGAAAATCTTTCATAGAATCAAGCCTTTTATGCGTACTATAGAGGTAATGTGTGGGCTTTTGCTTATTGTGATGGGTATCCTTATTTTAGATGATAAGCTTGGTATTTTGGCAGAGAGTATTTTGAAGCTATAAGGGAGAGATATGGTTTTTACAAATGCTTTGACTTGTGATTTTCAAGGAGAGCGTGAGCTTTCTTTGAAAGTAGAAAATGGCATTATCAAGCAGATAGCACAGGATTTGGATTCTCTAGAGATTGGTGCGGATGAAGAGATTATAGATGTAGATTCTAAGCTGCTTATGCCGACATTTATAGATTTGAATGTGTATCCGAAGTCGCGCACGCTCTCGCGTAAGACTATTACTACACTCTCGCAAAAGGCGCTTCTTGGTGGCTATTCTACGCTTCTGTTAATGCCTGATACAAATCCTGTGGTTGATAGCGAGGCGATTATAGAGCTTATAAAAAGTGTAGATTCTGATTTGGCTGTGCGTATCTTGCCATCTATCAAGCCTATTTTTATGGATTCAAAAGATTTGCGTACAAAACTCTGTGATATTAGCAAGTTATATAATGCCGGAGCTCATTGTATTGTGATGGATAGTGATATTGAGGGCAATCTTATTTTGAGAATCACCCAATATGCCAAAATGCTCAATATCCCCATCATTTGCTTTGCGCAAAATGCATCGCTCTCCCAAGGTGTGATGAATGAGGGCGAGTGTGCGAGTAGATTAGGGCTTCCTGCTATTAGTCCTAAATCCCAGACTGCAGAGATTGCCAAGATATGTGAAATGCTTCTTGAGAGCGAAGTGAGTGTCGTCTTTAGCGCAGTAAGCCATCCCCGTTCACTTGAGATTATAGAAAACTACAAAAAACTTTCTTTATGTGCTTATGCTGAGGTGAGTTTGCACCATTTGATTTTGGATGAAAGTATTTATGATGACTACAATACTTCGGGCAAAATCAACCCGCCATTACTCAATAAACAAGAGCGCTTAAAGCTCTTAGATTCTTTACAACAAGGCAAAATTGATTTGCTTACAAGCTTGCAATGTGCAGATTTCAACTCCAAAAAGGATCAAGTCTTTGAACTAGCGAGTTTTGGAATCGATGCTCTCGCACACACTTTTAGTTTGGCGTATTCTTATCTTGTCAAGCAAGGAATCACAAATTTACCTACCTTATCGCGTCTATTAAGTAAGAATCCAGCTTATGTGCTTGGTCTTAATAGCGGTAGTTTAGAGGTAGGCAAGCAAGCAGAATTTATGATTGTAGATTTGGATGAAAGCTACGTGATTGAAGAAAATTTCTCTCCTTACAATATGCAAAGAGTGTATGGGAAAATTACTGCGATTTATACACAAGACAAATTGCATCAAGAAAGAAGCTAGCACGGAGTATTAAGAGCATACAAGAGGATCTCTTGTTGTGATTATGTGGTGTCGAGTCTCTAGATCGGAACTGAGTTTGCTTGAGAGTTACAAAGTTTAAATCAATTAGGGCAATGGCATGAATGTATCGTTACACCAGAAGTATTTGCAAATAGTGGTTGAAGATGACAATGCATTTTTACATAAAGCAATAGCATATGCGGAGAAATATTTTTCTAAGAGCTACCGTCTCTCTCGCACTGTGTTGATTTTAGATGATGGTGAGCGTTTAAAGAAAGATTATCTTATCAATTGGGCATATCATGTTTGCTTACAAGGCGAGCAAAATAAAGCACAATCAAATGAATACGTAATGCCTGATTTAGAATACTTGCTTGATTTTACGTATCTGCCAATCCGTATAAAAATCGTTGGAAAAAATGCTCTTGTAGAGCATGTCAAGATTGCGTTGCGGATTCTCAATGCAAAGCGGGTCATACTCAAGATGGATAAGCCAAATGCTACTGCGCGTCGCTACATCGCCACTCTTTTTGATGAATACTATTTAGGTTGTGATAGAGATGAAATCTATTTGGATTGTATGAAGCCTTGTTTTTGGGATAACATCATCAATCTTGTCAGCTTTAAGGTCGTGCATAATGTAATTTTGGATTTTGATTATGAGAGCTTTAAAAGTCGTGGTGGGCTTGGCGGCTTTCATGAGAGTTTTTTGACAACACAAGAACGTGAATTAAGAGCTAGCTATATGATCTTAGAATCCAGTTTGCAAGATGATTTTCAAGTGATTAAAAAGCGCTATTTGCAGCTTGCAAAGGAATACCATCCAGATAATGTTTTTGGGCAAGATAGCATTGTTATTGATTCTTATAACGAACGTTTTAGAACAATCCAAGAAGCATACGAAAAAATCCGGAAAGCTCTCTTTATAGCATCTTAATTTTTTATTATAAAGCTTGTAAATGCTTTGTAATCGTTGTTTTGAAGGAGGTTGGCATTGTATTTTAAGTTAATCTTAATTACAATCTCGCTCATTTGAATTACTACTTTGATTACTTATGAGGATATGGAATGAAAACTGCGCTTATTACAGGCATTACTGGACAAGATGGTGCATATTTGGCAGAATTTTTACTCAAAAAGGGCTATGAAGTCCATGGCATAAAGCGTAGAAGCTCACTTTTTAATACCGATAGGATAGACCATCTCTACCAAGACCCACATACAACAAATCGTAATTTCTTCTTACACCATGGGGACCTGACAGATTCTATGAATCTCACAAGGATTATTGCTGATACTAAACCTGATGAAATCTATAATCTTGCAGCTATGAGCCATGTGGCTGTAAGCTTTGAAATGCCAGAATATACTGCGAATGCTGATGGTGTAGGCACACTTAGAATCTTAGAGGCAGTAAGACTCTTAAATCTTACAGATACAACCAAAATCTACCAAGCTTCCACAAGTGAGCTTTATGGATTAGTCCAAGAGATTCCACAAAACGAAAAAACACCTTTTTATCCTAGAAGCCCTTATGCGTGTGCTAAGCTTTATGCGTATTGGATTACTGTCAATTACCGTGAGGCCTATAATATTTTTGCAAGTAATGGTATTTTGTTTAACCACGAGAGTCCTATTAGGGGCGAAACCTTTGTAACGCGTAAAATCACGCGTGCAGTGGCAAAAATCGCGCTAGGTCTGCAAGATAAGCTCTATCTTGGGAATCTAAGTGCTAAGAGAGATTGGGGGCACGCAAAAGATTATATTCGTATGATGTGGTTGATTTTACAAGCACAAGAAGCTGAGGACTGGGTTATTGCTACAGGCATTACTACAGAGGTGCGTGAATTTGTACATAAAGCATTCGCACAGCTTGGTATAGAGATAGAATTTAAAGGAGAAGGCGTAGAGGAAAAGGGCTGTGTAAAGTCTTGTAGTGGGGAATTTCAGCTAGAGAGTGGTAGGGAAGTTGTATGTGTAGATCCTCGCTATTTTCGTCCTACCGAAGTGGAGTTGCTTATTGGGGATTCTACAAAGGCTAGAGAGAAGCTAGGCTGGATTCCAGAGTATGATTTGGATGCGTTGGTGAAAGATATGGTGCAGAGTGATTTGAGATTAATGAAAAAGGACAAGTACCTCAAAGATGGCGGATATGATATTTTTAGTTATTTTGAATAGGAGGCATATATGAAAAATACTCGCCTAGATTTACCCCCCCCCCCCAATACACTGATTGTGTATTAGAAGATTCCCTTATTCTCATTGTTCCTTGTTTTAATGAAGCAGGGAATCTGCAGCGATTCTTATCTCAAGCGCGCGATGAAATTATGCGTATCCGAAATGACATAAATCCCAGACTACAGGCACAGATTCTCTTTATTGATGATGGCAGTGAAGATGAGACACTTTGTATTTTGCGTGCATTGTGTGCGAATGACAAATCTTTGCACTACATTGCGTTTTCACGGAATTTTGGCAAAGAAGCTGCTATTTTCGCAGGACTACAATATGCTAAAGAATCTGATTGTGGGGTTTGTGCTTTGCTTGATGCCGATTTGCAACATCCACTTGGATTGCTTCCACAAATGTATAGCGAGATTTTTACGAACCAGCTGGATTGTGTGTATGCAGTGCGTAAGAATAGAGAAGGGGAGGGGTTCGTAAAAAGTGCATTGAGCAAAAGTTTTTACAAGATAAATAATCTCCTGAGCAGTACGAAGCTTGTGCAAAATTCCACTGATTATCGTTGCTTTAATGCGAAGTATCTCTCCGCATTATGCGCATGTGATGAATACCATCGATTCTCTAAAGGTTTATTTGAATGGGTTGGTTTCAGAAATCAAGCAATAGAATATGAAAATATCACGCGGCAAGATGGAGTGAGCTCTTGGAGTAATACCAAACTTTTTTCTTATGCTCTTAGTGCTATCACAAGTTTTTCGATTGCGCCATTAAGATTTGTCGCGCTTCTGGGTTTTGTGGTAAGCATACTAGGGATTATTTATGCGTTTTACATTGTCTGTATGGCTGTGTTTTATGATACAAAGGTTGCTGGGTATCCAAGTATTATGTGTGCTATTGTGGTTTTTGGAGGATTAAACTTAAGCGCGCTAGGTATCATTGGCGAATACATAGGACGCAGCTACGAACAGAGTAAGAGAAGACCGCATTTTATTATTGCAGAGTCTCTCTAGTACAAACTCAAG
>NZ_NHYK01000002.1 GCF_003288805.1 Helicobacter sp. 10-6591 | reverse complement strand
ATGCTTCCTTACTAACAAATGCTCTATACAGTGAGATTCAAAGCTTTGCTATAATCCCTCCCTCTTAAAAAAATTAGCACAAAGGCCTTGTATGCTCTTTAGCTCCCATATATTTATCTTTTGTTTTCTTCCCTTTGTGTGGATTATTTTTTATGCGCTCAAAGCTCTTAGTATAAAAAGAAATTCTCTACTCTCTCTCAATATTACTAAAGTCTTTTTGGTGTGTGCGAGTTTGTTTTTCTATGCATATTGGAAGCTCACGTATCTACCTATTTTACTTGGTTCTATTGTTTGTAATTATTTGATTGCTAGAGCGATTTTGGGTAAATTTTTTATATTCAGGCAACAACAAGAAACTATAAACCTGCAAAAAGGCATAAAGCTCAATATGGGGGGGGGGATATTGTAAAACCTATCTTGTTGTAGGTATTGTTTTTAATCTCTGCTTACTTGGATTTTTTAAATACACCGATTTTCTTTTAGAAAACTTCAATCTCTTCTCCCAGCTTTTACACCTTGACTTCCATATCCCTGTGCCTCATATTCTCTTACCTTTGGCTCTATCATTTATTACATTCCAACAGATTGCTTTTTTGCTGGATTGTTACAAGCAAGCTACTACAGATAATCCACCAGAGAAGCCAGATTCCATCTCTCTTCATTTCCTTGATTACTGCTTGTTTATTACATTTTTCCCACAGCTCATAGCAGGGCCTATTGTGCATCATAAAGAGATGATGCCCCAATTTGATGCAATGGATACAATACAGATAAGAAAGCAAAACTCTCTAATCTCTCTTATCAATTGGGAATATATGGCAAAGGGATTATTTATCTTTGCTATTGGTTTATTTAAAAAAGTAGTCATCGCAGATTCTTTTGCAAAATGGGCAAATGCTGGCTTTAGTGCGGTGGAGAATGGCGCAGTGCTTAATCTCTTTGAATCATGGGCTACAAGCCTGAGCTATACATTCCAGCTCTATTTTGATTTTAGTGGGTATTGTGATATGGCTTTGGGCTTAGGGTTGCTCTTTGGAATACTCTTGCCTCTTAATTTCAACTCGCCCTATAAGGCATTAAACATTACAGATTTCTGGAGGAGATGGCATATAACATTAGGGAGGTTTTTTAGAGAGTATGTCTATATCCCACTTGGAGGAAATCGCAATGAGAAATATAAAAATGCCCTGCACTACATATTTCTTAATAAGATTCTTACTTTAAGAAATCTTTTTATTGTGGCATTGCTTAGTGGTATATGGCATGGAGCTGGATGGGGGTTTGTGATATGGGGGATATTGCATGGAGGAGCAATGGTAGTGCATAGAATCTACCAAAATTTAGTTTTAAGTAGGCAAAGGGATAAGATTTATAAAAGCATGGATACAAAATCTGCTAACCTTCCAAAAAATCATAAAAACTTACATAACCACAGGGCAAATCTTGGGATTTATGAAAATAAAACAGATTCCAATCAGCACAAACAAAAACAGCCATTTAGACAAAAACTCTTAATACTTCTTTACTGGTTTCTTACCTTTAACTTTGTCAATCTCTCTTGGATTTTCTTCAGAGCAGAAAACATAACTGGCGCACTAAATCTTATTAAGGGAATGTTTAGTGGGGTGATAATCCTGCCTTCTTTTTTAGAATCTAGGCTTGGATTTTTAAAAGAATATGGAGTGGGGTTTGGAAACTTTATGGGTAATTTTGGAGAAAAAATATTTATGGTACCCAGCTTTATAATACTTGGGCTTTGCATCACGCTTTTATCAAAAAACACAAATCAACTCGCCACAAAACTTAGCAATAAAAAAATGATTTTTACGGGCTTATTATTTGCGATGAGTGTTTGGCAACTAGGTGTTTTAGGTTACACACCTGAGTTTTTATATTTTAATTTTTAAGGAGAGATTTTGAAAAAAATAGTCTATTTTTTTGCAGGATTTATTGGTTATATGTTGCTTGTTGGAGGACTATTTTTAGTTTTATATGCTTTCAAAATACCGCCTTTTTTGATTTTTGGCGAGGAATGGCTAAGAAATACTTTTAAGATAAAAGAATATATCAATGCCCAAACTACGCAAAAACCCCGCTTACTGATTGTTTCTGGCTCAAATTCTCTTTTTGGTTTTAATAGCGCACTAATCAAAGAAAACACACAATTTCACCCAATCAATCTTGCTGCTCACGCAGGGCTGCCATTTAATTTTTATGTAGATAAAATTATTGCAAATGCAAAAAATGGGGATTATATTTTCTTGCCTCTAGAATTTGACTACTATACAAGGCCAGAACCAAAAGCTAACCAGTGGTATATTCACAATATGCTGTTGTGGGGTGATGGGTATGCAAAATACATTTCTCAAAAAGACATTCTACAAGCATACTTCAGTGCATTTGCGCCTTTAAATCTCTATAAAGCACTCTTATCGCCAAATGCGCTCAAACACCAAATACAAGGGAGATTAAACGCACACATAAGCCCCATACCACAATGGGAAAGCCTCATACAAAGCAGAGAGGAAAAACACTACCAACATGATTTTAAATCACTCAATGCTTATGGTGATTTTGCGTATCAAAAAGGCACAATGCAAAATATACAAGCGGAGTATTTATCAGATTCTTTAGAAATTTCAGATTTTTTCTTAAGTCAATACAGACGCCTAGAATCCTTTGCACAACAAAATAATATAAAGCTCTTTCTTATCTACCCAGTAAGCGCAGAAAATCCACACTTTAGCCTGCAAGATACTAATACTTTCAAAAAAATAGAAAATCTACAAACACAGCTAACTAAGCATAACATACAGCTTTATGGGGATTTTACAGATTCTCATTTTGAAGAATTTTATTTTTACGACACAAATTTGCATCTTAATAGTGAGGGGGCAAAGCTCCGCACAATGCATTTTATAAAGATGCTAGAAAAGCTAGAGATTTTGGATTGATTTTTTATTTTTATGCTTCCTTACTAACAAATGCTCTATACAGTGAGATTCAAAGCTTTGCTATAATCCCTCCCTCTTAAAAAAATTAGCACAAAGGCCTTGTATGCTCTTTAGCTCCCATATATTTATCTTTTGTTTTCTTCCCTTTGTGTGGATTATTTTTTATGCGCTCAAAGCTCTTAGTATAAAAAGAAATTCTCTACTCTCTCTCAATATTACTAAAGTCTTTTTGGTGTGTGCGAGTTTGTTTTTCTATGCATATTGGAAGCTCACGTATCTACCTATTTTACTTGGTTCTATTGTTTGTAATTATTTGATTGCTAGAGCGATTTTGGGTAAATTTTTTATATTCAGGCAACAACAAGAAACTATAAACCTGCAAAAAGGCATAAAGCTCAATATGGGGGGGGGGATATTGTAAAACCTATCTTGTTGTAGGTATTGTTTTTAATCTCTGCTTACTTGGATTTTTTAAATACACCGATTTTCTTTTAGAAAACTTCAATCTCTTCTCCCAGCTTTTACACCTTGACTTCCATATCCCTGTGCCTCATATTCTCTTACCTTTGGCTCTATCATTTATTACATTCCAACAGATTGCTTTTTTGCTGGATTGTTACAAGCAAGCTACTACAGATAATCCACCAGAGAAGCCAGATTCCATCTCTCTTCATTTCCTTGATTACTGCTTGTTTATTACATTTTTCCCACAGCTCATAGCAGGGCCTATTGTGCATCATAAAGAGATGATGCCCCAATTTGATGCAATGGATACAATACAGATAAGAAAGCAAAACTCTCTAATCTCTCTTATCAATTGGGAATATATGGCAAAGGGATTATTTATCTTTGCTATTGGTTTATTTAAAAAAGTAGTCATCGCAGATTCTTTTGCAAAATGGGCAAATGCTGGCTTTAGTGCGGTGGAGAATGGCGCAGTGCTTAATCTCTTTGAATCATGGGCTACAAGCCTGAGCTATACATTCCAGCTCTATTTTGATTTTAGTGGGTATTGTGATATGGCTTTGGGCTTAGGGTTGCTCTTTGGAATACTCTTGCCTCTTAATTTCAACTCGCCCTATAAGGCATTAAACATTACAGATTTCTGGAGGAGATGGCATATAACATTAGGGAGGTTTTTTAGAGAGTATGTCTATATCCCACTTGGAGGAAATCGCAATGAGAAATATAAAAATGCCCTGCACTACATATTTCTTAATAAGATTCTCACTTTAAGAAATCTTTTTATTGTGGCATTGCTTAGTGGTATATGGCATGGAGCTGGATGGGGGTTTGTGATATGGGGGATATTGCATGGAGGAGCAATGGTAGTGCATAGAATCTATCTATTTGTTTTAGAGTATTTACAAAAAACTGATTGCACTTCTTGCTCACACTTTCTTGTAGATTTCCTTCTGAGATTTATCCAGCAGAGAATCTATAAGATTCTCTGCTGGATAATTACATTTAGCTTTGTGAATATTGCTTGGGTGTTTTTTAGAGCTCAGAGCCTAGATGGTGCGCTTACTATTTTGAGGGGGATGTTTTATGGGGAGGTGGTACTACCTAGTGCATTACAAGAGAAAATTGGGAAGTTAGAGGGGTTTGATGACTGGGTAAATCTACTACGAGAACCCTCACTTATTGTATGGGGTTTTATCTTATGTGCTTTTGTTGTGTGTCTTTGCTTTAAAAATAGCCTGCAATACACAAATACCTTTATACCAAACTTTAAAACACTCTTTGTGGTTTTAAGTCTTTTGTTTGGATCTATGATTGGATACTCCTACCGCTCTAGCGCAGAATTTTTGTATTTCAACTTCTAAGGTCTAGGTATGGATTACAAAAAATTTACGACTTATAGCATTGTAGGATTTTTCTGTGTCGGGATTCTGTGTTTTGGAATAAATTATTTTGCTGATAGCTATGGCTTATATGACACGCATAATAAACGCTTAGAAAATCTTGTAAATCCAAAAACTTCACTTTATAAAGACCGTATAAATGCAAAGGCTCCATGCAATGTAGTCGGATCTTCTCGCGTATTAGATTTAGATTTTTCCATGCTAAGCAAACTGTCAAATAACCATTGTATAGGTATTGCAATTGTTTCTGCAACATTTAGCGAAATACTTTTTACCACCAAGCAAATAAAATCTAATGGCGCGAAAATATGGGTAGGATTTGATGCATTTTCGCTCAATACCTCAAGACAAAGCTATAGAGTCAATCGAATGGAAGATATCTCTAATCAGGATCATGTGTCATACTTCTTTGACTATGCAGAAGCTCCTAAAGTCATTTACAGAAAACTACGTGATTTTGTGTTAAGCAGAGAATATGATAGTCAGTTTCGCAGGCGAGATTCCACTACCTTTGGTAAAAATTCACTGCAAGAGATAGAAAACCACAGTATTTCTTGGGGCTATCAAGACTATTCAATCAACTCTCAAGAACTCCAAGAGTTTGCTAACTTGCTAGATACTGATGATGTCATTCTTATCTTCCCAAAGCATGCCCATTACTATACGCTTTTTAATAAATACCAAACAATCAAAGAGCAGTATTTTAAAGCCCTAAGATTTCTAGTTGCAACGACCAAAGCACGAGTAATTAGCTTTTATGGAACAAATGAAATCACACTGGAAACGGATAACTTCGATGACTATGGTTGGCATTTTAAACCAAAGATAGGAGAGCTCATCATACAAAAAGTACTGCATTTGACTTGCCAATCTTGTATTACAGATTCTAAGCAAATGTTCTTGCTTGAAGGATTACCAAAAAATTTTGGAGTAGAGCTGCGGCCTGATAATGTGGATTTTTACTTGCAAAATTTGCTGCTATAATGCCCCTAAATTTTAGGCTAGCAAGGGATTTTGTGATGGTAAGAATGGTTTTTTGGTGTGTATTTTGCTGGCTGTCATCCACTGTTTTGCACGCAAAAAGTGGTTTTGAAATCTTTGGTGATGTTATGCAAATGCTCCCATTTGCCACTATGACATATGCCTGGGGTACTGATGACACACAAGGGGTAAAAGAGCAAGCGATTGGCTCTGGAGCGACACTGCTTGCTACCTATGCTATCAAATATAGCTTTGTTGGTATCTCACGCTCAAATGAAAATCTCGCATACATTTCGCAAAGACCAAACAATGGAAGTTTCGATGGATTTCCTTCTGGGCATACTTCTTTTAGTTTTTCAAGCGTGGGATTTGCTTACAAACGTTATGGCTACAAAGCTGCCTTGCCTCTTGGGGCACTTGCCACGCTTACGGGAATCTCTCGAGTCTATGCACAGCGGCACACTACATCGCAAGTAATAGCAGGGGCAATCTTGGGATTTGCTCTTTCATATATCTGCGCTACGCCTTTGCAGTCCGAAGATTCTATAGTCTCATTTTCTATAACCCCGAAAAATACCTATTTAGTGAGCTTTATAAAAATATTTTAAGATTGGAATGTTTTTTGCTGATTTTTATCGCAAGAACTCAGCAACCAAAAGGATAGATAATGAAAAATACACTGTTTAAGAACTCAGTGATCGCTGCGCTTGCTTTGACAATCAATGGATGCGGGGGGTTGCTAACTCCAGATACAGGAAGTACTCCAAACTCCTCTAATGGTCTCATTCCACCAAGTGCTCAGAACAATGCTAGGATTGCTCCGCCTGTGTATCCGCCAATGCCTTCTTACAATAACCAAACTCCAAATATTTTGCCACAGCAATCCACACGTCCTCAACATATCAATACGATGATAGTGGATAGAGTAGAAGTCACAGGGAGCAAAAACCCTGAGCCAAAGGTTGAAAGAGATGAAGTTATTTCTAAAAAATCCCAAGATCCAGCAATACTAGCAAATTCACCGATGCTAACAGAAACAAACATCATAGAGCTCGATGCTATGGGTATGGGAATCCCGCCAGAAAACACCATCTCACAAGGACAAGCTATGGCTCTTGCTAAGCGTGCAGCGATTGTCGATGCATACAGACAGCTTGGCGAGAAAATGTATGGGATTCGCCTCAATGCACAAGATACAATCAAAGATATGGTGGTGCAAAGCTCGACTGTTAAAACCAAAGTCCATGCGCTTATTAGAAATGCTGAAATTGGCGAGAGCATTTGGAAAGATGGTGTTATGCAGGTAGGTATACAACTCAAACTCGATGGCAGAATCTGGTATAAAGTTCTCACTGGCGCTAGATAAACTCTAAATCTTGCTTGATGCTAAAACACTTCTTTTATTTGGGGGTTCTTTTAGTTTTTAGCGGTTGTGCAGAATTTATCGCACAATCACTCTTTGACACACAACAGCAACACGAAGAAGAGACTCCCCTCACCACAAAGTATCAGATTCTCCAGCTGCGCGTGCCACAATTTTCATTCTATGATTTTGCATCGATCACAAAAAAAAGAAAGAGTATAGAAATCAAGCTTTACACTCTTGGCAAAAAAGTAGTTGAAATCAGTATAGAGGCCAAAAAAATCTGCTACAACTCAGAATGTATAGGTAAATGGGAGGCAGCCAAACAGATTTTTGGGAAAGTCAGTTACGCTAACTTACTCGAAGATATACTACTGGGCAATGATATTTTTGATGGTGAAGGGAAATATATCAACACCAAAAATGGCGCTATGGTCCAGTGGTTTACCAAAGGTGAGCAAGAAATCTATTACGAGCGCACCAAAGAACACACGCTTTTTAAGAATCTCAGTGCGGGTATAACAATAGGCGTGCAAAGCTATGATTCTCGTAAGCAATAAGTTACATGAGGTGATGTTTTAGCAGATTATTGCGCGCATGGCAGGTTATATACACACGGTAATCAAAAGGCATTTGGTGAGAAAATCTATCAAATAGAATGCTTACTCTTGTCGTATCAGTGGGGTTAAGATGCAAGGACATAGTTTTTTGATAGGTTTTCTTAGGATAAAGAGAACCTAAAAACTTTAGCCAATTATCATGCATAATATCTACTCTTATCTTACAAGCACTAAAAGAGAGTAGACCAATGTTTGTGATATTGGCTTCTAAAAGCAATGAATCGACATATACCAAGGGTTTGCTTTGGATGATTTCTATGTCAAGCTTATAAAAAACATCTTCTATACAATACCTCAAGACAAAAGGACCGCTTACAAACACTAAAAATGCCAATGCAAAGAAAAACTTTGGGAAGAATCTGCGGCTACGTAACAAAATACCAAGAATAAAAAATAGTACAAACAATACAAACAGGCAGCCCATGGCCGCAAGCTCATAAAGGGTAAAAATATCAAAAAAATTGAGGATGGATACCTTATAGTCTTGCATTCATTTTTGGCGAGAGTTTTTTTCTACAATCCCGCTTATCCCTAAACGTCTATATAGCTCTTGGCGGATTCTATCCGGGCTAATATCCATGCTTCCTAGCCCCACAAGCACATGATAGACTAAATCAGCGCATTCATAGATGATGTCATCTTGATTCTTATCTTTGAGCGCAAAAGTCAGCTCACCTGCCTCTTCTATGATTTTTTTGCAAATTGTGTTTTCTCCTTTAGCAAAAAGTGAGGCGGTATAAGAAGTCTCTTGGCTTTGGGATTTTTTTTTCAGGATTGTATGGTATAGCGAATCTATCACGCCATAAATTGCGGTCGTATCAATACTCTTGGGATTACTACGTTGTGAATCTGGTTGCAAAAAATTCTTAAAAAAGCAGCTTGAGCTTCCCGTATGACAAGCCACGCCTTCCTGCTTCACAATAAAAAGCAACGAGTCATTATCACAATCTAGCCTAATGTCTATAATCTCTTGAGTATGACCACTTTGCTCGCCTTTTTTCCAGATTCTTTGTTTGGAGCGCGAAAAATAATGTGCATATAGAGTCTGGAAACTAAGATTTAAAGATTCTTCGTTGCTGAATGCCAACATAAGCACTTCTTTAGTGTGATAGTCTTGGACTATGGTTGGTATAAGAGAATGTTGATTCCAATCGATCGTACTAGAAAGGACAGCTTGTGTTGGTTGCAAAAAGCGTGAAAGATTTGCAAGATTTTGTGCCAACTCTTTGCTCACTTTACTATTGAATTATTGTGAAACTGCGCTACTTTGGCGCTTCGCTTTAGAATCAACCCAAATATTTGGCACAGAGCCACCTGGTGTTAAGAAAATTTGTGCATCTTTATTTTCTTTAAGCGCTTCGTTGAATTTGCCTTGTACTTCGATTTGGCGTAGCTCTAGTAGTCTTTGGCTGAGACTCTCAGAAATTAGTCTGTTTGCTTGGGCTTGGGCTTTTGCCTCAATAGTTATAGAATCTGCAACACCTTGCGCTCGCACACGGTTTGCATCTGCCTCACCTTTTGCAAGTGCTGCAACCTTTTCAGCCTCTTGTTTGGCCCTATCGACTTCATAACGCACGCGCTCAGCTTCTTGACGCGCGACTTGCACTTGCTCAATCTGCGCTTTGACTTTCTCAGGTAATACGATTTCGCGCAATTGGACAGAGGTAAGTGTTACGGGATTGTTTTTGAATTTATTGATTTCAGCCTCCATATTTTGTGCGATTTCTTTTGCTACCTCATCGCGTCTTGTAGGCAACTCTTCTGCAGGATAACGACCAATCACGCTGCGCACTACATCACGCACGACAGGATTTACAATCTTTTGTTCCCACGAAGTACCATAGGTTGCGATTGCTAGTGGTGCAGTAAGATCATTGAGTTGGTATTGGACAGTAAGCTCGATAGATACGGTGAGATTTCTAGAATCTAGCACGCTGATAGCATCATTTCGAAAAATGCCCTGGTTCTTACCTATCGCTCCCATATCTTCAGTCCGCGAAAAATTGATTGTGCGTACTTTGGTATCCACTACCAGAATCTCTTGCAAAAATGGGATAAAAAAGTGCAAACCCGGTTGCAACGGTGTAGGTTGATATTCTCCTGTCTTTACCTTGATACCAACTTCACCAGAATTAATGATGACAAATGGCTTTTGGGTAATAAGAATTATCAAGATTCCAAGTAAAATCACCCAAAAAACGAGTTTTCTACCGCTTGGCACAAAATTGGTGAAATTATTAGAATCGCCACCTCCCTTGTTCCAGTTATTCCAATTCCCACCACCACTGCTCTCATCTTTTTTGGAATCTTTTTGTGTCTCTTGGGTGTTTTGTCGTTTTTTCTTGAGATGTTCGTTTAAATCTATTGGCATATTGTTCCTTTAAATGAATGTTAAATACTTCTTGTATTTTTCGTGTTTCCCTTGCACAACTTCAAAAAATGCTTCCTGGAGTTTCTTTGTGATTGCCCCACGTGTGCCATTACCAATATCGCGAAAATCTAGCTGTCTGATTGGTGTAATCTCAGCTGCAGTGCCTGTGAAAAATGCTTCATCTGCGATATAAATCTCATCGCGTGTGATTTTTCTTTGAATAAATGGTATCTTCAAATCTTTGGCAAGTTCTATTGTAGTGGCTTGTGTGATAGATTCTAGAGTATTATCATGGGGTGGAGTGATAAGAACACCATCACGTACTATGAAAATGCACTCTCCACTTCCTTCGGCTACAAATCCATTTTCATCAAGCAACAACGCCTCTTCACAATTTGACTGCAAAGCTTCTAATTTGGCCATTTGAGAATTCAGATAGTTTGCAGCTGCCTTTGCTTTGCCCATAATGGATTTGACACTATTACGAGCAAAAGAGCTTGTTTTGACCTTGATGCCTTGTGTGATTCCCTCATCACCAAGATATGCACCCCATTCCCACGCTGCAATGGCTATATTCACAGGAGCATTGATATGATACAAACCCATTACACCATAACCAAGATAGATCAAAGGGCGGATATATACATTACCTTTGTAACCATCTTTATTCTTTCTTAGAAGTTCAATCTGCGCGCTTTCTAACTGTTCTTGTGTGTATGGAGATTTGATAGCTACAATCTTTGCGGAGTTCAACAATCGCTTCGTATGGTCTTGCAAACGAAAAATTGCCAAACCATCTTTGGTCATATATGCCCTTGTGCCTTCAAAAACGGCATTCCCATAATGCAAAGTATGGCTTAGTATGTGTGTGGTGGCATCATGCCATTTGACAAACTCACCATCTTTCCAAATAAACTCAGCTTCCTTTATCATACAAACTCCTTAAAACCTTTAGCCACAAGACTACACAAAAGCACAGAAAATGCGAAGAGCAAATTATCTTTTAGAGAATTGCGGAGAGCGTCTTGCTTTTTTCTTGCCATATTTTTTACGCTCGACAACGCGAGAATCTCTTGTAAGTAA
Organism: Helicobacter sp. 10-6591; assembly: GCF_003288805.1. Taxonomy (GTDB): domain Bacteria; phylum Campylobacterota; class Campylobacteria; order Campylobacterales; family Helicobacteraceae; genus Helicobacter_F. The sequence continues at coordinate 112,788 of NZ_NHYK01000002.1, read as the reverse complement.
TCCCTTTGGTTTTAAGATCGCACGGAATGCAACATCATAGCTGTTGAGTGCTTTTGAGATTCCATGTCGTAATGCGTCAGCCTGCGCAGAATAACCACCCCCAAAAGTTTTGGCAACAATATTTACAGACTTTTCCTGTCTAGTAAGAATCAAAGGCTGCATAACTTTCATTTTGATTGCTTCATGTCCGCCTAGCCAATCATTCAGACTCATACCATTGATACTAAGCTTGCCTGATCCGCTCTCTAACCATACCTTTGCGATAGCCGTTTTTCTCTTGCCTGTTGCATAGATTTTGCTCATTATTTTCTTCCTTTTCTATTGTTTTACAGTTTTAGATTCTGTGGATTTTGCCACTTGTGCGCTATGAGGATGAGAATCTCCTCTATAAACCTTGAGTTTTTTGAGCTGCGCGCGTCCTAATTTTGTCTTAGGCAGCATACCGCGCACTGCAAGATGATAAAGCTTCTCTGGCGATTTTTTTAACATCTCTTCTAAAGTCTTGCTTTTTGTGCTTCCAAAGTATCCTGAATGTGTGAAATACTCTTTGTCTTTGAGCTTCATACCACTGAATTTGACTTCTGTAGCATTAACAATTACAACAAAATCACCACAATCAATGTTGGGCGTAAAACAAGGTTTGTGCTTGCCTCGCAAAATAGTAGCTACTTGAGCAATAAGACGGCCAAATATCTGATCCTTTGCATCCAGCACTACCCACTGACGATTGATATCAGTTTGCTTCGCTATTCTTGTAAGTTCCATTTGGGATCCCTTCTATGATAGTAATTTCAAAGCGCGAATTATAGGGAAGATATTCTTATGTAAACATTAAATTAAGATTAAATTAAGATAATCTCTCACTTGATTCCTTGCATAATAAGTACAGATTCTATAATCCCATCTATATCACCATCAAGCACTCCGCTTGTGTTGCTTGTAGTGTAGTTTGAGCGCAAATCTTTGACTTGCTGATAAGGTACAAGCACATACGATCGGATTTGGTGTCCCCAACCAATTTCACTCAAGTCTTTAGAATCTGATTTGTCTTGGTTTTTTGCCATCTCTAATTCATACAGCTTGCTTTGGAGCATTTTTAAAGCTGTGGCTTTGTTTTTGTGCTGGCTTCTATCATTTTGGCATTGCACGACAATTCCTGTGGGCACATGTGTGATTCGGATTGCGGATTCTGTTTTGTTGATATGCTGCCCGCCTGCACCGCTTGCACGATAGGTATCAATCCGTATGTCCTTATCCTCAATCACGATATCTATATCATCATCAAGTTCTGGGCTTACTTGCACACTCGCAAAGCTTGTATGCCTTTTTGCATTGGCATCAAATGGCGAGATTCTCACCAGTCTATGCACTCCTGATTCTGCTTTTGCATAGCCATATGCATTCTCACCTTTGATGATAAATGCTACACCTTTTATCCCTGCTTCCTCGCCATCTTGGTAATCTAGCAATTCAACCTTAAAACCCCGTCTTTCGCTCCATCTCAAATACATTCTATAAAGCATACTTGCCCAATCCTGCGATTCTGTCCCGCCAGCTCCAGGCTGTATGGTGATAATGGCATTTGCATTATCATATTCCCCATTGAGCATTACACCAACCTCTAGCTGCGTAATAGTCTGCTCCAAACTTGGCGCTTGAGCAAACAACTGCCCCAAGCTTACCTCATCATTTTCTAGACCCAAAAGCTCAAACAGCTCCAAATTGTCTTGCAAAAGCTCCCTTGCATCATTAAAAGATTCCAAAAGCTGCATCGTTTTGCGCTTGAGCTTGCCCAAATCGCTTGCTTTTTTAGAATCTGTCCAGAGATTTGGATCAAGCTCTGCTGTCTTGATCCGCTCAAGCTCCTCTTTGAGAATGTCTGGCCTGATAATTTTTTCAATGTTATTGAGCTTGGTTTCTAATTCTTTTAAAAGTTCGTTGTATGCATAACTATCCATTGCTACCCTTTCTGTACTTATACTCCGCCAAATCGTCTGATGCGCTTAAAAAAGCATTCGATGATTTCTTCTAGCTCTTTGGTGCTAAAGTCCGGAAAAAGCGTATCAGTCCAAAACAATTCTGCATAAGCGCACTGCCATAGTAGAAAATTAGAAAGTCGCTTCTCGCCACCTGTGCGTATGAGCAAATCCACTTCACCCGCGCATTTGGTATCTAAATGCGATTGTATGCCTTGCTCAATGGCTTTAAGAGAGTCTTGTTGCTCAAGCTTGCTGAGAGAATCTAGCTGGCCGCTTTTGTAGAGCTCTAAGACACATCGAGCAAGCTCGTTTTTTGCCCCATAGTTTAATGCAAGCAGCTGGGTGAGCCCTGTATTCTTAGCAGTAAGCATCTGGGTAGTGTGTATGAGCTTTTGGAGCTTTGGTTTTAGCACACTAATATCGCCGATGGCCACAAAACGTATGTTGTGCTCTTGATAGACTTTAAGCTCGCTTTTTAAGTAGCGCTCTAAGAGATGCATGAGGAAATCCACTTCCTGCTGGGGTCGCAGCCAATTTTCTGTAGAAAACGCATAAAGCGTAAGAAAGGGAATATTTTTACTCGCGCAGTATTTTGTGATTTCTCGTACAGTTTTTACTCCCTGCTTATGCCCAAAAGTACGATTTTTGCCTTGATTTTGCGCCCATCTCCCATTGCCATCCATAATAATGGCTATATGCCTGAGTTCTTGCATTATCTATCTTGTGGAATCTGCATAGATTCTATAGGACGCAAAAATCTCGCTGGATTACCAGCATAAAACCCACTCTTATGGATGTCTTTTGTCACCACACTCCCTGCACCTATAACCACTCTTTGACAGATATATACAGGCAGAATCGTTGCATTTGAGCCAATGCTTACAAAATCACTAATGAATGTGTTTTTCCACTGATTCTTATCTGCTGCTGGCATGCCCTCAGAAAATGTATCATTGATAAACATCACGCCATGCCCTATAAAACAATGCGCTCCGATACTCACAAGTGAGCAAATAAAACTATGGCTTTGGATACGCGTGTATGCGCCAATCTTGACATCCTCTTGAATCTCGCAAAATGGCCCTACAAAAACATGCTCGCCAATCTCGCAACCATAAAGATTGCTAGGTTGCATGATGGTGGCACTTTTCGCACAGACCTTGGGGTTTAGAGCAATTTGTTTTGTTTGCAATAATTTCCTTTGTATGAATTTTCTAACGCAAAGATTCTAGTTCGTGCTTGATTTTTTCAAGCTGTCTGTTCAATGCACAAATCTTATCGAATCGAGATTGTGCGCCTTCTTGGAAGCCAAAAGGGATCTTAAGATTCTTAAGGCTTTGCACATCAATAGTTTTCATATAATGCTCATAAAGTGCTCTTAATGCCTCTTGCCCTTGTTTGGAATAAAAATAACAATACAAGCCTAGGGCTTGGTTTTTATCCTTCGCCCTTATGATGACAATGCCTGTGTTTGCAACCGCAAGCTGGGATTTGAGAATCTCGCCAAAAATAGTGATTTTTGGCGTGCTGCCACGCAAAGAAAGACAAATATCATAAGCTTTGAGGGCGTATTTTTTGATTTTGACCTTATCGCCGGATGTTCGCTTTGTGAGAAATCCTGAACTCATACCATAATCACTAAAATCTGCTAATCCAACATCATAGTATTCTATTTTGCAATCGTTTTTGTTTCCATACACACGCTGTCCTCTAAAGATTTCAACACCAAGCTCGCTCAAGCTTATGCCATTGTTGTATGTGTTTTGCTTGAGTGTGATTGGGAGATTTGTGATTTTGGTATATGGAGTGAGAGAGCAAAACTCACTTACCTTTCTTTGGAAAAAAGAATCGAGCAATAAATCAAGATTGATAAGGCGATTGTACTTGCCATCTTTTTTCCAAAAACGTTGGTTTTTGGCATCAATGCTTAATATTTCTTTATTGTTTGGAGACAGCACCAAAATGCAAAAATCACTATTTTGGTGAGGGAAGATATTTTTTGGCAAATCAATAATAGCCTCAATCAAACCCTGTTTATAAAAACGCTGCATAAACTCGCTTTCTACACTTGATTTTTGCAGAGTTTGGGTACGCAAAACAAACACACCACGTTTTTTAAGATAATAAAGCGCATGGATTAAAAACACCCATTCAGAATAAGTCTTTGCCAATCCATGCAAACCGCTAAAACGTTTGTCATCTTTTAAGTATTCTACGCCTATGTGTGGGACATTTGGAGGGTTGCAAATGATTTTGTCAAACTTCGTTTCAAAGCAGGGAGCTTTGAGAATATCATTTACCATAAGATTTTGGAATGAGAGGTTAGAAAGCTGGCAAGTAAGCTTTGCTACATTTGCCAAACGGGAATCTAGCTCCTCGCCATAGAGCGAAACTTCTGCGTTTTGGTCTTGGGCAATCTGTGAAATCATCAAAAACAATGAGCCAATGCCATAACAGGGATTATAAATATTCTCTCCTGATTTGATATCAAGCAAACGCACCAAGAGCTCGTTAATCTCTAGTGGTGTGGAGTAGTAAAAAAGTTTGTTTGCGGTTTTTTTTTGCGTAACGATATGCAGAAATTCCTCAATATCATTAAGCGTAGTGCTAGCAGCCTGGATAGTTTTAAGAATCTTAAGAAAATTTATATTTGGATTGATTGGTATGAATTGGTGCGAATTTATCTGTGTCTGGAGAGCAACATTGAGTTGGTCGAAAATATTTTTACGCTTGTTTCCTTGCTCTATAAGAAAATCCAAAGTTTTGGGGGAATTATTTTTCAGAATAAAAAGCTCTAGCATGATGCTTATAGAATCTAGCATATCCACATGGTAACGCTTAATGTACTCAAAGCACCCAAGCAACTTTTCCAAACCAATCTCCTAAGCAATTTGCAAAACTAAAAACACAAGCTGGGATTGTAACAGAATAAAAATTGAACTTTTATAAAGCGAGAAGAGGAGAAAAGCGAGGAAGTGTAGGTGTCTTGAAGTTTCTTGGAAAATCCAAGAAACTTGATTTCATTGTAAGATTAGTCTCTGTTTCCGCCAAAGATTCCTAAAAGCTGCAAAAGACTTACAAATATATTATAGAAGTCAAGATAAAGCGATATTGCAGCATCTACTGGACTTGTATAAAGACCACGAATGATATTCTGTGTATCATAAGCTACATAGACACTGAATAGTATTGCAACAGCGCCCGCGATAATAGCTTGGAATCCCATATTCATAACAAAGATATTTACAATGGAACAAATCATTACCACAATCAGCGAAATAAAAAGCATCTTACCCATGCTGGCTAGATCTCTTTTGGTTTTGATACCAAAAATACTCATTGCGCCAAATATAATAGTTGTCATACCAAAACATGCAGCAACAGCACTCGCACCATTTTTAGCTATCACGAGACCCAAAAGAGGAGTGATTGCAAGTCCTGTAAGAAATGTAAAAATAAACAACATTGCAACATTAAGTCCGGGTTTAGAACGTGAAAACATAAGCCCAAAGAGCGCTGCAAATTCCGCTATAAAAATCACCATTCTATATTCCATGACCGCTGTAAAATTCATCAATCCTACAAGCGCGCCAATGGTAGCAATAAACAAACTCGCCGCAAAAAATTTGTAAGTAGTTTTTACAAAATTTACCAATGCACTCTCTCGTACATTGGCTATAGAAGCCACATCAACATTTGTATAGTTCCTATCATATAAAGCCATGTTGTCCCCTTAATAATGAAATGGGCGGTATTATATGCAAGATTCAGTAAATAGCCTTATTGCAACTTTTTTATGATAAAGGCAAGATTTTGCGTTAATAGCCGCTCTATTTCTTGCTTTGAAATCTTATTCACATTTTTTGCACCAAAATAACGATCAGTCGAAATTTTCAGCTCACCACTAGATTGGTGGTTGATAATCTTTTGCTCTGAACTCAAAGCAAACTCAATAAACGACTCTAAGCTTGCCTCATCCTTGCTTTTTAAAAGATTCACATCTTCGCTCTGCTCAGCAACCTTCAGTCCATACACCACACTGGCTTTAAAAATATCATTTGAATCTTGTGTGTATTTGGTCGAAAGACCGAAACAATTTGACTGTAAGAAATAAGATTCCATGAGCTTTCTAAAATCACTTATGCTATAAAAACTCTGACTTATCTCATCAGCATCAACTTGCTCTAAAAATATCTCATACTTTTGTGTTTGGCAAGTTGGAATCTGTGTATTTTGGGTGATTTTAGGTTTCTTAGCACAACCAAGCAACAAACACACTGCTATTCCGAAACAAAAAAGATTCCTCAAATAAAACTTCATATCCCATCCCCCCTAGTAATCTAAACTCAAACCAATCCTACAAGAATCTTGGCTTTGTGATAAGTTTCTTTAGCGATAACACGCATATGTGCGGCGCTATCTGCCAAAACTTTTTGGATAAATCCTCTTTCTTTGATAATCTCATTATACTGGTTACTAATAGGACGTAAAGATTCTATAACCAGCTCGCTTAAGCACATTTTGAAATAACCATAACCCTTGCCTTCAAATTCATTTTCAATTTGCTCGCGTGATTTTTTGCTAAAAATCTCATAGATACAAAGTAGATTATAAAGTCCTGCACGAGCAGGATCAAATACAATAGATGAGAGAGAATCTGTTGTGGCTTTTTTGAACTTGTTCGTGATAATCTCAGGCTTATCAAGTAAAAAAACTGCATGGTTTGGGGCCTTGTTGGATTTACTCATTTTGACCTGTGGGGTATCTAGTCCCATAATACGCGCACCAACTTTTGGAATAAGAGGATTTGGTATCTTAAAGCACTCTCCATAATCACGATTAAAACGTTGGGCGACATTACGCGTAAGCTCTAAATGCTGTTTTTGATCTTCTCCTACGGGTACAAAATCCGGTTGATACAGCAAAATATCTGCTGCCATAAGAGCTGGATAATTAAACAATCCCACATTGATATTTTTTGGATTTTTTGCACTTTTGTCTTTGAATTGTGTCATACGACTAAGTTCACCCATTGGGATGTTACAATCTAAAATCCATGCAAGCGCGCTATGTTCATCAATTTCACTTTGGATAAAAAGATGGGATTTTTTTGTGTCAATACCGCAAGCCAAAAGCAATGCCGCTAACTCAAAAGTTTTTTTACGCAGATTTTCTGGATCTTGTCGCGTAGTGATTGCATGAGAGTTCACAATACAAAAGATATTTTCATATTCATCTTGAGAATCTACCCAATTTTTGACTGCGCCTAAATAATTGCCCAAGTGAATATCACCAGTAGGCTGGATTCCAGAAAAGACACGAGGTTTCTTACTCATATCCACCCTTGTTTGAATCTAATGCAACACAACACATGCTATAGCAAATTCACGCTCATGCGTGATGCTTAAGGCAATGTGAGAAAAAGTCTTTTGCACCCTAAAATATTCCAATCTCTCAGCGCAAAGACTGATATGTGGGGCACCTTTAGAATCGAGATGCAAATTTATATCTAAAAACCCTAGTTCTCTCCCTATACCGCAACCAAAAGCTTTGCTTAATGCTTCTTTTGCTGCCCAAAATCCTGCGACACGTGCATAGTTGAGAACTTGGCTCTTTTGGCATAGTGCAAGTTCATTGCGACTCAAGAATCGCCCTAAACCACGCACACCAAATTTACCCACAAAGTTACGAATCCTAGGAACACTCACAATATCAATACCTAGCATAAATGCTAGCCAATCAAAAAGTTTGTGAAAAAGACATTTTTGATACTGCCATCGATCAAAAATTCATTCAAACGTCTGACTATCTCATCTTTTAATCTATTTTTACCCTTAGTCGTAATGATTTCTTCGACTGATTTTGAAGAGAGAATCTCAATAATTGCATCAAACAACATAGGAAGTTTTGTCTCGACTTCAGGCTGGGTTTCTGGCTTATCAAGCTCTAAACTGATATTTGTGAGGAGAATCTTCTTGCCAGTTTGGGTGAGGAGATTAACTTTGAATTCTTGTTGTATAGGAAAGATTGGCCCGATCTTTGCATAATCAGTCGAACGCGCTGTGATAGTGTCTCCTACTACGATCTTTGGCGCATTTGGGCGCACTTGAGACTGTTCTTGGACTTGAGATTGGACTGCTTCATTACTGTCATTACTAGAAAACACGAGCATTGCAATTATCGCAAGCAATAAAACCAATAAAACACCAACTCCAATTACTATGAATAGAACGGCTTTACTCTTTTTATCTTCTGGTGTGGCTGGTGCATTTTGCTCTTCTTTAGCCATGAAGTACTCCTAGTGTATTTACAAAATATGAAATTGTGCTTTTTCCGAACCGTTTTTGCTCGATTCTATCATAATTGCCCAAAGTTTGTGGCAAGGAGCATGCACTCATACCTTCAAAAGCAAGTAAAGTAATGAAGGGATTTTGGAGCCTAGAAACGAAAGTAAAAACTCTTTCATAAATACCATCCATACCTTTGCGCACAAAAAATGGTGGATCAAGATACAAAATACTTCGATACTCTAAAGAATCTATCCATTCAAAAGCTTCAAAAAAATCCTTTTCATACAGCACAAACTCTAAATCTTGGACTCTCTGTTGTGCGCGATGAATGTTTTCTTTCAAGATACAAGCAGCATTTTGATTGGATTCAAAAAATACTGCGCATTTTGCGCCACGACTTAAAGCCTCTATTCCCATAGAGCCACTTCCAGCAAAACCCTCGATAAAAGTACTACCTACAACATTCACGCCCAGAGAGTTGAAAAAAGATTCTCGCAAAATTGCCTTTGTTGGACGAGTGATACATAATTCTTGAGAATGTTTCAAAAACTCGAGGCTAAGACCCTTTAGCTTTCCTGTATTGATACGCAATTTCTGTCTGGTATCTACAGAATGATTGTTGGCTGAAAATCTCGGAGGAGTAGGCATTGTAGAGGTTAAATTCCAATCCAAAATAATTGCAGATTTAAGATTTCTTGGTTTTACGCAACAAAAGTGCGCAAAGTTTGTTGGTGTATTCGTGCATAAGCTGTGATACTTCATATTCCAAACTGGAATCTTTGGCAGCCTGCAAACAATGTGAAATATAGAAATCATCCAAACTCTGCATAAGGCTTTGTGGGGTAAAAATCTCACTAATATCACAATCTTTCCCACCCAAAAGACATAAAGGCTTGCTGCTTGGTCTTGATATATCACTCAGAATAAAATCGCACATACTCTCATTACACAAGTAATCTTTTAAAAAATACTCGAGTGTGCTTTGAAGGAGGAGATTTTCACACTGCAAGGCAATTTTCATGGTATTTCCTTGTATTTTAGGGATTGAGGTATTTTACAATGTACTCAATGGATCTATATCGATAATAAAATCAAAATCCAGATTTTTACGCACATAGTTTATAGCTTGGCGCATTATTGTGTTTTTTTGGGCGCGCAATAAAATATTGTGTCGGTACTTTCCTTTCAGTCTAGCAATATCTGAGAGTTTTGCACCCACAATTTCTAAATATGATTCTTTGGAATTTCTAAAAACAAAATCCTCTATAAGTTTTAGTGCTGCTTGCATTTGCGCGTAAGAGACTTCTTTGTCTTTGTGGGTAAAACTAAGATTTGCCAAACGCGTAAATGGCGGATAGATTCTGGGGCGATTGCACAATTCATTTTGCAAAAACATTTCATAATCCAGACCAAACTGGGAAAAAAATCCAGTGTTTGATGTCTGAATAAATACTATGCCCTCACTTTTTCTCCCAGCGCGTCCAGCAATCTGTACAAGCAGGCTCATTGCACGTTCATTCGCACGATAATCAATAGCATTCAAAATATAATCGATTCCGACAATGACACATAACTCTATATTATGATAATCATGCCCCTTGCTTAGCATCTGCGTGCCAATGAGTATATCAATCTTATGCTCATTGAACTTTTTGAGAATACTCTGGAGTTTATTGTGTGTGCTGATATGATCTTTGTCAAAGATTCCAATCTCTGCTTGGGGTAAGGCAGTAGCCAACTCCTTGGCAAATTCTTGCGTGCCAATCCTTGCAACCGCCAAGTTTTTAGAGCCGCATTGCGGACAAGAATCAATGAGTTGTTGTGTGAATCCACAATAATGGCATACCAGCGCATTTTTCTTTGAATGCACGCTGAGATTCACACTGCAAAAAATACATTGCACTTTATGGGCGCACTCTTTGCAAAAAAGGCTTTTGAAATTCGCTCGTGTAGGCAGAAATACAATGCTTTGTTTTGAATTTTTATATGTAGATTCTAGATATGAGAGCATAGAATCTGAGAGTGGCTCTTCTGGGTTAAAAATAATCTTTTTGTCTGCATTGAAATAACTCCCCTTAAGTCGAAAGAGTGTGTGATTTTTTGCTGCATTGCTATAAGAGAGAAGAGAGGGTGTAGCAGAACCTAGCACCACCTTAATATCTGTGTGTTTCCCAAGATAGAGAGCCAAGTCCCTTGCATTGTAGTATGGGATATTTTGGGATTTGTATGCATCATCATGCTCCTCATCAACCACAATCACACCAAGCGCATACAATGGCAAAAAGAGCGAGGAACGCGCTCCAGCAATAACTCTTATTTCGCCTTTATAAAGTCTGTCTAAAAATTCCTGTTTTTTTTTGCTTGTGATTTTAGAGTGCCATATCCCCACTAGAGTGCCAAAAATCCTCTGGAGTCTTTGCTCTATCTGAGGTGTGAGTGCAATCTCTGGCATAAGCAAAAGCGCTTGTTTTCTCTTGAGCAGAGCTTGGGCAATAAGATGGATATAAATTTCTGTCTTGCCACTTCCTGTATCACCAAAGAGTAAAGTATTTTGAGTGTTTTGGATAAACTCCAATGCTTCTTGTTGCTTTACAGAAAGCTGAGGGAGATGGAGATTCTGTAAGTCCAAAGATTCCAAAGAATTTTGAGAATCTCGCTTGTACGCTATGAACTGCGCAAAGCTTTGTGAAAAACTTGCACAGTAATAACTTACAATAAATTCTGCCAAAAACTTTTGGTGAGATAAAAACGCCAAATCGCTAGCTGTTGCATATTTGCATACCTCTATCAAGGCAGGAGCAATCGTCATAGAATCTAGTTTTTTGATAACTACGCCTAATAAACTCTTATTTTTTATCGCAATCTCTACAATGTCATAAATAAGACAATCATATTCCATTTTATAAGTAAGGGGTGGAGAAGAAATGCCAAGCGGTGCAACAAGCACAAAATAAGGATTCATCTCAAAAATAAAATTAGTTTAAAACATCAACTTGAGCGGGCTTATGGGTAGTAGTCTCTATGTCGTTGTAAAGTCTCTCAATTTTATAGTAAAGCTGGGCGTGCTCTTGGGTTTTCATGACATAAGCTTGGAGTAGCTCTACAAGCTTTACACGCTTCTGCTCACCATTAGTGTTAAAAAACTCTCTGATTTCTTTTCTAGCGTATTCTGACAACGGCGCTAAAGAAATGCTAAAACGTTTATCTTCAATATTAATCTCTATAGTATCTTTCATACTTTCAGACTCTCATCAATTTTATGAAAGAGTTCTTCGATTCCTTTTTTTTGCGAACCAATATTCTCATAGAGATTAGAAATTTGCACTTCCTTGGCTTCATTTTCAGATTTCAGTCTGACAATCTCGTGTTGCAAAGATTCGATCTCATCTTTTTGTGATGCTATTTTTACAAGCATCTCCTCAATCTTGTATGTCAGTTTCTCCATAATTTGTGAATCCATAGTGCAGTCCTTGAGGTATTTGTAGAGTAGAATTGCGATTATAACACAAAGCACGATATTTAAGGACTATACAATATGCCTAGTTTTGAGCTCAATTCCCCCTATACTCCAGCAGGCGATCAACCCCAAGCAATCAAAAAAATTGTAAATTCTATTAAAAATGGTGCCCAATACTCCACACTCATTGGTGTAACAGGTAGTGGGAAGACCTACACTATGGCAAATATTATTGCCAATCTCCATATGCCAACACTCATTATGACTCACAATAAAACGCTTGCAGCACAGCTTTACAGCGAATTTAAGGGTTTTTTTCCAAAAAATCACGTGGAATATTTCATCAGCCACTTTGACTACTACCAGCCAGAATCCTACATTCCACGTAGAGATTTATTTATCGAAAAGGATTCTAGTATCAATGAGGATTTAGAACGCTTGAGACTTTCAGCGACTACTTCACTACTTGCATACGAAGATGTGATTGTTATAGCAAGTGTGAGTGCAAATTATGGTCTAGGCAATCCAAGCGAATATCTCACGATGATAGAAAAGATCGAAGTCGGAGATTCTCGCACGCAAAAGGAGTTTTTGCTCAAACTTGTAGACATGGGCTATACACGCAATGACATTATCTTTGAACGAGGGAATTTTCGTGTGCAAGGCGAAGCAGTGGATATTTTCCCCGCATATAATGAAAGTGAATTTGTCAGAATAGAGTTTTTTGGTGATGATATTGAATCGCTTGCAATCTATAACAGTATAGAGAGGATCAAAGTCAAGGATATAAAATCCTTTGTATTGTATGCAGCAAACCAATTCATCGTAGGTGCTACACGTCTCAAACAAGCGCTTGAAAGTATAGAATCCGAGCTAGAAGAGCACCTTGCAGAATTTAGCGCTAAAGATTTGCAAGTTGAATACCAGCGACTAAAAACACGCACAGAATTTGATTTAGAAATGATAAGAGAATCTGGGATTTGTAAAGGAATTGAAAACTATGCAAGACATCTCACAGGAAAAAAGCCTGGTGAAACTCCTTATAGTCTGCTTGATTATTTCGCACAAAAGAACAAGCCTTATCTTATCATCGTTGATGAATCGCACGTGAGCTTGCCGCAATTTGGAGGAATGTATGCAGGCGATAGGAGCAGGAAAGAAGTGCTTGTAGAATATGGATTCCGTTTACCAAGTGCTTTAGATAATCGCCCTTTGCGTTTTGATGAATTTATCAAAAAGGCCCCACACTACTTGTTTGTCTCTGCAACACCTGCTAATTTGGAATTAGAGTTAAGTGCCTCAAATATTGCAGAGCAAATTATCCGACCAACAGGTTTGCTTGATCCACTCTATGAAGTAAGAGATTCTGATAACCAAGTGCTTGATTTGATCGATGAAATAAAACATCGTGTGGCAAAAAACCAGCGCATTCTTATTACTACACTTACCAAAAAAATGGCAGAGGAGCTAAGTAGATATTACACTGAACTAGGAATCAAGGTGCGCTATATGCATAGTGATATCGATGCAATTGAGCGCAATCACCTTATCCGCTCACTCAGAATCGGTGAGTTTGATGTGCTTGTGGGAATCAATCTGCTGCGCGAAGGGCTAGACCTGCCAGAGGTAAGCCTTATAGCAATTATGGATGCTGATAAAGAAGGGTTTTTACGAAGTGAGACAAGTCTTATACAAACTATGGGACGCGCAGCACGAAATGTCGAAGGAAAGGTAATTTTATATGCTAAAAAGATTACAAACTCAATGCAGAAAGCATTTGACATTACTGATTATCGTAGAAGCAAGCAAGAAGCCTATAACAAAGTACATAATATCACACCAACTTCTGTCAAACGCAATCTTGAAGAGGAATTAAAACTAGAATCCAGCGCACAAACTAGAATATATGAGAAAAACAAAAAGATTCCAAAAACCGAGAGAGATGCGATCATCAAAGAGTTGAAAATGCGTATGTTACAAGCTGCTAAGAGTTTAGAATTTGAGGAAGCTGCAAGATTAAGAGATGAAATAGCAAAATTAAGAAGATAGCTTGTGTGGGAAAATCCCACAACTAAAACAGATTAAAGCTTTGATTCGTATCTGCGAAGCATATACAAACGCTTGAGTAATTTTTTCTTTGCGCTAATTTTTTGTTTTTTGCGCTTTTCAGTTTGTGGTTCAAAGAATCTTCTCGCTCGTGTCTCTGTCACTACAAGGTTTCTATCAGTTTGTTTTTTAAATTTTCTATAGGCTTCATCAAAATTCTCACTTTCACGAACTTTAATACCTGGCATAAAACATCACCTTCTTTCTTTGCAAATATGGATGGACATTCTAAAACAAAAACTATAAAACAAACATTAAGGATTTGTAAGCTACAATCCCCACCTTTGCTTTTTTTGTTTGATTTCAGATCAGAATTATTTAAGATCAGTGCTCGTAGCTCAGCCGAATAGAGCAACAGGTTGCGGTCCTGTAGGTCGGGGGTTTGAATCCCTCCGAGCACACCATACTTCGATCAGTCTCTAACTTTTTGAACAGGCTTTACGCTAGAATCCACGGCACCAAACTTCACAACTACCATAACTAGATAAGGAATTTTAATGGAACGTAATGTTAAGTATGTGTCAATTGGAATTGTTTTGGTTTGTATTGTGATTGGGCTTTGTTTTTTTATACTACGGCTTGGGAGATTTGATTTTGCTGCAAGCTCCCACAAAACCTATTATATCTACACCCAAGATGAACTTGGCTCTATTGGCGTAAATACACCTGTGAAATTCAAAGGAATCGGTGTTGGTAAGGTTTCAAGTGTGGATTTTGCAGATTTATCACGGGGGCAAATACAGATCGCAATCACACTCGATTCTGCACTCAAAATCAAAGAAGGAGCATTTTTAAGTATAACTTCTAGCGGATTAGCAGGGGCAAACTATCTCGCTCTCACACAGGGCGATGGTGCAATAAAAGATGACAATACAATAGAGCTACGCAAAAGTGGTCTTGATACCTTGTTGCAAAAAGCAGCAAGCATAAGCGATAAGGCTGATGAGATCATAAGCAATATCATCAAGACCACCAATCAACATAATTTAGACAATCTCAGTGAATTATTAGAGACTCTCAAAATAGTAGGCTCAAACTTAAACACACTCACCAAAAGATTGGATTCCCTAGTATCTAAGATCGATGAAAACTTTGAAAATGGACAATATGATGTGAGAGCTATTTTAAATCCCACAATGCTACAGCTACAGGATATGCTCTCACAAATGAACACATTTTTCTCTCGAGCAACACATCTAGTAGAAAAAATCGATAAAAACCCTTATGAAAGTATTTTTGGCAAGCAGAAAAAATAAAGGAAATCCAAATGAATAAAACTCTTTTCAAATCCTCCATGAGTCTTATATGTGCGTTCAGTCTTTGTGCATGTGTAAATGTGGATATAAAAACAGAGATTCCAGAAATGAGCTTTTATGACATAACGATACAAAACACTCAATCTCAGGGAATCGCCAACTTATCCTATGGCGTGGTATTAAGCGCGAGTATGCCTTATGATAGTACTGATATTTTCAAGCTCGATTCACAAAGCTTACAAATCAAAGCAATCCCTTCTGCACAATGGGTCGCAAAACCCAAAGAAATGTTATTTTCTAGTTTTGTTGCAGAAATGAATGCCAAAGGACTTAATGTCATCCGCCCACCATTTGGTAGTGCAAATCTTAACGCACATCTAAAATTGCATATTGATAGAATCCTCATCATTCAAAAAGATGGCAAGGAACTTGCCACCATCACATTAAATTATGAAATTTTTGACACAAAAACTCTCAAGCTCAAAAAAAGCGGAACACTCACACAAGAAGCGCAAATTACAAATAAAGATTTCGCGCCTGTTTTTTACAAGGTAAGCGAGAGTGTTTTACAATCACTTGTAGATGAACTACTCGTTCCATAAGCTCGAAATAGAATCGGGATTTTTAAAAATCTGAAAGAGGATAGACCTGCAGCAAGTGCTGCAAGTGTTTGCTATTATGGTATCAACCAAGTAAGCCAGAAAGCAATGAGGTAAGTGAAGATTCCTATAGCTATGACAAGGGCAATAGAATACTTAACAGTATATCTGAAGAGATCAGATTCTTTACCAACCAAGCCTACAGCTGCACATGCTATGGCAATGCTTTGAGGAGAGATCATCTTTCCTACAACTCCACCAACAGAATTTGCTGCAAGAAATAATACTTCTGGTATACCAAGTTGGCGAGCTGTAAGCTGCTGTAATGTACCAAAGAGCAAATTTGAGCTTGTATCACTGCCAGTAAGGAAAACACCAATCCAACCAACTATAGGGGAGAAAAACGCAAAAGCATCACCTGTTTCTGCCAAAGCAAGCGCTAAGGTAGCCGAGATACCACTGTAATTTGAAACATATGCAAATCCTACAACCAATGCAATAGTGAGTATCGCGAACTTCATCTCATCAAGAGTCTCCCCAAAAGTCTTGATCGCGGTAGAGACCTTGACTTTCAATAATGCCATAGTGATAAGAGCTACAAAGAAAATCGAAGTGCCGACAGTATTAATAAGCGGAATTGTAAATACAGATTTGACAGCTGATTCTTTGCTTACAACAGGCGGAGTCTGGATAATCTCACTCAAACTAGGAATACTGAATTTGAACACAAGCCAGCTCAAAATGCCTCCTGATGCAAAAAGCCCCTTAAACCAGCTTTGTGTCCAAATGATAATCACGACTATAAGAATAATAAAAGGCAACCAAGCGAGAAAAATTTGCTGCGAAGTGTATTTCTTTGGTTCTATGCTCATATTTGTGTTCATACCATCAAACTTAAAAATATTTTTTGGTTGCCAGAAGCGTAAAAACAACGCAACCGCTGCAATCGATACAACCGCTGAAGCAATATCTGGAAGTTCTGGTCCAAGTTGTGTGGCTGTAATGTATTGCACTGTGGCGAAACTTCCTCCTGCTACAAGCGCTACTGGCCATGTATCTTTTACTCCCTTAAAACCATTCATTAAGAAAATCAAAAAGAATGGTATGAAAAGTGAAAGCGGTGGCAACATATGTCCAGCCATTGCAGAAATCTCAATAGCTGGAACATTCACCGCACCTGCCATCGCAATAATCGGAATCCCAACAGCACCAAATGCTACAGGTGCAGTATTTGCAATCATACAAAGCCCCGCAGCATAAAGCGGTCGAAGTCCAAGTCCCACTAAAAGAGCTGCGCTAATAGCCACAGGTCCCCCAAAACCAATTGCACCTTCTAAAAATGCACCAAAACAAAAACCAATCAAAACTACTTGTATTCTTTGATCGGGTGTAA
Organism: Helicobacter sp. 10-6591; assembly: GCF_003288805.1. Taxonomy (GTDB): domain Bacteria; phylum Campylobacterota; class Campylobacteria; order Campylobacterales; family Helicobacteraceae; genus Helicobacter_F. Next base: position 95,708 of record NZ_NHYK01000002.1, on the reverse strand, counting down.
TAGCGATAATAGATTCACGCAAAATATCAAAGTATCCTGATTTGACCGTGAGTTTATAGAGAAAAATTGCCGAAATAATAATCCACGCAATAGGCCATAAACCATACAACGCACCATAAACAAAACTTAACAACATTTTATCCATAGGCATACCATAGACAAAGACTGCAATAATTGCCGCACACAAAACTGTGAGAAACCCGGCAGTATGGCCTTTAAGTTTCAAAACTACTAACGAGACAAAAAACAACAAAATTGGCAAAAATGCCACAAAAGCACTCAACCAAGCATTGCCAAGTGGATTATAGACTTGTTTCCACACTTCCATGTATTCCATGAAGACTCCTTACCAACGAAATATTTTAATGTTGTGATCGATTTACTAAGATATGGCCTATACGATAACGCTGATTATCCTTACACAACTTCTTGTAAAAAATCAACAACTTTCATCCATTTAACATGAAGATATAGCCTTCATGTGCAAAAAATAAACAGAAATTCCAAAATACTATAGTTTTAAAATCTGCTACAATCCGCCCGCTTTTGAAACAACTTCAAAATTTTTAAGGGGCAAAAAAACATGATCATATGTTCAAGAGTTTGGATCAAAAAAGATTCCAAGAGTTATTTGGGTGCCGGGAGAATAGAACTTTTAGAGCGCATTGATAAGAGTGGTTCGATCGCTAAGGCTGCAAAGCAAATGAGAATGAGTTACAAAGCTGCATGGGATAGCATAGATATTATGAATAAAATTTCCGCACCAAATCCTTTGGTCCATTCCAGTGCGGGTGGTGGAAAAAGTAGTGGGACAAAAATAACTAATGAAGGCAGAAAAGCTATTACTGTATTTGAAAATCTTCAAACACTCAAGAATGAATTTTTTGAATATTTGAATAATACGCAGGATTTTGACGAATTAAATAAGCGCATAGGGATATTACAGACAGCTATCAGGAATCTCACAGAACAATAAGATTTTTAGCCATACAACATTCTGATTTTCACTCTCTCTGCCCAAACACCACCAAAGAGTTCTAACTTTGTTCTCCTTATCCAGATAACCTCCCATCTATCTTCTTCAGTAAGTTTAAGTCAGACCATTGCTAACACACTCAAAGCAGCATGTCTTTAAGCACGTTCCTTTGCTGGACTTTAAAGTTTGCCAGTTTAAACATCTTTAGAGTATAATCCCCGATTTTTTGAAAACCCTTAAAGAAGACCCAACTACACTTAAAATACAGCAGTTTAGAGACGAGGGATATGCAGACATTTATCAAAGTATTTTTTTACATTTTTATGGCTTCAGTAGTAAGCACACAATTTCTAAAATCCGAACAAATCAAAGCAATAAAATACGAAGGTAGCCACTCTATATCTGATGTTCTTGCAGGCGAGATTTCTAAAATCAAACCTGGTGATGAACTAGATATCAAAGCAGTAGATAAAGCAGTAGCAGAATTTTTCAAGCAGGGGTATTTCGAAGATGTCTATACAACCTTTGAAAATGGTGTACTAACTTTTCATTTTAAACAGCGTCCAAAAATCGCAAGTGTTGAAATCAAAGGCTATGGCAACGAACAAGAAAAAGAAACACTCTATAGCCAAATAGGCATAAAAAAAGGCGATAGTTTCGATGAGATAAAGCTCGAGAGGGCTAAAACCGTCATAAAAATGATTCTAGAATACCAAGGCTACTATGGCAGCGTCATCAATCATGAGTTAAAACCTGTGGGCAGTGGCGAAGCCTATGCTATCACACTTCATATCAATCAAGGTGATAACATCATCATCACCAAAGCCCATTATGAAGGTAGAGAAAAGCTCAGTGTAAGCGAGATAGAAGAGCTTACAGCAAACAGACAAAAACAGTTCGCTGGTTGGCTTTGGGGGCGTAATGATGGCAAATTGCGTCTGAATGATTTGGAGTTTGACAGCGCAAGAATACAAGATGCTTATATGCGTAAAGGCTTTTTGGATGCAAATGTTACTCCTGCATTTTTACAAGTGAATTCCAGTGACTACACCGCAGAGCTCTACTACAAGATAAAAGAGGGCGAGCGTTATAAGGTAATAAGCGTGGAGATTTCATTGCAAATGCCTGTGATAGCGGAAAAAAAGCTACGCAAGAACCTTAAGGTTAAAAAAGGTAAATATTTCAATATCGAGGAATTACGCGCTGATCTCGAGAATATTCGACAAGAAGTCGCGGACTTAGGTTATGCATTTGCCCGTGTATCGCCGGATTTGGACAAGGACCCTAAATCTTCTGAAGTAAAGGTCATCTATTACGTACAAGTTGGACAAAAAGTCAAAATCAATGATGTCATCATAACAGGCAATACCCGCACGGGCGATAGAATCATAAGACGCGAACTGCTCCTAGCTCCCGGCGATGAATATAGCCTCACAAAGCTTATACGATCTCAAAATGCACTAAGAAGACTTGGATACTTCAATAAGGTTGATATCCAAGAGCGTAGAGTGAGCGAAAATTCTATGGATTTGCTTGTGAATGTAGAGGAAGCGCGCACAGGTGAGCTTATGTTTGGTTTTGGTTATGGAAGTTTCGACAGATTTATGGTCAATGCCTCTATCAGAGAGCGCAATCTCTTCGGAACAGGGCATAGTGCGCAGTTTTATGTGGATTGGTCTACAAGACGAGAACTCTTTAATATCACACTTACAAATCCTCGAATCTTTGATTCTGGATACAGCGAATCAGTGAGTGCTTTTGTATCTACTTATAACAATTGGGATTATAGAGAACAGACAAGAGGAGTGAGCTTAACCTTTGGCCGCTTACTAACAGACACTTTTAGCGTATCACTTGGATACACGATCTCTACCACAAAGATTCTAGGGTTTTATAGTGACATTACATACTTCTTATACAATCAATATTTTTCACGAACCTATAAAAATGGTATAACACCACTAGATGGCCCTATCAAAAGCTCTATTAGCCCAAGCATTAGCTTTGACAACACAGATGATTACTACTTCCCCAAAAACGGCATTATCGCTTCTGCATATGTGGAGTATGCTGGACTTGGTGGCGGAGAGAAATATACAAAAATCTATGGGAAATTCGCCGCTTACAAGCACCTAAAGAATCTTATCGGACTAGATTTTATCGCGCGCTACAAAACACAAGCAGGTATGATTATCGACCAAGGCTACACACCAATCACAAGTAAATTTTATATGGGTGGTATCTCTAGTGTCAGAGGCTACCAAGTAAGCTCCCTAACACCACGCTTCCCTGATAATCTCAGCGGAATCCGCATAGGCGGGAACTATATTCTTACCAATTCTGTTGAGCTAAGCTATGGCTTATTACAAAAGGCACAAATGCGCATAGCAGTCTTTGCAGATCATGGAATGATAGGTGTGGATTCTCTTCAAGAGACAGAGCGCGCTTCTTGGGGGATAGCAGTTGAGTGGGTAAGCCCTCTTGGTCCCATCGTGCTTGTATTCCCTCAGGCTATAAATCCCCGAGAGCAGGATTTCACATCAAAATTTGAATTTACTATGGGAACGAGATTTTAGAGGAGCTAATATGTCTAGTACAAACACCCACAAACGCGTAAGCAATGATGAGATTCTCTACCTCATGCAAAATGCATCGTTAAAAGAGCTGGGATTGCGTGCAAACCAGATCAGAGATTCTCTGCATTCAGATAAGACAATTACCTTTGTCATAGATAGAAATATCAATTACACCAATGCATGTTGGGTGGATTGTAAATTCTGTGCATTTAAGCGCAGACTAGGCGAAGAGGGAGTGTATGTACTAAGTTTTGCAGAAATTGATTCAAAAATTGATGAATTACTAGAAATTGGTGGCACACAAATACTTTTCCAAGGTGGAGTGCATCCAAAGCTAAAGATTGAATGGTATGAAGAGCTAGTAAGCCATATCCACACTAAATACCCCCAAATCACCATACACGGCTTTTCTGCTGTCGAAATACACTATATCGCTAAAATTTCTAAAATCAGCGTCCAAGAAGCTATCTTACGCTTACAAAAAGCTGGACTTAGCTCCATACCTGGTGCTGGTGCAGAGATTTTAAGCGATAGAGTGCGTGATATTATCGCGCCAAAAAAGCTTGATACAAAACAATGGCTACATATCCACGAGGAAGCTCATAAGCTTGGTATGAAAGGCACAGCAACCATGATGTTTGGCTCAGTAGAAAATGATGAAGACATCATAGAGCATTGGCAAAATATCAGAGACCTACAAGATAAATACAATGGCTTTAGAGCATTTATTCTCTGGAGTTTTCAACCGGATAATACCCCTTTAAAAGGGGAATTTCCTCATATCCAACGTGCAAGTTCTAATCGCTACTTGCGCCTTCTAGCCTGTAGCAGAATCTATCTTGACAATTTTGTTAATATCCAAAGCTCGTGGGTTACTCAAGGTCCTTATATAGGGCAGCTTGCCTTGCTTTTTGGTGCAAATGACTTAGGAAGCACGATGATGGAAGAAAATGTCGTATCAAGCGCTGGTGCTTGCCATTCTATGAATCAAGCAGAGATGATAAAGCTCATCAAAGACTTAGGCTATAAACCAGCCAAACGCGACACAGCATACGAAGTTTTAAAATACTACTAAGGCAGCCAATTGCATCAATTAAAACTAGGATTTTTACTGAAAGCTGCTGTGGTACTCATTCTCATAGGAGGAATTGCAGTGATAATAACAAAGCGTATAGAAAGCCGCGTACAAAGCATAGAGGGTGTGGAGTTTATAAGAATCAATGGCATAGATGTCCCACTTATTTTTGAGCAAAGCAGCCTACTGCCGATAGGCACTATCACATTCGTCTTTAACGGCGGAGGGAATCTCTATGATAATTCCACAGATTCTAAGCACACAAAAGCCGGACTCTCCTATTTGACCTCACTTTTACTCAATGAGGGTACCAAGCAGCTTGGTAGCACAGAATTTGCCAAGAAGCTCGAGAGCAAAGCTATTGATTTAGACATAGGACAGGGCTTACAGACGTTAAGCTTTGATTTGTCTTTTTTGACCGAATACAAGGATTTCGCATACTCTTGCCTACTTGAGCTTCTAAGCGACCCAAATCTCAGCGAGCAGACACTAAACAAAGTCAAGACTCTTGCCAAAACTTCCCTTCTTGCCAAAGAATCAGACTTTGACTACATCGCAGATAAGAATCTCCACTCTCTCTTTTTTGCAGGTACAGCGATGGCTTCCCCCTCTCAAGGCCATCTCGAAAGTATTGAGAATATCAGCCTTTCAGACATCAAAGCATTCCTAGAGCAAAATCTCGTGCTAAGCCGCCTTATAATTGTTGCTGGTGGGGATATGGAACTAAATGCTTTCAAAAACCAGCTTGAGCAAACGCTATCCATCCTCCCCAAAGGCTCGCCTACTAAAAAGCCCAAAATCACGACATTGCAAACCCCACAAACCACCATCATACACAAACCCACAGAACAAGCCTTCATCTATTTCGCCACACCCTTTGATGCAGACACCAAAGACAATTACAAGACAAAAATAATGAGCTTCACACTTGGTTCATCTGGTTTTGGCTCTAGGCTTATGGAGGAAGTCCGCGTAAAGCAAGGTCTAGCATACTCAGTCTCATTCAGGCTCAATGGCGCTAGCAAGCTAGCTCATTATGGCTGGGGATATTTACAGACAGGTTTAGACTCCAAAGATAACGCGATAAAAACACTGCAAGAAGTCATCAAAGAATTTGTCCAAAATGGAATCACACAAGCAGAATTAGATTCTGCAAAGGCATTTATTCTCGGAAGTGAGCCTTTGGGTGAGGAGACGCTATCCCAAAGACTGAATGCCAAGCTTATAAATTATCTGCGAGATTTACCCCTTGATACCCACAAGCAAGATATTGCCAAAATATCCTCTTTAGGCCTTGATGAGATAAATGCATTCATAAAGCAGCACAAAGAAATCACAAACATCTCATTTAGCATAGTGCAAGCAAAAGCCCAAGATTAATAAAACATCCTCTTAAGAGTACAGACAATCTCACGCTTTGCAGATTCTACATCCCCTTGCACAAACGCACTTTTATTTTCACCTCTTGCTAAACCAAGATTTTCAGAGACTAGCTCTAATGTGTCCTGCGGATTCAAAGTATGCTGCATAAAGCCATTGCGAATCAAAAACACATCATGAAAAAGCAGGAGCGAACGCATAGAAATCGTAGGAATCCCAAGATAGCTTGCTTCGAGATTCATCGTCCCCCCGCCACCAAGCACCACATCAATAAAGGGATAAAACTCTTGCGGAAAAAACTTCTGCTCTAAGACTTTCACCCGATTACATCCGCCAAATTCTGTCAGTAGACTTTCACTCTCATAGCGCGGCATTATCACGATATTGGCTCGCAAGTTTTTGTGCAGCAAATGCACGCTTTTATAGAGCACATCAAGCTGCTCTTTCACATAATGCGCCTTATACTCCTCCTCACGCACCAGAATCAAAGGCAGATTTTCTTGCAACCCCAGCGCGTCTAAAAACCTCGACTTTCTCACATGTCTTTGTGAGCGCAAGTCCTCTATGCCATCAAGCCAAAGTGCTACATCAATAAACCCATAGCTCTTAAGATTTTCTTCATCCATACCAAGCAAGAAAAAACATTCCTTTGGCAACACAAAAGGATAGAAGATAAGCTCTGAGAGCGGTAGGCTCAAACGCGCTACTTTAGTGAGCAGACGCACATCTACGGACGATCCAGCAATTGGCGTATCCGAAAACTGCACCACAGGTATCCCCAAGCCAAAGGCACACCCGCTTCCCTCGACACTCACTCCCGTAAGAAAGATTCTAGGACTTTTAGCAGTCACAAGCTCTAAGAGCTTCTCTTGCCTTACAAGCCTTGCCTTGAGCTTGCCTAATCTCTCGCCTCCGCCATACCCACCGACACTCACACTCTGGATTCCAAAAAGTGCTAGAAGCCTAGCGCATTCATCATAACCATACGATTTTCTTGTAGTGATAAACACTTCATCAAGTTCTCTAAGATAAGGCAAGAGCGCACGAAAAAACAGTACATATTTAGAATCTGTAATATCAATCCATATCATAGTCTCAAGTAGCCATACAGTCTTGGAAAATAAATCTATGCTCCTGTGGCAAAGCTTCAAAGACTGCAAGGCTTAGTTTTCTGATCTCCCAAAGTGCAGCATTAGCACTTCGTAGCGTGAGAAAATTTTGCAGCGACCTAGCATTGATACTCCATGCAAGCTCAGTCTTATAAGATTCTGGCATACAAAACTTCGCAAGGTCATTACCCACACCACTACTGAGAATCTCCCGAAGATTTTCTAGAGCCAAAACACTGGCTTCATTCACGCGCTCATTTTCACAAAAGACCAGAAACTGCTCTGCTCTGTGCATATTATGAGAATTAAGTGGCAAGAAGGTCTCTGTATGCTTGAGCTCTTTGAGAGTATATCTGCTGGATTTCACACTATAACTAGCCATTCTATGCCTTGCTAGCTCTTGCAGACACGCGCGCGATATGCCTTGTATATAAAAGTTATAGAACAGATGCTCCAAAGTCGAGCTATGTCTATTCTTATTGCCCACTTTATCAATAAGCGCGAGGTCCTTCTCTCCGCCATTATCACCGCGTTCAAAAGATTGATAACAAGTGCGAATGGCATTTGAGCAGATATGAAGCGGGGTGAAATGCGTGAGTGTTACTTGCATGATTGAGTTTCCTTAAATTGCTTTCGTGAAGAATTATACTTTAAGCATCCCGAATCTCAATTGGATTGCATTGCTTGTGTTGAATCCAACATTCACACAGAGAACCATCTTTCTCCATCTGCTTAAAATATGTATTCCAACAATTCTCAGTATTTCCCTTTCATCATCCATCCGTAGAAAATAGGAGTGCTTGTAAAAAGCCTGGGTGCTAGAGAACTAATGGTCTGGAACTTTAGGAAAGTGATTGTGCCTTTGTCTGTGTTTTAAAAGTCTCTATTACATCGCCTATTTTTATGTCGTTGTAATTTTCCAGCATGATTCCGCATTCATAGCCTTTACTCACTTCTTTGACATCATCTTTGAAGCGTTTGAGCGAGGAGATCGTCCCTGTGTGAATCACCACACCATCTCGTATAAGACGTGCTGTAATACCTCGCTGCAAATTACCATCTACCACCATACATCCTGCTACAACACCAATCTTTGGTATAGAAAAAGTGTCTCTTACTTGTGCCTGTCCTGTGTTTTCTTCATGAATAAGTGGATTCATCATTCCAGAAACAAGCCCTCTCATTTCATCAAGCAAGGCATAAATCACAGAGTAGGTTCTGATTTCGATATTTAGCTCTTTGGCTTTTGCTTTGACATTGCCGGTAGGGCGGACATTAAAGCCTAGTATAAAACTATTGCTACTTGCAGTCGCAAGGCTTATATCACTCTCACTTATACCACCTATGTTAGCACTTATGATATTGACACTGACTTCATTATTGCTTAGGTTTTCTAGGCTTGTTTTGATAGCCTCAAGACTTCCTTGTGTGTCCGCTTTTATGATAATAGGTAGGATTTTGAGATTCCCTTTTGCTACCATATCGCCTAGTTCTTCAAAGGTTACTTTGGTACTTTTGCTTAATTCTTTTTGGCGTAAATAAAGTGCGCGTTTTTGTGCGTATTCTCTTGCTTGGGTATCATTATCCACACTCACAAGCATGCTGCCTGCCTCAGGTACCACAGAGAGTCCTACGATTTGGGCTACATAGGAAGGGGCAAGTTCTTTGATACTTCTGCCTAGATCATCACTCATTGCTCTGATACGTCCAAACGCCGTCCCAGCTACTATCGGATCACCCACGCGTAAAATCCCACTTTGGACTATGATAGTGGCTACAGGACCTCTGCCTTTTTCTAGACTTCCTTCTAAGACGGTGGCCTTTGCTTTGCTATTAATATTTGCCTTGAGTTCTAAAATCTCAGCCTGTATAAGAATGGTTTCTAGGAGGGAATCTATACCCAGCCCGGTTTTTGCAGAGATTGGTATAAATTCGTATTCCCCACCCCATTCGTTTGGAGAAAACCCAAGCTCGGCACATTCTGTCTTGAGCTTGTCTGTATTGATGTTCTCCTTGTCCATTTTGTTCATAGCGATAATTATCTGCACATTTGCGGCTTTGGCATGATTGAGCGCTTCGATTGTCTGGGGCTTGACACCATCATCAGCAGCAATAACAATGACTGCTATATCTGTTACTTGTGCGCCACGACTTCGCATACTACTAAAGGCTTCGTGACCAGGAGTATCAATAAAGCTGATAGTCTTGCCATTTTTCTCTACCATATATGCGCCTATATGCTGAGTGATACCTCCAGATTCTTTTTGGGCTATACGGGAGTTGCGGATATAATCAAGGAGTGATGTCTTGCCATGATCGACATGCCCCATGATAGTTACGACAGGGGGACGCTCTTTGAGTGAGATTTGGGAATCTTCGTCTTTGTATATTTCTTCAAGCTCGCTTTTGTCCTCTAAGATAGAGATTTCAATCTTAAATTCCTCAGCTAGTATCTCAATAGCATCTTTGTCTAAGAAGTCGTTTTTTGTCGCCATTACACCGAGGTTTAGTAATACCTTCATCACATCTTTTAACTCTCGTCCACTGAGTTCTGCAAACTCATATACACGGACTTCTTCGGGGATACTGATCACATTTTTTATTTCTTTGAGATTCTCTTTTTGTGTGTATTTTTTCTTGTATTTGCCACCTCGACGGATAGATCCTTCATTCATCCAGGGGCTTTTTCTGTTGAGCTGGATGCGCTCTGTTATGTTTTGTCTTAGGCGATTTTCCTCCTCCTCATCGCGTATCTCCTGTTCGTTCAAGTCAAAGAGCATCACTTCATCTTGCTCATCATCATAATCGCTGCTAAAGCTAAACTCTCTGTCTTCTAGGATGTTTATTTTTTGCTCATTGAGGTGTTTTTGTGTGCGGATTTTTTGCGCTGCTTTTTTAGGCTTGGCATGATAATCACTATCTTGGGTTTGTGCGAGAAGTTCTTTGTAGCTGAGATTTTGTGGTTTCGCTTGGGATTTTGGAGGTTTGGCAGACTCGTTTTTACGTACGATTCTAAAACCTCTTTTTGGTACTTCTTGGGTGTTTTTCTCTGTGATTTCTTGGGATAATGTGGGGGTTTGTGTTGGTTGGGATTGTGCTTGTTCTGATTCTTTGGCTTTTGCCGTAGATTTTTTGGTGGTTTTGCTCTTCGGAGTTTGTATGGCTGTGTCAGTAGCCCTTGGAGATTCTGTAGATTTTTTGGTGGTTTTGCTCTTTTTGGTCGGCTGTTTGTTCTTTAAGAGGTTGGTACCGCTTGTTATAAATTCAAATAGGGCAGCTGCTTCCTCCTCGCTAATACTTGAGGACACAGACCTGACTTCTAAGCCCATCTCTTGGGCTTTATCAAAGACCTCTTTTGTGGTTTTTGCGCATTCTTCAGCTACTTGCATTAGTTTGATTTTTGCCATCTTGCACACACTCCTTTGTTATTTGAGTACTCTGTAAGTTATACCGCTTGGCAATACTGATAAATGTTTTTTGTTTTTCTTGGCATTCTTGGCATATATAAAAACTTCTGTTGGATCCATTGAAAAGATACAGTTTATTGTTCTTAACTTGTAGTCGCAAAAGCTTATTTTGGTGAGAACGTTTTCTGCAGGTAACACACATCCTTGTTTGCTTCGGGTTACGCATGGCATTATACCAACTAATTTAGATTTCTCTCACACCCAAATTATCAAAGCCAAGCTCTAAGACTTTGAATCTCGGGAATGATTGGGCTAAAACTCTAGCGAGTTTTGGGCTGTTTTCTTTATAGCAAATATTAAGCATAGATGAACCACTTCCGCTCAGAGTGCTTGAGAGCGCGCCATTTTGTAATGCAATATGTTGTAAACGGAAGAGGATTGGCATATTTTTCATGCGGATATTTTGGTGGATTCTGTCTCTGCTTGCAAGGGTTAGCTTCTCCCAATCATTTGTCAAAAAGGCAGCTGTCAGTAGTGATGCATGCGAAAGATTAAATATGCATTCTCTGATTCCATAGGTTTTTGGCAGGCTTTTGCGGGAAAGTTTGGTGGAGATACTTTTGTTTGGGATAACGACAACCGCGCTAATGTCTTGTGGAATCTCTTTGTGTATGTTTATGACATTTTGCTTGGTGTTGTTGTCTGTGTGTTCGAGTAGTGCTACATTAAATCCACCAAAAATCGCCGGAGTGATATTATCAGGATGCTTTTCATACTCTATAGCAAGATTTAAAATTGATTTTTTATCACAGCTCTTGCCCATATATAAAAAAGCCGCATAGATAGCGCTTACTATTATTGCCGAGCTTGATCCAAGTCCACGTGAAACTGGGATATTGTTCTCAAATGAAAACTTGAAACTGCCCTCTTTTCCATGTGCTTGTAGGATTTGTGAAAATATTTTGACAAAAATATTATTTGTTTTTAATCGCACATTCTCTTGTCCTTCGCCAGCTATTTGGATACTTGTAATCGAAGTAGGTGTGATAGAGATTTTATTATAAAGCCCTAGTGCTAGTCCTAAGCTATCAAAGCCCGGGCCAAGATTTGCACTTGTAGCAGGGACAAGAATATCCATAAATCCTCCTAAAAGTAAGATACCTATACAGGTGGCAGAATATACAAAGGTTTGTTTTGTGTATCAAAATCATCTATGTTCAAAACTTCTGGTAGGACGAATTCCTGTGCGATTTTGATTCCAAAATCTTTGAGAGCAATGCCTTGATTTTCTTGTATAAAGTATTTGTTGGCAAAAGCATGTATTGGTGCAGCACTATTGAAATAAAAACTTGACACGCTAAAAAGCTTGTAACTTTTGACCAAACAAAGTGTGTGCAAAAAAATATGTGTCATCTTTAGCGCACTGAATCTGCCCGGCCCTCTGGCATAAAAGATTGAATCAAGCTCAAAATCTGCACTCAAGATTTCCTCAAAAAGTGTATTCAAAGCGCTTGAGCTATGTCCATTGAGAGTCCAAGATTTTTGCAAAAGAGATTGGCGCAAATCATAAATCCCTGCTAAAAGAGGGGAATCCACGCTGATAAGTACAAGGTTTTTTTTTTTTTTTAGTGTGTTGTGACATAGGCAATACTTTAAGATTTAAGATTCGGATTCTTGGGTGGGGCTAGATTCTTGAGAATCTGAATCTTGTGGGGATTGTGGTAATCCTAACTCTTGGGGTGGTTGTATTGCAGGAGTCTCTGGAGCAAGAGGAGGATTTATAGGTTCTTTGTTTCTTGGCTCGCGGATTTTTTGTGTGATACTTGCGGCTTTTGGTGCATCCATTTTTGAGAGAATCCTACTGACATCTTTTGGATCCATCTGTGTGAGTATTTCCACGACCTCGCTTTCATCCATTTGTGAAAAGATTGCCGCAGATTTTGCTTCTTTCATTTGTTGGTAGCTTGCAATCACTTTATCATCATTTTTTTGTTCGATTTTTTTGAGAATCTCCTCATTTTGTGCGAGCATTTCTTGCACATATTCTTCTCGTGCTTTCATGGCGAGCTCTGCCTGCTCGTTTTTTTGCTGGAATTCTAAAAGTGTCTCTTCTTTGAGTTTTTGGAATGCCAATATCTTTTCATCAAGCTCTTTTTGGCTGGATTCTAGATTGCGTCTTTTTTCATCTAAAATCACTTGCGTAGCGTTTTGTAATACTTGTAGTGCCTGCTGACGCTCATCTATGGCTTGGAGTTCTTGACGAATTTCATCTTTTCTTTGCTCAAAGATGATATTACATTCAAGCAAGTCACTTTGTAAGGTTTTAGGCAAAGAGAAGTTCTGGCTTGGCATATCTGCACCTAATGACAAAGAGATTATAAGAATCAAAAAGAGTGCTTTCATAATGCCTGCCTTTTGTTTGTGTATAGCATTATCGCAATTTCATCTGTTTGCTTCTGTTGGACGAGCTTGAGTGCTTTCATAGAAGCTCGCTTTTCTTTAGTATCCAGATACTTGATTTTTTCGTATTCAATATGCAGCAGTTTATACTCTTCTTCCAAAGTTTTTACATGGGATTTGAGAGCAGATAGCTCAGCATAGAGAATCTCCATATGCGCAATAAGCGTATTTCTTGTTTGTGAGAGTGCAAAATACGATTGGTAGCTACCATTTGTTGGGAATTGTATCTGGGCTATTTCAGATAAGATCGCATCAATTTCTGCTTGCTTGTTCTTGATATGGATATTTTGTTGCGAAATCTTGCATTCTTGGGATTGGAGTTCTTTGGCTCGAAGCTGCAAGAGAAGAGAAAATTTTGTAGTCATATTTATCTCGTGCTTTCTAGCAAACAATCACATCATCGCGCTCTGGGCTAGTAGAGATAAGAGAGATTTTTACTCCTATTTGTTGTTGTAAAAATTCAAGATATGTTTTTGCTTCCTGTGGCAAGTCTTGGTATTTTCTTATGCCTGCTACTTTATCCCAACCGCTAAATTCTGTATAGATTGGCTTGACATTTTGGTAGTCTGTGGGGACATAGTCAATTGTTTGATTCTTATATTCATAGGCAGTACAGACTTTGACAGATTCCAATCCATCCAATACATCAAGTTTCATAATACTTAAGGAATCGCAGCCATTGAGCCTACAGGCGTATTTGGCAGCTACTATGTCAAACCATCCGCATCTACGCGCTCTTCCTGTCGTCGTACCAAACTCTTGCCCTTTCACACCCAAATACTCACCGTCTTTGCCAAAATCCTCTGTAGGAAAATATCCATTGCCCACGCGTGTGCAGTAGGCTTTGGCAATGCCAATGACCCTTTTGATGTCTCTTGGGGCTAATCCTGTTCCGCTGGATGCACCTGCAGCTATAGTATTAGAACTCGTAACAAAAGGGTATGTCCCATGATCAATATCTAGCATGCTTCCTTGTGCGCCTTCACAGAGAATCTTTTTTCCGTTATTTTGTGCATTCCACAGAAGTTGTGTGCTATCACACATAAATGGTACTAAGACCTTTGCATCTTGCTGCAAAGATTCTAAAAGCATATCTTTGCTAGGGAAGTTTAAGCCAAATTCTTGTGCTAATGGGTTAAGAGCATAGAGTGCTTGTTCGATTTTTTGCTCTAGTATTTTGGGATTTGCTAAATCATGCATTTGTATGCCAATCCTTGCAATTTTGTCAGTATAAGCAGGACCTACGCCTTTGCAGGTCGTTCCGATAGCTTTTTTGTCGGCATTAGATTCTTTGGCAATATCGAGCATTTCGTGGTAGGGCAGAATGATATGGGCTTTGTCGCTGATAAATAATCTGCCTTGCAGGTCTTTGAAGGGTTTTAATTCCTCAATGAGTGCTTTGGTGCTTATTACCACGCCATTGCCAATGATATTTTTACAATGCGGATACAAGATTCCAGATGGAATAAGATGGAGTGCAATCTTTTGCCCACTTACCACTATTGTATGCCCTGCATTATGACCGCCTTGATAGCGCACGACATAATCATATTCTTTTGCAAGAGAATCTACAATTTTGCCTTTGCCCTCATCTCCCCACTGGATTCCCACTACCAAATCAGCCATTTCTAGCTCCTTGTTGTATCTTTCAAAAGGTTGGTTACGATGCTATCAGTATAGATTGCAAATCCGCAAGAGGGTGTCTGCGAAATAGTATAGCTTCCGCCGATTACAAGCACTTCGTTTTTAAGAAACATACGATAAAACAATCCTTTGTAATATCCACCCGGCGCGCAAAACAAAGGAGAAAATATAATTTTTTGGTACTCGCAAAAGCTTGCACATTCAAGCAATGATTCTAATTCATCGCGCAAAAAATTGGGTGCATTTTTGAGTGTCTGCTGCAAGTCCTCTTTGGTGTGTGTTTGTATAAGTTCTTTCAAAAAATGTTCTCTTTGACCGAGTGCATAAATATTTGGATTGCTAAAAGCCTGTATGTCCAGTCCTAAGTGCTGTGCGCAAAGCATGGGAATTTTTTGGTTGCAAATTTGTAAGAATGGCTCTAGCCCAAGGTTATTGACAATAAGCGCTGAGAGACACATCACAGGTGCTAAACCCTGAGAATCCAAACATTCTGCCCCAATCTGGTGTAGCTCTGTGGTTGGGTAATCATATACCGGCTGTATATAAAACCACTTCTTATGGTGGCTTGCGCGTGAGATTCTTTTAGTGATCGTGCGCATGGCATCGATGGTGCTGTCATAGCGTAAAACAATCTGGTGGTTATCTTCTCCGCTTAGTCGGATCATATTGCGGTTTGAAAAATCATCTTGGTGTGCAAGAAAGCTAAAGGTTGGGGTCGCAATCTCTTTGTAACCATTCTCATAAAGAATCTGGACAGCAAGATTTTCTATATCGCGTTTTAGTTTCGCAGATTTATCAAAATAAAGTTTGCTACCCTGTGGCAATTCATGTTCAAAAATCACTGCTTTGTTCCAAAAAAATTAGTATAGAGAGTTATTGTCTTAATTATTTTAAGGGGCGAAATGCGCGGAAGTATAACACAAGCTAACTTAATTAAAAATTTACTTTAAAACTCTAAAATGCACTCTTTTAGCAGTCTCTGACACTATTTGACACTCTTGAATTTGGGTGGGATTTTTATTTTCATAAGGTTTCAAATGCAAAAAGTTGCTTTACTAATGAGTGGTGGTGTGGATAGCTCTTATTGTGCATATCTTTTAAAAAATCAAGGCTATGAGGTTTTAGGAATCTATCTGAAGCTTCATGAGAAAGAAGCGAAACACAATGTTTTCATTGGTAATGGTGAAAAGGTCGCCAAAGCTCTGAGTATAGACTTCCAAGTTATTAATGCCCAACAGGAATTTAAAGAGGTTGTTTATAACGAATTTATTGCTTCTTATAAACGTGGTCAAACTCCCAATCCTTGCTCGATTTGCAATCCTTTTATCAAATTTGGGCTTGCATTTGAGAAAGCAAAAGCTATGGGTTGTGAAAAAATTGCTACTGGTCATTATGCAAGAGTGACAGACTACAAAGGAATCAAACGTATCCAGAAAGCTGCAGATTCCACAAAAGATCAGAGCTATTTTTTGTATGCGCTTTCGCAAGATTCCATCGATAATGTTGTATTTCCACTAGGCGATAGTATCAAAGCAGATATAAAACCTACAGCACTAAAGCTTCTGCCATTTCTTGGCACACTAGAGACTTATAAAGATTCACAAGAGATTTGTTTTGTGGATACGGATTATATTGATATATTAAGGAAACACGAGCAGGTAGAGCAAGTAGGTGTAGTCAAGAATACACAAGGTGAGATTATAGGTGAGCATAAGGGCTACATGCAATATACTATCGGGAAACGCAAGGGTTTTAGGGTGTTTGGTGCGCATGAACCCCATTATGTGATGGGGATCAATCCAGAAAATAATGAAATAGTTGTAGGCACAAAAGATGAACTTCAAACTACAGAGGTACTTGCACAAAATCTCAGTCTTTCACCCGGTTTTAAAAATGGTGAATATGAAGTGAAAATCCGCTACCGCAGTTTGCCAATCAAAGCAGAAGTAAGGGTGGAAAATAATATCATCACAGCCCAACTCAAAGAAGCAGCTTATGGGGTAGCAAAGGGGCAAGCTATGGTGGTATATGACAAAGATGTAGTATTAGGTGGCGGAGTCATTCTGTAACGCGTTTTAAGAGAAAGTTTTTGTAGGTTGTTTAATTACTAAATATCTCTGTATTTAGTGGTGTCACTGTGTTTGTATTCGCCTTGATATTTCCTCGCCGTCTCTGTAGGTTATAAGAGCTTCCAGCTTCCCGTTTGGCGCGTAAAGTTTGTATGTGCCTTGTGCTAAGTCATTTTCATAAGCGCCCTCCTCTCGCAAGACTCCATTACGATAAAACCATCTATAATCCCCATTAGCATCTCCACCGACAAAAAACATTTCTGTTCGTAGCGCTCCATTAGTATAAAACCACCTACTCCAGCCATCTTGTTTGCCATTTTTAAAGTCTATTTCCCAAGCTATATTTCCATTATCATGGTGGAGGCGTATCGTGCCTGTATAGTTATCAATCTTAGAATAAGGCTCTAGACTATCTCCAAACTCTGCTGTAATCTCTGAAAAGTCAAATTTCAATATACCTGAGTTGCGTTTGTATTGTTTTGCTTTTGGAGTGTCCTTTTGGGATTCTAAAATGGTTATTTGTGAATCTTTTGTTGGGGTGGATTCTGTGGGCTGTTTTGCGATGGGTGGATTAGGCTTTGTTGTCTTAGATTCTGAAACTTGTGGGGCTTTTGGTGCTAAATTTACACAACCATAAAAACCAAGAGATAAACAAAATAGAATGCATACAAATCTCATAATTTTCCTTTAAGAATCACGCAAAGATGGAGATTCCTTAACTTCCATAAGGCTTAATAAGAATCAAAAAGACATTTTTTTATAATTGTATTCAATAAATCTAATACAAAGGAGTCGCTATGAGTTTCACGCATTTGCATCTGCATACAGAATATTCTCTGCTTGATGGGTTAAACAAAATCAAAAATCTTGCAAAGCGTATAAAAGAGTTGGGTATGAGCTCTGTAGCGATGACTGATCATGGAAATATGTTTGGGGCGTTGGAATTTTATGTAGCAATGAAAGAAGAGGGTATAAAACCAATTATTGGTATGGAGGCGTATTTACACAATGCAGATTCTCTGGGTGATAAAAATCTGCGCAGGTTCCATTTATGTCTTTATGCAAAGAATTATCAAGGCTACAAAAATCTTATGTATTTAAGCTCTCAAGCTTATATCAATGGATTTTATTACTATCCACGTATTAACAAAAAACTTTTACGCGAATATAGCCAAGGACTTGTATGCTCCTCTGCTTGCCTACAAGGTGAGGTGAATTGGCATCTGAATACACAAAATGAGCGCAATGTGATGCACGGGGCTAGAGGTTATGAGGTCGCTAAAGAAATTGCGCTTGAGTATAAAGATATCTTTGGCGAAGATTTTTATCTTGAGATTATGCGCCATGGGATTGATAATCAACATTTCATCGATGGGCAAATCTTACGTTTAGGCAAGGAGCTTGGTATTAAGGTTGTAGCCACTAATGATACGCACTACACATTACAAAAAGATGCTAGTGCGCAAGAAGTAGCGATGTGTGTAGCGATGGGAAGAACCCTAGAACAAAAAGATAGGCTAAAGCACTCTGTGAAAGAATTTTATGTCAAATCAGCAGAGCAGATGCAAATGCTTTTTTTGGATATTCCTGAAGCTATTGCAAATTCCCAAGAAATCGCAGACAAATGCAATTTAGAGCTTAGTCTTAAAAACAAGGAGATCAAAAATAAACACACAGGCGAAATCTTGCTTAAAAATTCGCCAGCCACACCACCAAAGTTTAAAAACACTCGACTTTATGCACAAAATGAAGGCTTAGATTCTGTTTTGGGGGTAGATTTAGAATCTATCGATGATTCTGTGTATTTTGCGCATAGATGTAGAGAAGGCCTCAAAGAGAGATTACAAAATATTGCTCCTGAGCTACATGAAACATATCATGCAAGATTAGAGCATGAGATCAAGGTCATTACTGATATGAAATTTCCGGGTTATATGCTGATTGTGTGGGATTTTGTGAATTTTGCTAAGCAAAATGGCATACCTGTTGGTCCTGGAAGAGGTTCAGCAGCAGGAAGTCTTGTGGCTTATAGTTTAAGAATCACAGATATTGATCCACTCAAATATGATTTGCTTTTTGAGCGGTTTTTGAATCCTGAACGTGTGAGTATGCCTGATATTGATATGGATTTTTGCCAACGCAGACGAGGAGAGATGATTGATTATGTAATTGGAGTGTATGGCAGACATAATGTCGCACAAGTGATTACTTTTAATAAAATGCTTGCTAAGGGTGCTATAAGAGATGCTGCAAGGGTATTGGGCATGCCTATTGTAGAGGCAGATTCTTTTGCAAAGCTTGTGCCAAATGAATTAAAAATCACACTTACAAAATACACAGACAAAGATGGTACAGAAAAGGATGGTGCTTGGGAAAAAGAGCCAAAAATACGCGAACTTGTAAATAGCAATCAAATGGCGCAAAAAGTATGGGAAGCAGCAATGCAGCTTGAGGGTCTTAATAGAAATGCTGGAATTCATGCTGCTGCAATTGTTATAGATTCCCAAGAAGAGCTATGGAATAAGGTGCCACTTTTTACAAATGACAAAGTCAAAGGCGTGGTAACGCAGTACCATATGGATTGGCTTGAAGCTGTCGATTTGATCAAATTCGATTTCTTAGGACTCAAAACTTTAACTGTGATTGATGATACATTAAAGCTTATCAAGAAGCTCTATGGTAAAGAGATCGATTTTGCGACGATGAAAATGGAAGATCCAGCGGTATTTGAGACTATACAAACAGGGAATACTTTAGGCTTGTTCCAAATAGAATCTAGCGGTATGCAAGGCCTAAGTCGGAGGCTAAAGCCTAGTACATTTGAGGATATTGTAGCGATGCTAGCGCTTTATCGCCCAGGACCTATGGAATCTGGCATGCTCGATGATTTTATTAAACGCAAGCACGGAGAACAAAAAATCGTTTACCCTTTCCCTTCTTTAGAGCCTATTTTGAAATCTACTTATGGGGTGATTGTCTATCAAGAGCAGGTTATGCAGATTGTGCAAAAAATCGGAGGATTTTCGCTTGGTGGAGCGGATTTGGTTCGTAGAGCTATGGGGAAAAAGAAAATTGATGAAATGCTGCGATTAAAAAAAGAATTTGCCGATGGAGCACAAAAGCAGGGTTATGATAGAGCGAAAGCGGAGGATTTGTGGGAGTTGATTGTGAAATTTGCAGGCTATGGGTTTAATAAGTCCCATTCTGCAGCCTACGCAATGCTTACTTATCAGACTGCTTATCTTAAAACTTATTACCAACACGAATTTATGGCAGCAATGCTTACAAGCGAGACGGCACGCGTAGAATCTGTAGCAAAGTACATAGAGGAAGTGAAAAATATGGGGTTAGAGGTCGTCCCGCCACATATCAATCATTCTGATAACGATTTTAGTGTGAGTGAGTTTGATGGGGTCAAAAAGATTGTGTTTGGGCTTAGTGCTATCAAGGGGCTTGGTGAAGGGCCTATCGAGGACATTATCAAGTATAGAGAGAAGAAAGGGAAATATAAAGATTTGCAAGATTTTGTGGGATGTATGGATTTTTCTAAATTCACAAAAAGAAGTCTTGAGCCACTTATTAAAACCGGGAGTTTGGATGGATTAGGATACTCGCGTAAAAGCATGCTTCATTATATCGAGGATATTTGTGAGGCTGGACGTAATAAAGACAAGGCCAAAGAATTACTCTCAGATTCTCTATTTGGAACACTGGAAGATGCGATTGATACCAATACCGTGCTTTTTAAATTCATGGATTGTCCGGAATACGACATAAATACAAAATTGGATTATGAATTTGAATGTATGGGAATCTATGTCAATGGTCATCCACTTGACCAATTTAAAAATGAATTAAAGGCTATAAAAGGCGTTGTGAAATCCAGCGATATTAGCCAATTAGCAATAGGTAGCCAATGTATGCTTGTAGGCAAAGTGCTAGAAGTTAAGCGAAAAATAAGCAGAAAAGGCTCTGCTTATGGGGGTGTAGAATTTTTAGATTATGGAGGAAAACTCAGTTTTATGGTTTTTGAAGGACATTTGAATACTTTAGAATCCATGCAAGAAGATATCCAAAAAGGCGTACCGATTGCATTTAAATGCAAAATTGAAGAACGAGAAGAGAAAAAAAATGTACGAATCTTTGGTGTATTCTCTCTCCAAGACGCAAGTACGCAAAGTGTCTCTCTTAAAAAAGAGAATCCAAAACAGCAAAAAGAATCCCAAGAATCTACAGAGCAATCCCAAAGTACAGATATTGATCTTATGCCAAGCGTAATAGATGTTTGCACGCCTCTGGTACTTGTTATTGATGATAAGGACACAAATCCTTTGCTTTTTAAAGAGATCAAAGACATGGCGACCGAATATGCTGGAGAGAGAGAGCTTAGAATCCTTGTCCAAGATAGTGGAACCAACTATACCTTTGTAAGCAATCTTAAGGTTGGTTCAAGAATCAAAGAGAGATTCCAGCACCTCCATTGGGTAGGCTAATCTTCGCTGTCCTTGAATAAAAATTAATACAGCTTTAATTTAGAAACTGATAGCATTCAAGATTATTCTATGAATGGGGGTTTAAGAGATGCAAAGCAGTGCATTAGAGTATGATTATTCGATAGCAAAGTTGTTTGTGTTTTCGACTTTGCTGTTTGGTTTTGTTGGGTTGCTTTTGGGTGTCGTGGCTGCATTTCAGCTAGCAATCCCAGACCTCAATTATTTAGCTGCAGAATATGGGACTTTTGGACGAATACGACCACTACATACAAATGGCATTATTTATGGTTTCACATTAAGTGGTATTTGGGCTTCTTGGTATTACTTGGGACAGAGAGTGCTAAAAATCACTTACCACCAACACCCATTTTTGAAAGCTGTTGGGTTGGTGCATTTTTGGCTGTATATGGTACTTATGGTATTGGCTGTTGTAACGCTCTTTGGTGGAATGACACAATCTAAGGAATATTCAGAACTTATCTGGCCCCTTGATATTATAGTTGTGCTTGTTTGGGTGCTTTGGGGTATAAGTTTATTTGGCAGTATGGGTGTGAGGAGAGAGAAAGTTATTTATATCTCGCTTTGGTATTTTATTGCCACGTTTACAGGAATTGCAACATTGTATATTTTCAATAATCTTGCGATACCCACTGGAATCATCGCGGGCGTAGGAAGTATATTCCACTCGATTTCTTTGTATGGCGGGACAAATGATGCAATGGTGCAATGGTGGTGGGGGCATAATGCTGTGGCATTTGTATTCACAACGGGTATAATCGGGCTTATCTACTATTTTCTACCAAAAGAATCAGGGCAGAGAATCTTCTCTTACAAACTCACGCTTTTTTCGTTTTGGGCATTGGTGTTTGTATATATTTGGGCAGGCGGACACCATCTTATTTACTCAACCACTCCAGATTGGATTCAGACATTAGGCTCAGTGTTTTCTGTGATTTTGATTTTGCCTTCTTGGGGAACAGCTATTAATATGCTTCTTACCATGCGCGGTGAATGGAATCAAATAAAAGAATCTCCAATAATCAAATTCCTTATTCTTGCATCTACATTCTATATGCTCACTACTCTGGAAGGTCCAATCCAATCAATACGTTCAGTCAATGCCTTAGCGCATTTTACAGATTGGATTATCGGACACGTCCATGATGCGGCACTTGGCTGGGTAGGCTTTATGATTATTGTAGCTGTCTATCATATGGTGCCTAGAATCTTTAAGCGTGAGATTTATTCCAAAAAGATAATAGAAGCACAATTTTGGGTGATGACTATAGGCATAATCCTTTATTTCTCAAGTATGTGGATTGCAGGAATCACTCAAGGGATGATGTGGAGAAGTGTGGATGAATTTGGAAGCTTGATTTATAGCTTTATTGATACAGTCAATAACATCATCTCTTTTTATTACATCCGTGCTATTGGTGGATTGCTCTATTTGGTGGGATTTGTCTTGTTTATCTACAACATATTTATGACTATCTCTTCAGGGAGAATCTTAGAGAAGGAACCTGTGAATGCTACACCAATGGCAGCTTAAATAAAGGGAGGTGAGTTATGTTTAGTTTTTTAGAGAGAAATCCGTTCTTTTTTACGCTTGCTTTTGTGTGTGTATTTTCTATAGCAGGACTTGTGGAGATTTTACCCGGATTTGCAAAGACTGCACGTCCAATAGAAGGACTCAAACCTTATAGCTTGCTAGAAACTGCAGGTAGGCAAGTCTATATTGCTGAGGGTTGCTATAACTGCCATTCGCAACTCGTACGTCCTTTTAAAGCTGAGACAGATAGATATGGTGCATACAGTCTGAGTGGTGAGTATGCATACGATAGACCATTTTTGTGGGGATCAAAGCGGACAGGGCCAGATCTACATAGAATCGGTGACAGAAACTCTGCTACAGATTGGCATGATGGACATATGTGGGAGCCTACTTCTCGTGTGGCAGGATCTATTATGCCTGCCTACAAACATCTCTATCACAAAAATGTGGATTTTGAAACAGCTTTTGCAGAAGCCTATACGCAAAAAGTTGTATTCAATGTGCCTTATGATGTACCAAACGGTGTGCAGATTGGTGCTGAGGAATACAAAAAAGGCGACAAACAATCGCTTGCTAAGGCAAGAGAGATTTTTATGGCTGAGGCAAAGGTCATAGTCGATGAAATGACAAACAAAGGTGTCAAAGATGCATATGCTAGAGGTGAAGTAAAAGAAATTGTTGCATTGATTGCTTATATGAAAAGTCTAAGTCAAGCGCGTAGAGCACCAGCCAAATAATAGAGGTGTGAAAATGGATACATTCATAGGATTTATAAGCCAGCATGCTAGCGTGCTTTATACGCTCTCTACTTTTGTGTGTGTTGTGTTCTTGTATGGTTATATCTACCATTTGTATTCTGCGCAGAGAACAGGCAAGAGAGATTATGAAAAATACGCAGATTTAGCACTCAAAGATGCTTTAGATGATGCTCTTATCGAGTCGCAAGAGAAGAAATAAGAAGGAGTCAGAATGCAATGGTTTAATTTATCAGATAGTGTAAATGCTCTAGCGTTGCTAGGGGCAGCGGTTATCCTTATTTTGACAATTTTTATTACGGGGTTGTACCTCAAGAAGATCAAAGATTCAAGAAGTGAAAGTGAGGAACAATTAGATCATACTTGGGATGGTATTGGTGAGCTTGCAAATAATATTCCAGTAGGTTGGGTAGCATGTTTTATCGGTGTAATTATTTGGGGTTTTTGGTATTTTTTTGCAGGATATCCACTCAGATCTTTTTCACAGATTGGCCAATACAATCAAGAAGTTGCCCATTATAACGCCTCATACGAAAAGACTTGGGCTAGCCTCTCGCAAGAAAAGCTTGAAATGATGGGTTCAAGCATATTCCAAGTACAATGTGCCCATTGTCATGGTCCAAATGCTGATGGCATGGAAGGTAAAGCACAAAATCTCCTTGTGTGGGGTAAAGAAGAAGGAATTATTGAGACCATCAAAAATGGTAGCGATGGATTGGGTTATGCAATGGGTGCTATGGAACCAATTGAGATGAGTGATGATGATGCTAGGGCAATCGCTGCTTTTGTGATGAAAGAGATTTCTGCACTCAAGAATACAAAATTCGAGAATGAAGTAGATAAAGGCAGAGAATTGTTTGTAGATATGGGCTGTGTGGCTTGCCATGGTGATGATGGTAAGGGAATGGAAGGTATGGCTGCAGATTTGAGCACTTATGGCACACCAGCATTTCTAAAACATGTTTTAGAAAATGGCAAAAGAGGCAAAATAGGAATTATGCCTTCGTTCGGATATGCCAATTTTGCATCCATACAAGAAGAAGCGTTAAATGCCTATATACAATCACTTAATGCTGAAGAGTAGGAGGATTTATGGATAAATTATTTGGAATCAATGGACTTGCAGGGCTTTTATTGGTTGTGGTTGTGCTGCTAGGAATTGCAGCATGTCTGGCTACTCGTGCTTTATCTATCCAGCAAGTTCAAGCCACAAACTACTACAAAATAGAGAATCCAAGCAATATCCCTCAAGAAGTCAAAGACGCTTCTATGTATTATAAAAATGTCAAGGAGTAGGCGATGAATTTTACATTTATAGAAAAGATTCTTTTTGTCCTCATTATTTTGACTATTCTTACGACTATTGCTATGCCATTTATGCCTGATTTGTTCTTGCATATGACCTAAGACTTGATGTTTAAAAAACTCATTTTTCTTCTCTGTCTTGGGTTCTACGCTCAAGGTGGAATCCATCCCATTTTGCTTGATGAAAAACTTTCACTCAAACCAAACACAAGAGAATTTATCAATACGCTTGGCAATGAATTGTATAAAAAAACAGGATTTCGCTTACAGGTTGTCATAATAGATGATAGCGGGCGTGTGTGTGAGAATACAAAAGTTTTATTGGGTGTGCAATCACCACTGCTTTGCACTTCGGGGTTTGTATATAACTTCACTTCCTTGCGTGCTTTTGAAGATGCTTTTTTGAAGTCTTATAGCAATGAGCCTTATGGTGTGTTTTTCTTTTATACCAAAGAGCGCAAAATCGATATTCTACTAAAGCCAAAAGATGTATTTGATGATGAGCGTGTGTTTTTTGAATATATGGCGCCACTTTTGCCAAAACCAAGAGAGATTTTAGATTCTGCGCGGATCTCAGCTATTGTATTTAATGGCTACAGCGAAGCAGCAGATTTAGTAGCTAGCTATTATAAAGTGAGTTTGGTGAGCAATATTCCTCGTGATGAAAGTGGTTCTAGAGGTTTTGTGAAATTTAGCATGTATTTCATGCTGCTCAGTATTTTTGGCTTGTTGGGTTTTGTGTTTGTGAGTTCGAAATTGAAAGGAAAGAAGTGCAGAAAAACTATTGGCCATTAACAATCATTGGAATCATTGCCTTTGGCATTGTGATTATTTGTGTAGGTGTGGTCATTGCCGTGAAAAATCCTGTGAGTGATGAGCTAAGCTATGGTGACAAAAAGCGAGTGATTGATGAGAAAATCAATGATATTTTGCTTACACAGAGGGCATTTGAGGCGGATTCAAAAGTATTTTTGCAAACAGATTTTGCAAAGCTGCCCTTAAAGTCTGCGTATGAGAAGAGCAAAAATCGTTTAGTTACACAAAGTGATTTTGTTGATATTACCAACCCGAGTTTTTCTCTTATCATACAATCATCATACACTATACTGAGTGCAGATGCAGATATTGAAGGTTTTAGTAGCGATATTGTCCCTATACATATACAGCTTTGCCAAAACCCTCCAGATTCTGAAGTGATTGTTTTTCGTCCTTGTATAAATTTTGGTGTAGTCAAAATTGGACGCTATAAAATGCGTTTTAATATCAAATATTTGGATGGAGATGTTTTACAAAAAGTGTATTTTGAGGAAAATGTCTTTATTGGAGACTTGCCAGATGGATACCAACAAAACAAAAGCATTTATTCTTATTGAATGTTTGAATGCCTTAGTGATGTGTGCTTTTGCACTTTTGCTTCTTTTCAGTGTTGTGCGTTTTTCTTCTCATCGTCTGGGTATGCAAAAGGCTGAAATTAGTAGTTTACATGACATTTTGTCTGCAGATTTGATCCCTTGTAATTCTGTGGATATGAAAATTTCTCATAAGACTTTTGCAATCCAATCTTGTGTCGTATACAAAGATTCCTCTTTGCCTTATTCGTTGCATTTTCTTAAAGTCCAACAAGCTCGTAAATAAATGCAGACTTCTCAACGCAAACTCAAATATGGCTTTGCTAGCATAGAGCTGCTTTATAGCATAGTAATCTTTGGTGTGATTGGTATTGCTTGTGCAAATAGCACTCTTAGTCTTACAAAATATTTTTATACCACTTCTATACATAAGCGATTGGATTCACAAATTGCACTCTTAAAAATCCAGAATCTTCTCTCATCATCTGTTGCTTTAGAGCTCTCTAGCACAAGTGCTGAGTTTTATTTGATTGATAGACAGAGGCTTTTTGGGTATGGCACTAAAGATTTTCAGTTTGCACGTTTTGCTGCTAAGGATTCTGGTCTTTTGCTGCCACAAGTTCCGCTAGAGATTTTGCAGATTCAGGACAAGACACTCTTTCTTGCATCGCATCTCCCAAACACGGGATACAAAGCTAATGAAAAAATAGCACTCATTTGCCGCGATCCTAATTCTCAAGTAATCGAGCAAATTGCAGAGATTAAAGCCGCAAATAATAAAACTATAGAGTTAGATTCTGCCCCTTTGAATACTTGCAAGATAATTTTGCCTTTAGAGCAACAAAAAGTGAGAGTGCATCTTGCTCAAGATAAAATTTTCTTTAATGGCGAAGCTTTACTAGATTCTGTTACAAAATTTGCATTCAAAATGTCTCATTCATCAACATTGGGCGAAATGGTGGAATTCTTGTTTTGTCAGAATCACAGGTGCTTTAAGGGTGCGAGTTTTGTAGCAAAACATGGGGATTTTGTGCCGATGCGTTAGGAAGCAAGATGGGTAAAAGTAAGGTAGAAAATGGATTTGTTGGTTTTTATGCTGTGTTTATGTTGATTTTTGTAGCGATGTTTTTGGAATATATTTTTATCCTCTCTCCGATAGCTCCACTCAGTCATATCCATGCTAAGACGCAGCTAGAGGTTTACGCAAAGAATGCTTATGATTTTGGGTTGGTATGTTTGCGAGATTTGGGAGTGGGTGAATGCGGGTTGTTAGAAATGGAGTTTGAGAAAGGTTACAAAGTAAGTGCAAGACTGCACGCAATCGAAGATTCGTTATATTTACTCGACATTACCTCATCTGTCAAGAATCCTGTCACCTCTAATACACAGCGGGTTGTTAGAAGACATGTTTTAAGTAGATTGCAATGATTTATTTTCTCTTAAAGGCAAATTCCTTTATAATCTCTCGCATATTTCAAAGGAGATAGTATGTTTCACGAATACAGAGATGAAGTAAGCAAGCTAAAAACTGAAAACGCACATTTTGCAAAGATTTTTGATGAGCACAATGAACTAGATGATAGGATTAAGAAAATAGAAAGTGGCGAAGAATTACTTTCAGATATAGAACTTGAAGTCCTCAAAAAGCAAAAGCTGCTTTTGAAAGATGAAGCCTATGCGATGATTTTGCAGTACCGCAAGACACACAAATAAGACCTCAAAATGCTCATTGATGATACCCTTTTAGCAAGACTCCAAAAGCTTGGCATGATAGAAATTCCTAGCGAAAAGAAAGAGCAGATAAAGGCACAATTGAGCGAGATTTTAGAATTTGTACAGAATCTAGAGAGTCTCAGCACTACATCTCTCCCAAGTCCTACCACAACTCTTAAGACACCGCTTCGTGAGGATGAAGTTATTTACAATGGTATTGGTAGAGATATTTTAGAAAATGCACCTCTCAAAGAAGATGGATTTTTCATCGTCCCAAAAATTATTGAATAAATATCTTTGGTAGCAAGCAGAGTGGCAAATCTAGATTCTATCAAGCTACCAAATCAATGGAAAGTCTTGCTTCGTGGTTTTTTAGAAAGCCAGACTTTTGAAAATATAAGAACAGCCTATCTTACAGAATTAAAGACAGGTAAAACTCTCTACCCACCCCCAAGTATGCTTTTTAAAACGTTTTTTCTTACTTTACCTAAAGATGTGAAGGTCGTGATCTTAGGCCAAGATCCTTATCATGGCGCTATCAATGTGACATGCAAAGATGGCTTAAAACTTGTACCTCAAGCTATGGGTTTGAGTTTTTCTGTCCCTAAGCCCTTGCCTCCACCTCCTTCGTTGAAAAATATTTACACAGAACTTGCGCGTACTTGTGGATTTATCCCTCCAGATCATGGCGATTTGAGTGTCTGGGGAGAGCGTGGCGTGCTTTTATTGAATGCGATTCTAAGCGTAGAAGCAAACAAACCAGCTTCGCATAAAGGCTTTGGATGGGAATCTTTCAGCGATGAAGTCATTAAGGTACTATCAGAGAATTTTGAAGGGATTGTTTTCATGCTATGGGGAAATTACGCCAAGAAAAAAGCCTCGCTTATCAATCAATCAAAACATTGCATACTTACAGCACCACATCCAAGCCCTCTGGCACGAGGTTTTGTGGGAAGTGATGTATTTTTAAAAGCTAAGCAGTATTGGCTTTCCTGCCAAAAAGAACCCCTTGATTGGAATCTAGAGTGAGAGTTTTGTTGGTGTTTTGCTTTCTTGCTGGGGTTGCGCAAGCCATATCTGTAGAGAGAAGCTTGAGTGAATTTCGAGCATATATTTTGTATCAGTCCAACAATTATGAAAGAGCCTTAGAGATTTACACAGAGCTTTTTAGAGAATCTCAGACTTGTAAGAGTGCTTATAATCTTGCTAATACATACTACAAACTGGGTATTTTTGCAAGTGCGCTCAAGTTTTACAAACAAGCATTGGATTTGCCCTGCAAGCAAGAGTTTAAGACACAAGCATTTTATGCCAAGATTTACCACAATCTGGGTAATAGCTTTTTTATGCTCAGTGATTTGCCACAGAGTATTCAGGCTTATAAATATGCATTAAAACTCCATCCTACTAGCCAAAGCAAGAATAATCTTGCATACATCCAAGACATGGCTGCAAACAAAGGAAGCTTTGCAAAGATTATCAAAAAACAAAAAATACAAGCTCTCTCTAGGCCTAGTAAAAATTCTGTAGAGCTTTTTATGCCAAATTTGGAGGATTTACACAAAGACCTCAAACCCAATGATAAGAATCTTGAATATAAGAATTTACAACATTGGTAATTTCACTCTTTAAGGATATTGTATGAAACTCATAGCGGCTAATTTCAAATGCAATCTTACGCGTCAAGCTACTCATAAGTATCTTGCAGACTTAGATTCTCTACTCCAAGACATACAATCCCCTCTACAAATTTTTCCAAACACCTCTGCACTACTTGATAATAACTTCAAACATCTTAGTATCGGTGCGCAAAATGCTACTCCAGCCCTCAATGGGGCATTTACAGGAGAGATAGGACTAGAGCAACTCAAAGAATTTGGGATAGAGAGTATTCTGATTGGACACAGTGAAAGGCGTACTCTTTTTTATGAAGATCAAAAAATGCTAGCGCAAAAATTTGACTATTTTGCAAAAGAAGGTTTTAAGATATTTTATTGTGTCGGTGAGAGTTTGGAGGTGCGAGAGAGTGGAAGAGTAGAGGAGTTTTTGCATAATCAGTTTGTAGGGATTGATAGTGGGTATGAAAATCTTGTAGTAGCTTATGAGCCTATATGGGCTATTGGCACAGGGGTTAGCGCTAGCATACAGGATATAGATAAGACACATGCCTATCTTAAAACTGTGACTAATTCTCCTCTACTTTATGGTGGGAGTGTGAATGCAAAGAATGCTAGCGAAATTCTTGCTTTAGAAAATGTCTCTGGCGTACTAATAGGAAGTGCAAGCTTACAAAAAGAGCAGTTTTTAGACATTATCTCTGCAGGTAGAAATACGAGCGCAAAAAATATTCAAAGTAAATAATTTTTACAACCCAGATTCCAAACTCAATTTTTTTTTTTTTTTAATCCTTATATCAATCTAATGCAGGTCGTTAAAGACACTACTATATTTAATTTGATACAAAAAGTAGCTATGCCAATTTTTCTATAAAAATTCTCATCCTGGCATTTATCTTTTTAATATTTACTATTTTAGTGAAGCGTTGAAGCTTCAATAGTTTTACAAATAAGGAGAGTGAAAATGATTTGCAAAAATAATTATTGTGAGCCAGGTAATGATGAACAAAGAGCTTTATATATGGAGTTTGAAGCATTTATGCAATTTAAAATGCGTTTTACTATTTTTCTGACTATCGTTGTTCTGGGTTGCTATTTTGGCTTTCTCACATTAGTGGCATTTTTTCCAGAGTTTTTGGCTTTGAGTGTGGGAGATTCTCCCGTAACACTTGGGATTGTCTTTGGTCTTTGCTCAATTTTGTTAGGGGTATTAGGCACGGGAATTTATAGCTTTATAGCCAATATATTTTTAGATTCTAAAGAAGCTGAGATTGTGGAGAGAATGAAAAAAATTGGTCTTATCAAGGAGGATGTATGAAAAATCTTCTTTTATGTTTGAGCATTTTTGGAATCTGTGGTAGCTATGTATTTGGCGCAGCATTTGATAGTGGCGGCGAAGTAGAAAAATCTTCTTTTAATCTCACTGCTGTGGTTATGTTTATTGCTTTTGTTGTTAGCACACTTGTCATTACTTATTTTTGTAATAAAAAAACCCAATCCGCTTCGGCGTTTTTCACCGCTGGAGGAGGAATCTCTGGCTTCCAAAATGGACTGGCAATATCTGGGGATTATATGAGCGCTGCAGCCTTCTTAGGGCTTAGCGCACTGATTTTTTCTTACGGATTTGATGCACTTATTTACCCTGTTGGATGGACTATTGCCTGGCCTGTTATTTTGTTTCTCATTGCAGAGAGATTCAGAAATCTTGGGAAATTCACTTTTACTGATGTGGTCGCATTACGTTTAGAAGAAAAGCCTGTGCGTGTCATTGCAGCTATTAGCTCACTGGTAATTGTGATTTTATACCTCATCGCACAAATGGTAGGCGCAGGGCAACTTGTCCAAACACTCTTTGGCTTGCCTTATGCAGTGGCGGTAGTTCTTGTTGGACTTTTGATGATGTGTTATGTGATTTTTGGAGGAATGCACGCTACAACTTGGGTACAGATTATTAAGGCATCTTTGCTTTTAAGTGGCACGACTTTGATGGCGCTAATGATTATTTATCTTTCGAAGTTTGATCTTAGTTACTACTTTGGCGAAGCGATTAAAAACCACCCCAAAGGCGATGCAATCATGAAGGCTGGGGTATTCTTTAAAGACCCTGTAGCAACTATCTCTTTGGGGCTTGCAGTTACCTTTGGTACCGCTGGATTACCGCATATTTTGATGAGGTTTTTCACGGTCAAAGATGGCAAAGAAGCTAGAAAGTCTGCCTTCTATGCTACGACTTTTATTGCTTACTTTTTTATATTGATGTTTGTGCTAGGCTTTGGTGCCATTGCCTTTGTGCTAGGCGATGCACGTTATGTAGATGAAAATGGTGCATTCACGGGTGCTAGCAATATGGTTGTTATCGTGCTTTCAGAGATATTAGGCGGGAATATCCTCTTAGGCTTTATCTCTGCTGTGGCGTTTGCGACCATCCTTGCTGTAGTTTCTGGGCTATGTATTAGTGGGGCTGGAGCCATAGCGCATGACCTCTATACGCATACTTTTAAAAACGGACAGGCAGATTCTAAATCCCAAATGAGAGCTAGCAAAATTGCTACTGTTGTGTTAGGCGTGCTTTCTATTGCACTAGGCTTTGTGTTTGAGAATCAAAATGTCGCTTTCATGGTTGGACTAATCTTTGGTATCGCTGGAAGTGTAAATTTCCCAATTATTCTGCTTTGCATTTATTGGAAAGGGCTTACTACTAGAGGCGTATTTGTAGGTGGGATGTTAGGGCTTATTGCTGTGGTTGGGTTTGTGATGCTTAGTCCTAGTATGTGGGTGAAGACCTTTGGGTTTGAAAGCGCGATATTCCCTTATGATCATCCTGCGATATTTTCTATACCGCTTACATTTTTCTTACTGTGGTTTTTCTCTGTAACGGATAAAAGTGCAAGAGGTGAGATTGATAGAGATGGCTTTGAGGCTTTTGATTTTCGAGCCAAAACAGGCATTGGCGCTTCATCTGCGCTAGAGCATTGATTGTTGCAAGAAAGCGCAAAAGTACTTTTAGAGCTATATAAGATTGTGTTTTGGAAATTGTGCAATCTTGCAGTATCAATGGCAGCAGCGATATGAGGCATAGTGGTAAATGGTATGCATAGCCTTGACTAAGCAAATGCCTCATCTTGCTTTTATTGCATTTCATGGAGTGAAAGCCACAGAGTTATGGTTTTATCTGCAATAAATCTGTATTTCCTAGAATCTTACAAAGGCAAGATGGAAGCGGAGTGCTAGATACTGATGCCAAGATCTCTTTACCCAACATAAGCGCTACAAAGCTTTGTAGCACTTATGTTAGATTTGGCAGATTCTTGCTCTTAAGACCTAGCTAAAATCTACATATTCTTTCATGATACACAAAGCCTTTCTTAATTCATTTGGCGCAAAATAGGCACTCTCTTTTTGTGGGTGCATTAAAGTATTACTTGTCTTGCCTATGAGATAAAAATATTTACAATGCTTTAAAAGTGCTGTTAGCTGGGGATTATTGTCATGGTAAAACTCACTAAAAAGTTCTAAAACAGCAATCTTATCATTTGCAAAAATCACATTATCAAGCCCAGATCCATGCATACTAGCGACAATCTTAGATTCTCTTAAGATATTTATCTGCTCTTGGATGCTATGAGAATCTGGCAAGATAATCTCAAAGCCAAACTCGCTAAACACTTCTTCTACTTCACCGAGATTTTCTATATTGCGATTGGAATCTTTTGGGCGCGTAAGAAAAATCTTGCGTGTAGGATTCTTATAAGGCTGAAGATTGAGTAAGTTTCTGTAAATATAGGGTGTGATTGCGCTTTGTATAAGAGTACGGTAGTGTAGATTGGCTCTATATTCTATAAGTTCATATTCGCATAAAAGTGTTGGAATAATGAGATTTTGTGCTTTGATAAGTGTCTTTGGGTTGGCGATAATGAGTTGGGATTTTTGGATTCTTAGAAGTTCTAACATTTGTTTTTGGAACTCCATTTTGTGAGGCAGAATGTAGAAATCAATCTTTTTATTGCTACGACGCACTTGCTCTACTCCTACCATAACCTCTCTGATAAAATGCCCATAGCAATCCCCCACATCTCTAGTAAGAAGGGCCACATTACCGCTGACGTATACAATCTTTTTGCAATAAAAAAGCGTAAGCCAATTTTTACAAAGAGAGGCGATCAATTTGAGTTTTTGCCTAAAACTAGGATTCTTAGACACAGTAAGTATATGTGTGCGGTTGCTTGTATAAGAAAGAAGAGCTTTCTTGCTTTGCGTGAAAACAAGCTCATGCTCCATGCTCGCATATGCATTTGGCAAAAGGCGCACGACAAGTTCTTTGGCTTTGTAGGTGTAAGGACGAAAGAATCGATGGTAGTTGCCAAAAATATCTTGCAGATGGAAGTTAGAGTAGGGTTTTAGGATCTTTGTATGCTTACTAGCCTCTGTATTACCCCCCCCCCTAATTGTTTTTTTATCAGTTGCTTGAGAGTATTTGCATCTTTGTAGGTAAAAACCCCATTTCCGCAAACTAACATATTTTCTTCTGGATGGATAAGAATCTCCTCTCTTATTTCGCCATCAATTGTTGCTTGGGTAAAAGTCGTAGTTTTCTTAGCAAAAAAATTTAAGATCATTACTCCCCTTTGGGTACAAGGTATCTAAAACGCGTATTATATAAATGTTTCTAGCGGCTTTCCTATAGCAAACTTTTAGATATGCAAAAAATTCTGTAAGAGTTTTTTGCCTTTCTTTGAGAGTAATGATTCTGGGTGGAATTGTATGCCATAGATTGCAAGTGCTTTGTGTTTGAGAATCATTGGGATTTGGAGGTTTTGGAATTGTATGTAGCCTAGTAGCTGGCATTCTCCAAGTGATTTTACAAAAAGCGAGTGATAAAGCCCGACTTTTAGGGGACTAGAGATTCCTTTACACAGGGGATTTGGCAGAAAATTACAAAGTGCAGTTTGTGCATGTAAAGGAGAGGGGAGCTGTGCTATTTCTCCACCAAAAGCTTGAGCAATGCATTGCATGCCTAGACACACGCCAAGTATCTTTTTGTATCTACCAAAGACACGTAGGATTTCCATGCAAATTCCAGAATCTTTTGGCGAGCCAAAGCCAGGCGAGATAACAAGATACTCAAAGCTATCAATAAACTCTCTTGTCTTTTTTGTAAGTGTAGGCGCAAAGTCGTTTTTCACCACCATAGGCTGGATTCCAAGCTCACAAAAATAATAGACCAGATTGAAGGTAAAAGAATCATAGTTGTCAATAATAAGCAGCCTACTCATAGCCTTACTTCAAATACCCCATATACAGAATTGAGCGCAAAAATCCTTGCGTTTTGAGAATCTGTTGTTTTAAGAATCTTTTCTGTCATACAGCCGCAAGAAAGCAGAAGTTCGCGCATGCATCCACACAAAAGCCCACTACTTAAAGCGGGCGTGAGTAGCTGGGAATCCTGCAAGATCGCGATATTACAACGCGTTCCTTCAGTAAACTCACCTCTTTGGTTTTGGTAAATCACATCAAACTCGCAAGAATCAGGTACCACAAAATGTGCTCGATTCGTGGTTTTGTGATAAAGGAAATCATTGTGCCAATCTTGTGTGTGCTTACTCAAGCTCACTTGAACAGGGAGTGAATTGTGTGGAAAATCTTTTTTCTCACGCGCTTCAAACTCTAGTGTGCCATTTTTATCAAGCAAAAACTTTAGAATAAAAGGCTTATGTGTCTTAGTAAAATCTAAATCTTTAAGGGCAGATTCTACAGCGTTTGTAAAATTTATAGGCAAAGGCATCCAAGCCTCTGTAAGAGCAAGAGGATGCAGTGGTATGGAATCTCTTAGTAAGGCTTGCACGAGGTTTTGTGTTTGGACAATGAGTTTGTCTGAAGGAGCGGGTTTTTGGGAATTAAGCAGTTCATAAAGCACGGGATTCTGTCTGCTATTTGCATCAAGTCCATAGAGCTCACATGCGCTTCTTAGAATTCGATAAAAGTGATACTCTCCCAAAAATGCTTCTAACCCTTTAGCAGTGCGTCGTAGTAGCATAGTCTCAAAGAGCTTAAAATCTTGGCTAAAAAGAAATTGCGATTTGAGCTGCAACTCCGCAAATTCCTCACTGCATTTAGAATCCCACACTATAGCACCTCCTACGCCATACCGCCAAGGCTCACCTTTGCGTCGTTGTAATGTTCTGATAGCGACATTGAAAATCGCTTTTTTCTTATACACAAGTCCTATGCTTCCACAATAGACATCACGAGTTTGATTTTCTAGTGCCTTAATGATGTGCATGGTTGATTTTTTCGGAGCGCCAGTTATCGAGCCACAAGGAAAAAGAGCATCAAATATTGCAAAAAGATTGCAAGTTTTTCCTGGGGAGTCTTTCTTAAGACGTGCCTGCAATGTCGAGACCATCTGATGTAAGCTTGGCAGGGTTTTGATTTTGAACAAGTTTTTTATTTTGAGTGTTCCACTACGAGCAATTTGGCTTATATCATTGCGCAATAAATCCACTATCATGATATTTTCTGCCTTGTTTTTAGAATCTGTGCGGAGGAGTTTTTTTCTGTGTTCATCCTCTTTTTTAGTTTTACCACGAGCGATTGTACCTTTCATTGGCTGGAGTGTGATTTTGTCATTTTTGAGTTTGAAAAATAGCTCAGGAGAAAAGCAGATAATCTCTTGGGAATCTGTACTAATAAAGGCCTTGTAGCTAGTATCTTGCTTTGGTAGCAAGGAAGTGAAAATACCAAAAGCACTATTGTGGCTAGAAAGCTTTAGTTCTTGTGTGTAATTTACTTGGTAAGTGTTGCCACAGGCCAATTCTTTTTTGATACGTCTGAAATATTTCTTATAACGGGCTTGGTCTAGGTTTTTATGGATACTAAAAGCAAGAGTTGGGTTTGTGTTTTTGTGCAGGATCTTCTGGAGTTTTTTTCGTTTTTTGAAGCACCAAAATTCAAGCAATGGCTGTGTGGTTGTGTCGTAGAGTTTTGAAGAAACTTGAAGTTGCAAAAAATCTTGAGAGAAAATCCCTGCTTCATAGCTCACAAATCCAAGCACATAAGAGTTTTTCGCACTAGATTGTATTTTGCTAAATGCTTCTTGTAATCCATTTTTTTGGTATGCCACTATGCGTGAAGTTGGCTTGTAGTAGGCATATTTGCCAAAAATCCACATACAGGACCTAAAAGAAATGTTCAAAAAGCTTGAATTTGTCTGGATTCATAAAGTGGAATTTATTGCTAAGAGTTTGTAATTCCAAAAGTAGCTTAGAGCTTAGCTCAAAACCTACTTTCTCCTCCTCTTCTTTGCCTATCTCTGCAGCAGATTCTAGGCGTGTTATAAAATCCTCTGGCACAAAGACCCCAGGAAGCTTGTCTCGTAAGAACAAGGCTGCCTTGAAACTTAAAATCGGATAATACCCCAGTATAAGCTCTACATTGCGATTGTATTTTGCGTTGAGTTTTTGAAGATTATGTAGTAGGAATTCTGCACTTTTTCTCTCATACACTGGCTGTGTGAAAAATCCCTCACATTCACTTGAAGCCAGTTTTTTGGACATTTTATTAACAAGAGTATCCATATTATTAGCATAAGAGTTGAGCGTATGGAAGTTATAGATTTTCTGCACTTTGCTTGCTAGCTCTTTTCCATTAAACGCATAGCCTTCGTTGAGACTTGTGATAATTTGTGCGAGTTTGAGCGAATTATCCTCAAACACACCCTTAGATTCTTTACAATCCCCCAGATTTATGGGATCACCTGTAAGGCTCAAAAACGCTCGCACTCCCAATTCATTCGCAGCCAAAATGTCGCCACAAAGTGCTATGGAATTTCTATCGCGCATAGATAAGGTACAGATTACAGGTTTTTGCAGTGCATTTTGGAGTTTGAAGGAGCTTAAGATTGATGAGGGCTTCAATCTTGCCAGTGGAGAATCTGTGCAGACAAAGCAGGTTACTTTCTGGAAAGACTTGAGGCTATACAGCAGTTTAGAATCTAAGCTAGCAGAAAGACTTGGCGTGATTTCAAGGCTCAAAAAATTAGCGCTTGAGTGTATATGAGTGATAAGAGAATCTAGCATTGTTACAACCCATTAAAGCCGCATTGCAATCAAACCAGTTTTGCAAATAAGCGGCTTGGGAGTGGATCTTGGGATAAATCTGTAGCTGCGCTGGAATGCTTTTGCAATGCAAAACCCTTACAATAGTACTCTGATAATGCGCTTACGCCAAACTCTTGCGCACATTTTCTACAGCTTGCACCATATTTTTAAGGCTTGGCTTTACTTCTTCCCATTTGCGAGTTTTTAAACCACAATCTGGATTTATCCATAACTGCCCTTTTGGTAATACCTCTAAAAGAGCTCTAATCTGAGTTTCTAGCTCTTGCACACTTGGGATTCTAGGGCTATGAATATCATACACACCCGGACCTACTTCGTTTGTATAACCCACATCTCTAAAGACTTTGAGTAGTTCATTGCCACTTCGAGCGGTTTCTATACTTATCACATCAGCATCAAGTGCTTCAATGGTTTTGATGATGTCATTAAACTCGCTATAGCACATATGTGTGTGAATCTGTGTGCTAGATTCTGCTACGGCAGTAGAGATTTTGAAGCATTTAAGCGCCCATTCTTCATAGGTTTTGACATTTTCTACGCGCAAAGGATAGCCCTCTTTAAACGCCGCTTCATCAACTTGAATAATCCTAATCCCGCCTTTTTGCAAATCATCAATCTCATCAGCAATCCCAAGTGCTATTTGCTCACATACTTCTGAGCGCGCTAAATCATCCCGCACAAAGCTCCAGTTGAGTATTGTAACTGGACCTGTAAGCATTCCTTTCATAATCTTTTGTGTGAGGCTTTGGGCGTATTTGCTCCATTCGACAGTCATTGCCTTTGGGCGACTCACATCACCATAGATAATAGGTGGCTTCACACAGCGACTGCCATAGCTTTGCACCCATCCATTTTGACTGAATACAAAGCCCTCCATTTGCTCGCCAAAATACTCGACCATATCATTGCGCTCTGGTTCACCATGCACAAGCACATCAAGCCCGACTTCTTCTTGGAACTTCACGCAGTCTTTGATGTACTCTTTAATGCCCTCTTCATAGGTGTTCTTATCAATTGCACCTTTTTTATAATTTTGACGCAAAGCACGGAGTTCTGGAGTTTGAGGAAAAGAGCCAATAGTAGTTGTGGCTAAATCACCATAGCCTAGCTTCTGGCGCTGAATCTTGATACGCTCGGCAAAGCTTGCACTCCTTTGTGTGGAAGTATTTGCTTTCACTCTATCGCGGATAGTCTTGTTGTTTGTTTTGTTTGAATTTTTACGCGCGATATTTATGGTCTTATTGGATTCTAAAAACTCTATAGAATCTTTGCTTGCATTTGCGCCATTTTTGAACAAATCCTCAAGCACTTCTAATTCTTGGATTTTCTCTTTTGCAAAACTTAGCCAAGAGAGGATGCTAGATTCTATTTTATTCTCATCATCCTTCCCAAAGGGCACATGCAAAAGAGAGCATGAGCTGCTAAGGACAATGCGATCTTTAGGAAGCACTAGAGCAAGAGAATCTAGCTCTTTGAGTTTGGATTGCAAATCTGCTACCCAGATATTGCGTCCATCAATCACACCAGCAAAAAGCACCTTATCGCTTTTTGCGATGGCTTGGAGGCTCTGTAGGTTTTTCTCTCCGTAGATGAAGTCAAGGCCGATTCCATAAATTTTAGTCTTTAAAAGCATCTCTGTAAGCTCATTGCTATGCTCAAAAAATGTGCTCACAATAGCCTTGACGCCTTTTTGCGCGATGACATTATAAATACATTCAATTGCTGGTATATCTTTAGAGCACCAAAGCTCGCGAAACTCCTGTGTCAGACCTTTGGTAAAAATAGGTTCGCTAAATTCAATCACAACATTTGGAATCTTTGCTACAAGCTCATCAATGAGCTCCAAATAAACGATTTTGACCTTGTGGAATACTTCCTGTGGCTCACCTTTGATAATCTTGCTTAGTCCAAAAAATGTAAAAAGACCAATAAGACTAATCTTTGGCTTAAAACCCAAGCTTTGCGCTTCATTGTATTGTGCGATGATAGCGCTTGCATCTGCTTTGTATGTGTCATCTACACTAAGCTCTGGTACAACATAGTGATAGTTTGTATTAAACCACTTTGTCATCTCACAAGCTACACCTTCTTTATTCCCACGAGCCATGGCAAAGTAGCCTTCTAATCCTTGGAGATTCTTAAATCTCGCAGGCTTTGCGTTAAGCGCATAAGCCAAATCTAGCACATTGTCATAAAAGCTAAAGTCATTCACGCAAACATAATCAAGATTTTTTTGTATATCCCAATGTTTTTTACGCAAACTCTTTGCTGTGTCTTCTAATTCGCTTTGACTACACTTTCCACTCCAAAAAGCTTCTAGTGCCTTTTTAAGCTCTCTATTTTGTCCAATACGTGGAAATCCAATGATATTACTCATAATCCTAATCCTTGATATATCCTAATAAAATTTTCGGGCGTTATTTTGGCATAAATTTTTAAAAATACAATATGTGTTTAAAGATTTTTACATAGCATGTGTCATGCATCAAGCAGTTTGAGTTTGTGCAAAATCTTTTCAAGACGCATAATATTTGTATCCAGACTGTAGGTCTTTCGCATCGCTAATGAGCGGTTTTTGTATCCCAAAATCTCATCTTTGCTAAGAGCCAAGAGTGCCTCTAGCAGAGATGAGATACTAAAATCTCTAGCCACTACACCGCATTTGTTGGAATCTAAGAAGTTTTTAATCTCTGGAAGTGGTGTGCTAAGCACGCAAAGCCCTGCTTGGATATACTCAAAAAGCTTATTTGGCATACAATATTTGAGGTTAAAAGTTGTAGGCATAAAGGGAATGAGCCCGATGTCAAAACCCCTTGTGCTTGGGATAATTTCATTCATAGCTACTGGAGGCAGAAAAATAAGATTTTTTATTGTACGGGCTTTCTCTTGTAGGGATTCTAAAAAATTTGGCTGATTGCTTAAAGCCAAAAGATAAAGTTTATAAGAATATGGAAGACTTTTTGCAAACTCAAGGAGATTGGCACTACTCCTATCCGGGCTTACAAAGCCATGATAGATGATAGATATATGAGATTGTATCCTAGGACAATCCGCCCCAAAATATGGTGGTAAGGACAAAAACACTTCGCCCTCTATCCCAAATTCTTTTTGGTAACGAGCCAAGATCCCCTCACTTACGCACAAAGCATAATCAACCTCTGAGAGATACTCTTCGCATAGATATGTAAAAAACTTCCCAAAACCCTCTAGCCATTCCTGTGAATTCTCGTATTCGAGTGGATAATACTCCCGTAAGTCAATGAGAATCTTGCCTCCACGCCTCTGCTTTTCTTGAAACGCAAAAGGCAAGAGGGTGATATCCTCTACAATAAGCAAGTCCTGTGGGGGAAGTGAGTGCAAAATCTCTGGGATTTTCAAGCGGTTTGGCGTGAAAATCAATTTATCAAATTCTCTGTTTTTACATAACTCAAAGAGTTTTTTACTCTCTTCTTGACTTCGCTGCTTTTGTGTAGGCAGAGGTGGGAAGCTAAAGGTAGCTATATCTTGTATTTGGGAACATTCCCTAGCTATTACACTAAGTTCAAAACCCCCAATTTGCTTAAGCATTTCTAAGATTCTAAATGGCCTGGGTCGTTTGAGTACATCATGATCACAAAGCAGAGTAATGTTTTTCATAGTTTCTGATTAAGTTATCAAGCTAGCAAGATGTAATTTTCCCTTGTGGTAAAACACAAAGAGATTTTTTCTGCTGTTTCTTGTTTAATGAAATGACAAATCTCTCATCAAATCGCAAAGGAATTTTTGAACAAAATGCTCTTGTGAATCTGTCAAAATAGATTCTTGCTGTTTCTCTTTCAGAACAAACTTTTGGAGCCACGACTTGAAGTGATTGGAGACCTAGTCTCTCAGATAATCTTGTATTCAATAAGGTGTTGTTCTTGCAAACAGCAGAAGTATTTGTGTTGTTGTATCCACTCACACAGCGACCAAAAGAATCCAGAGCAATTACATCTGCTGCCATAGGCCGTGAATCAAAGTTTGTGCTTATGGATTTTCTTGGTGTATCGCTAAATACAGAGTAGCTTGATGTACTGTAAATTTTTCCTAGATGCAATTGGAATTGCCAAAAGCTGTTTTGTGTATGTTTGAGTAAGGAGCTTTCATTGATAGAGGGAAATTCCCTTTTGAGATTTTGTGTATCTTGGATATGTAAAAACTCTCTATCATCGCTAAGAGCGAGAATCTCTGCGTATTGGAGATGGTAGGCAAGGGTGTGGTGGGCAAGATTTAAACTTTGGTTTTGCCAAGGTAGGCTAAAGAGCGTAAAGAACGCACAGATTCCAAGCACAAATGCAAGCTCCAAAAGATTCATTGCTTTTTCTTAATAAAAATTTTTTGCTTTTTTGCAGGCTTTATGGTGGTTTGAGTAGGAGCTATGGGGGTAATTTTATAGCGAGCGATTATTTTCCACAGGTATTCAACACTTATATCAGATTGTTGCGTGTCCTGTGTCTTACGAAGGATTGTATTGGCGGTACTATCTATCCCATAGAATCGCAATTGCAACTCCAATTTTTTATCCTCTGCTTGTATGGATTCTATCCCCTTGCTTTTGAGTGCGTTTGCAATTTCTTTCCCATAATAATACGAATGCGCAAAATGGGACTGTGTGCTAAATAAGTAGAAAAATTTATTGAAATACAATCCCAAAGACTGCAAAAACATGAATAATAAAATAAGGTTTAATCGCATAACATAGGGCTTTGCAAACATTTTCAGTCGGATTCTAATATCACTTAAAAAATGCTTTATTACCACAGGTAGAGCGATTACACTTAAAGGTACAAGTGTTTGTAAATCTACTTTTTGCCGTAAGGAAAGAATTGTCACAAAGATAAGCGCGCTCAAAGAGATGTAACTCATAAACTCATTGTGTTTGCGGACAGATGCAATGAGTGTGTAAATGTAATACACCAAGAGAAGTGGCGAAAACAAAAACATAAGACCACCAAGCGTATCAATAAAGTGGCTTTGTGGATGTCCGCTTACATCGATACCAAAAAAAGACATATTGATTCCAAAACAAAGCAAGGTAAAGAAAAGATAAGTTGTATCTTTGTTTCTGAGCGCATAAAAAAACATACCCAAATACAAGATGCTAAAACTTGGGTCTAAAAATACGCTAAATGCTGGAGTGAAATAGGGATTTCTTGAGAAACGCTTCTGCCAATAAATACAAATAAGTGCAAGAAAAATGATGATGTTTGTTTTTGAGATAAGAATCGAGCTAAATACAATGCCGGGCAAAAGCATATACACAAGCACACACAAATAGCCATCGCTTGCTCTTTTGAAATAATTCAGACAAATCGCATACAAAAGCAATATATTGCAAATATGCACAAATACAAATGGCGCACGGAGTGCAAAGTCATTGTGCCCAAGAGTTTCATAACTTACTCTGGCCAAGCGGTAGATAAATTCATCAGAATAAAAAAATCCCAACGCTTCTTTGTAATGGATGCTGATTTCGTTGATATTAAAAAACAGGCTCAAAATATGCAAAATAAGTGTAAAAACAAAGAGAATATGGAATCTAAGATTGTGTTGAGAATAAATCATAGTCCTTAACCTTGGAAAAGTCTGTTGGCAGGCATTATAGCCAATAGGCCTAGAAAAATTGTGTTAGAATCACCACAAGCAAATTCTACTAAGGCATTTTAAAATCCATGAAATCAGAATCCCCAAGTATCCACTTTGTTGATGGTTGTATTCAGAAGCCTTTTTTGCCCTTTTTGCCAAAAAAACACATAAGGGATACTAAAGATCCGGATTTTCTTTTTTACAGCGTGTTTGGGAAAGCAGAGCATGTAGAGTTTGATGGTGTGAGAATCTTTTATACAGGTGAGAATGCGCGCCCGGATTTTAATTTTTGTGATTATGCAATAAGCTTTGATTATTTGGAATTTGAAGATAGACATTTGCGCTATCCATACTATCTTTTTTCAGAAAGCTTTAGAAGCCTATGCAAAAATGAGCGCCAAGCACCTTATAGCTTTACCAAAGAACATTGTGCGCGTAAGTTTTGCTCTTTTGTGGTGAGC
Organism: Helicobacter sp. 10-6591; assembly: GCF_003288805.1. GTDB lineage: Bacteria > Campylobacterota > Campylobacteria > Campylobacterales > Helicobacteraceae > Helicobacter_F. Next base: position 52,044 of record NZ_NHYK01000002.1, on the reverse strand, counting down.
AATGGTAAAGCAGATTCCATAAGAGAGGAGTTTTTTGAGGCATTGTGCCTATATAAACATGTGGATTCTGGAGGAAGATATAAAAATAATATCGGTAAGTGTGTAGACGATAAGCAAGCATTCTTAAGCCAATACAAATTCAATATTGCATTTGAAAATTCTGCTACGCATGGCTATATCACAGAGAAAATATTTGATGCCAAGCTTGCTGGGAGTGTGCCAATTTATTGGGGTGATAGCAGTATCTCAAAGCCTTTGGCTGAATATGGGGGAGGGCTAAATCCAAAAGCATTTGTAAATATTTGTGATTTCAAGAATCCCAAGGAAGCAATAGAGTTTGTGAAATTTCTTGATTCTAGTGATGGGGCATATTTGGAGATGCTCAATGCACCTTTGTTAATGGATAAAGATCATGATGAAATCTTTGATAGGCAATTAGCGAAGTTTTTGGATACTATCTTTTCCCAAGGCAGACAAAAAGCCTACCGTAGAGGTTTCGGCCAGTGGCGTTTGAATATCGAAACGCGTTACAAAAAATTCCAGCGCACGCGGCGGATTCTTACGCAAATCACCCATTTATGGCGCTTGGTTTTATCGATTCCAAAGTCCATTATTAAGAAATTAGTTCTTTTGGCTAGGCCCTAAAAATACAAATCAAGGTTGTTGGTAATGAATACAATGCTACAAACAAGAGGTGAAGGGGATCAGGAAAACAGGAGTTTTCAAGAGGCTTTGCTGGAGCCTAACGCAAGTTTTGGAGGTCTTTATGCTTTTTGTGATGTGAAACCCTTGGCATTAAAAGAATTAGAGCAGCTAAGCAAACTCTCTTACAAGCAGCTTTGCAAAAAAGTCTTTGGGATTCTGGGTTTGGACTTAAGAGAAGATATCTTGGAGCTTGCATTGGAAAGCTATGAGGGTTTTGATTGTGTGTCAAAAGATAACGACGCACCACTTGTTCTCTATAAATATAATCCCAATCTTTTTATCCTTGAGCTTTTTCACGGACCTACTCGCGCTTTTAAAGATATGGCACTGCAGCCTTTTGGCGCGATTATCTCTGCTTTAGCTAGAGAGCAAAAACGCAGATTTTTGGTCCTTGCTGCTACAAGTGGTGATACCGGACCTGCTACATTAGAAGCATTTAAAGACAATGAATATGTGCAAGTAGTGTGTTTGTATCCAAAAGATGGTACTTCAGATGTCCAACGCCTGCAGATGGTTACACAAGATTCTCAAAATCTTAGGGTTATAGGTATTGAAGGTGATTTTGATATGGCACAGACTGCACTCAAGAATCTCTTAAGTGACAGGGAGTTTAAGGATATTTTACACGCACAAAGCATCACTCTTAGCGCCGCTAATTCCGTCAATATCGGACGCATCGCATTCCAAGTGATCTATCATATTTGGGCATATCTTGAGCTTGTGCGTAATGGCGCGATTACTTTGGGAGAGAAAGTCTATAACATAGTACCAAGTGGAAACTTTGGCAATATTTTAGGTGCATTGTATGCGTATAAATTGGGTATTCCTTTTTCTAAACTCATTAGCGCGTCTAATCCAAATAAGATTCTCTATGATTTTCTCACCACAGGAGTTTATGATATTCGATCGCGTGCATTGATAAAATCAAATGCTCCAGCAATGGATATTTTGAAGAGCTCAAATGTGGAACGAGTCTTGTTTGAGTTTTTTGGCAGCCAGCGCACAAAGCAATGTATGCAAGAACTCGAAAATAATGGCATATATAAACTCATACAGACAGAATCAGAGCAGCTACGCAAAGTATTTGCTGCTAGCTTTTGTGATGATGTGCAATGCGAGGCACAGATAGCCCAAGCTTTTAAAAATGGCTATTTGCTTGATCCCCACACAGCCTGTGGTATGAATGCTTATAGAGAGTTTACAACTCAAGAAAGAAAGTTTTTACTATGCTCAACAGCAGAATGGAGTAAGTTTGCTCCTATTGTAGATAGGGCTTTACATGGCGGTACGCAGAGAGATTATAAATTGCTTGCTGATAGAGATGCTATCAAATCCATCCAGAAAAGTGCAGGCAATCTAGAATCGGTTCAATTAAATAGTAAAATCGCGGAGTTATTCTCTAAACCAATTGTTCATAATTATGTTTTGAATGTGAATGAGTTGAAAAACTCTATACTTTCGTGGATTCAGTCATAGGAATTAAGGAGCAGAATTGAGAAATTGGCTTATACCAAGCATAGCTTTTTTCTTATTTGTCTATGTGTTGGCGATTCTGGCAATCTATACTTACATGGATACAAAACTTTTGCTTTTTGAGCCTTCACAGAATTCTAGCACTACAAGTATTGAGGATTTCAAAAAAGAGCTCAATAAACGTATAAATTAAGCTAAAATAAAGACCTTTATGGTCGATTTGGAGTCTGTTTAGTTTCAACATTAATTCCAGGAAATCAAGGAGAATACAATGATAACGGGTGTTAATTTAGCAAATATGGCATCTTTGCAAAACAGCAAAGAGTTACAACGTGATAATCCTAATCAAAATGCACTCAAGGCGCATGAAGCAAAAGAAAGTGGTTTAGACAAAATCAGCGTGATAAAAGAGCAAATTGCAAACGGCACATACAATATAGACATACAAAAAACCTCTCAAAAAATGGCACAAGACTTGCTTAACATCTAACAAATTTCCTACCACTATTTCAAATTATTATATTTTAAATTGTTTAGGTAGGGCTTTGGAGATGATATGCTGGAGCAATACCTACAAGGTGCTATAACTGATTTACAACAACTCATAGACATCACACATCAAGACATTGCTGACATTCAAATTGCTAATAACGAAGCAATTTTTTCTCGCAATGAATCCAAAAATTCACTCATCAAGTCTTTCGAACAGAAAAAAATTCTTATAGAAGAAGAAATGCAGCAGCTTATGGATAAGAATCCACAAGATAAATTGCAAGATCTTTTACCACCAGAAGTCGATAAGGGCTTAGATACTTTACGCAAGGTTTTGGTGGAATTAAAAAAACTCAATAGTGCATACGCACAGAGTGTATTTGCGGTTTCAGAATTTTATTCATCATTACTTACACGTTTGATTCCGCATGAAGAAAATGGCTATGGTGTAAGCCAAGCTTCTGTGCGACTTTTACAAACACAAGCCTAAGTAGTATCAAATGGGTGGAATTCTCTCTTCTCTTAATACCTCTTACACAGGTCTCCAAGCCCATCAGGTAATGGTGGATGTTACGGGGAACAATATCTCAAATGCTAGTGATGAGTTTTATAGCAGACAGAGAGTATCTATCCGTCCTGGTAAGCCAATCTATCATCCACATTACAATCTTGGAAGTGGTGTAAGTATCGAGACAATCGCCAGAATCCACGATGAATTTGTATTCTCGCGTTATAGAAACGCAAACGAGGAAGCGCAGTTTTTTGATACACATTTTACTTTTTTGCGAGAAGCAAGTGCATTTTTTCCAGAGATCGATGGCGTAGGGATTTATAATGATTTAGAGCAGTATTTTAACTCCTGGAAGGATTTAGCAAAAAACCCTAGCGATCCGGCACAAAAGCAAGTTCTTGCGAAAGATGCTCAAACTTTAATCAAAAATATTGTTGATACGCGCCATAGATTAGAAATATTGCAAAAAAAGGCAAGCGATGAGCTAGAGACTATAGTCAAAGAAGTGAATCAAAATGCAAAAGAAATTGCAGAAATCAATAAAAGACTAAAAGAAATGGAAGATGCACTAGAATTCAAGCAAGCAAATGAATTGCGTGATAGACGCGATGAACTTGAATTTAATATACAAGCGCTTATGGGAGCTAATATTTTTAAGGGTCATTTAAAAAGTGATTATGCTATCCATCCGATGCGCGTGGATTTTGATGATGACTATATACTGAATGTTGGCGGTGGATTTAATATCGTTGATGGCTCGATACACCATCCGCTTGTTTCAAACAAAGACGAAAGCTCACTTAGTCTCAATAAGGTCTATTTTCAGAACAATGACTTTAAGCATGTTGATATTACAGATAAAATCATTCAAGGCAAGGCAGGCTCTCTCATTGCTTTGTATAATTCAGGTTTTGATGGTTCGCCTGTAGGTAAGATCCAAGATTATATCAACCAGCTTGATATTTTTACTAAAGGTTTTATTGAGGCTACAAATGCTATCTATTCACAAAGTGCTTCCAAGTTTATAAAAAGTGATAGGTTAGATATTGTGCGCACAAATGCCTTGAGCGATACAAATTACAATATTAGAGAAGGCAGCTTTGATATTATAGTTTATGCGACCACAGGTGAGGAGATGGTACGAAAGACCATAAATATTGAGCGCATTACAACAATCAATGATGTAATAAACGCAATTAATGCCAACACAGACGACAATAAAAACAATAACCCACTTGATGATGTAGATGATTATTTTAGTGCTTCTTTTGATGATGTATCACAAGAGTTTGTCATACAGGCAAAAGATCCTGCAAAAGGCTTCTATATAGGGATTCGAGATAATGGAAGCAACTTTACAGGTGCATTTGGGCTCAATAAGTTTTTTGAAGGATCTAGTGCTAGAGATATTGCACTCTATAGCGAATATGCTAAAGATTCTACTCTTATTCGTCCTTGGGTTGCTCCTGTTAATGGAAATTTTGAAGTGGCAAATATGATGCAGCAACTCCAATATGATGATGTGGATTTCTACACAAATAAACTTGAAAAAAAAACAATGAGAATCACTGAGTTTTTCCAATTTCTCGCAGGTCGTGTGGCCACACAAACAGAACAAGCCCAACGAACCAAAGAGACCAAAGATTCTGTGCTTTCTGCAATCAAAAAAGAACATCTGGCAATTTCGCAAGTAAGCATCGATGAAGAGATGGTAAATCTTATAAAATTTCAGGGTGGTTATGCTGCAAATGCGAAGGTTATTACAGCAATTGACAGAATGATAGATACATTGCTTGGTATGAAGCAATAGTACTATTTACTGAGTCTGGCTTGTGCAAGTTTGAAAACATTATTGACATTTTCTTCTATCCATTTTGGATTCATCCATTCAGAGAGTGCCACCGGATATCCTTGCACGAGAATCTCTAAATGCAGATGATCTCCAAAAGACCAACCACTTGAACCGGTATATCCTATAACATCATCTGTTTTTACTTCATCACCTACTTTAAGGCAAAAATTAGAAAGGTGAGCATAGAGTGATGAAAGCCCAAAACCATGATAGAGCATCAGGGTATTTCCATACAGACCAAGATAACGTTTCATTGTTACTAAACCGGCATTGCTAGCTACAATAGGAGCTTGTTTGGTACTTACAAGATCTATCCCCATATGTGTTGCAGTATTTATATGCTCCTTGTTGAGGTAATAGTTACGCTTATCACCAAAAAATCCTACTACCCTTGAGTTTTTTAACGGAGCAAATGGCACAAACTCATTCACATAGCTCTTATGGGAGGTAATAAGAGTGCTTGCTTCTGCGATTTTCATCTTATTCTCGTGTCGTATTATTTCATTGATGAATACAAATCGCTCTTTGTCATTCTTTAAAATTTTGGATTTTTCAGAATCGATTTGGTGCATTAGCTCTGCAATCTTGGATTCTAAAAAGCTTTCTTTCAACCTGATATTTGTTTTACGGATTGGTGCAGAGAGGTTTTTATTGAACTCTATGGGTATTTTTGTGGTATTGAGCGCTTTATCTGTGGCAGTGATACTGGCTTCAAAAAATGTATTTTGGAGTGGCCAGGCAATAAAACTTGCAAAAAGCTGTGTGTCTGTTTCAAGAGCGATCCCTTTAGGTTGGTAGTGAAAAGCCTGGAATTGGTTTTTGCCATTGCTAATTTTTAAAGAATCCAGTGCAATGTCTTTGACTTGAAAAATTACCAGTGCGCTACCAGAACGAGAGATTTTTGGTGAAGTCGCGACCACTTCTATTTGTGGTGGAATTGTGTCTATGGTAATAAAAGAATCAAGAGTTGTTGTGTTCCCAGTGAAAAGATTTGCATTACTCCAGTCTGTAACTTTGATTCTGTATTGGATGGTTGTCTTGTTTTTGAGGTCAGAAGGTGGCTTAGGAAGTGGAATAGAGAAAGTTTTTGGTTTACGTAAAATTACTTCTTTGGCAATATAAAGTACTTGGGAATCTAATAAAACTTCGATCTCATACTTACGCAACCCGCTCTCATCGCTAAAATCCACAAACAAATCATCTTTAAGATTCCAATGTGTTGGGAGTGATGAGATTAATAGGGGTCTTGTGCGCTCGGCAAGAAAATAATTCATTGCCAAAGTGATACCTGCCAATAAAAAACAAGCAAGCACAGCATTAAGACAAATCCTTATCATCGAAATCCTCTTTAAGTCAAAATATCCCAAAGCAGCGATTATAGCCAAGAGTAGCTTAAAGCTTTGGTTGAGGTTTTTTTGTTAGGATTGCGGGCAAATCTTTATCAAAAAATTTCATCGGGATTGCTTACATTACAGATAGTCGATTGTAGGTTTTAAAGGGAAAGAATGGAAGGAATTCTTCGGATCTTGCTTGTGGTTTTTATCGCCGTAAATGGTGCGTATGCAGCGGTGGTACACAATGGTGTGTGGGAGAATGGCAATACACTCTTTGGATTTTTTCAGAAATACAAAATCCCAGCGAGTGTCTATTTTGAACTCAGTCCGGAGGACAGAGAACTTACAGGTGAGATTTATACAGGTGTGAGATATTTTGTTGCATTAGATGAGAAAGACAATCTGTTGCAAGCACTTATTCCTATCGGTGATGGCATGCAGATTCATATTTTTCGCTACAAAGATTCTTATAAAATAGACTTTAGACCAATTGCGTATTTTGAAAGTAGGCAGCAGATTGTGCTTGCAATCCAGAAATCTGCCTATCAGGATTTGATGGAGCTTACTGATGACAAGGGCTTGGTAAATGAGTTTTTGAGTGCGTATAAAAATAGTGTGAATTTTAGTCGCAATGTTATAAAAGGTGATAAATTGGCACTTATTTATGATCGCAAATACCGCTTAGGCATACCTCTTGGCAATCCGAGAATCCAAGCCGCAATGATAGAGACAAACAGAAAGCCAAATTATATTTTTTCCTTTAACAATGGACGTTATTATGATGGCAGTGGCAAAGAGATTGAAGGATTTTTACTCTATGCTCCAATTAGATTTGCTCGTATCAGCTCAAGATTTTCCCTCGGACGTAAGCATCCGATTCTAGGATTTGTCAGACCACATTACGGTGTGGATTATGCGGCACCAAAAGGTACTAAGGTAGTATCTGCTGGTAATGGTGTGGTAAGTTTTGTAGGCAAGAAAGGCGGTTATGGGAATGTGATAGAGATCCGCCATGAAAATGGATTGAAAACGATCTATGCACATTTAGATTCCTTTGCACCAGGTATGCAATCAGGTAGGCCCGTAAAGAGGGGACAGTATATTGCAAAAGTTGGCTCTACAGGTCTTAGCACCGGACCACATTTGCATTTTGGTGTTTATAAAAATAATCGCCCTATTAATCCACTAGGCAATATTAAAACTGATAGGAAAGAATTGCGCGACAAAGAGAAACGAGAGTTTTTGGCAAGTGCAAATACCTATAAGAGTGAATTGGATTTTTTAATAGCAGAAGCTCAACTTACAGAGGATAGGCAAGCCATTGTTGTGCGATTAAACCAAGAATGCTTAGAATGCTCTGCAATCCCACTAAGATAGTTGCATAAATGTTAAATCCTAAGATACAACATCTTACTCTTTATGCTAAAGAAAACACGATCACTGATATTTGTATGGTTGAATGTGTAGATTCTCCTTATATCCAGCCGCAGAGATTGAATTATGTGGAAAATGGCTATAAGAAATCATGGGATTTTATCAAGTCGCATGATAGCGTCTCTATAGTTTTACATAATGTTGAAACCGACAGCTTGATAGTCGTGCGGCAGTTTCGCCCACCTGTCTTTGTGCGAGAAGGCAATAAAGCAGCTTATGTCTATGAATTGTGCGCTGGGCTTGTGGATAAACCAAACAAAAGTGTAGAACAGATTGCTGTAGAGGAAGTGATGGAGGAATGCGGCTATAAAGTTGGCTTGGATAATCTACAAAAAATCAATACTTTCCGCAATTCTGTAGGATCAAGCGGAGCAAAACAGCATATGTTTTATGCACGCGTAGATTCCAAAGATAAGCATTCAGAAGGTGGAGGGGTTGATGGCGAGGTCATTGAGTATTTTGAGATTGCAAGAGAAGATCTTTTGGATTTTTTGCAAGAAGAAAGCATTATTAAGACGCCATCGCTGGGTTTTGGAATTTTATGGTTTTTACAATACACGACTTAAAGGGAGTAGTATGAGAATTTTGGTTGTCGTATTTTTGCTTGTGCGAGTGTTGTGGTCGTTGGAGACAGATCCAGTGCGCCAGAAGATAGAATCTATTGAGCAAGACTCTATATTTTTTAAAGCAGGTAATTTGAAACTTGGCGAAGGTGGTGTAGTACTTACACGAAACCAATCACACCAAGTCATTATTGCACAGGCAAAGATTCTAGAGATTATTGATGGCAAAGCAAGAGCAAAGATTACTGCATTTCATGCTATGAACCAGAAGTTTTTGCCTACTCCTATAAATGAAGTAAAAGTCGGTGATGAAGTACTCTTCCGTAGTTTTTATAATCGCGCTATTGCTCTTGCGCCAAATCAGGAAGCTTACCAATTCATTCTTAAAAACAATCCCAAGATACAGTTTATGCATATTGATTTGTTCGCTGCTTTTTTGCAGCGAACAAGTGTCAATGACCCAAAGAAAAAACATTTCCAAGCTTTCTGTCCTCGATACAGTATAGGCTTAGTTTTCATTATGGACTCTCAAGCTGTCAAAGTGCTTGATTGCCAGAGCTTTACAATCCTTAGCACACAATCTCTCCCAGATTCTAGTGTTATGCAAAAACAAGCCACGACGCCATTTTTCTCTCGTATCACTGCAGCAAACAAACCATTAGGTTCTCGCCTCAAACCAAACAAATCAAAAAACTATTTTGCGTACTATGATTGGCTTTTAAGAGAGCAATAAGACTTTATGAGGCTTATTTATGGCTGATGAAGAAAAACCTCTCGCCCCATCGCAGCATAAAATAGCTCAAGCCCGTGAAGAAGGCAATGTAAGCAAAAGTCCAGAGTTAGTCGGATTCTTTGTTTTATTGAGTGGTCTAGCGCTGCTTTTTTTTATGATTCCTTATTGGATAGAAGATTGTAAGAATATTTTTAAATACATAGCCACATTTTTCAGTATAGAGGAGTTTAATGCTCAGGAGCTTTTGGGGATTTTTGTTGTCATAGGGTATGAAATCTTTGCGATGGTAGTGCCAATTTTCATAGGACTTATGATTATTGGGATAGCAGCAAATGTTGGGCAGTTTGGCTGGATTTTATCTCCTAAGGCCCTGCGTCCTAAGCTCTCAAAGATAAATCCAATTACAGGCATTAAAAACATCCTTTCATTAAAGAAAATCCTTGATGGTTGTATGATTACCTCTAAGGTCTGTATCGCTTTTTTTATTGGGTTTGTAGTCTTTGTGAGTTTTTTTGGCGAGCTGCCTATGGTATCACGCTTTAACTTGTATGAGCAGATTCTATGGTTTCGAGAAAAGGCACTTATTCTGATTGGAATCTTGCTTATTTTGTTTTTTGTCATGGCGGTGGCAGATTTTATGATAAAGCGTTACCAATACACAAAAAGCCTGCGTATGAGTGTTAAAGAGCTCAAAGATGAGACAAAGCGCTACGAGGGAAATCCCGAGATAAAAGCTCGTGTGCGCCAAATACAACAAAAAATCGCCCGTTCGCGTATGATGCAAGAAGTGCCAAAAGCTTCTGTAGTCATTACAAATCCAACCCATTATGCTGTGGCTTTGCGTTATAGCGATGAAGAGCTAAGACTTGGTACGCCGCCTGTGATTGTCGCAAAAGGTATAGATGAACTTGCAATCACCATAAAGGCAGTTGCTCGGGAAAATAACGTCAGGATATTAGAGAATCCCCCTCTTGCAAGAGAACTGTATGCTCTTACAGAAGTAGGCTCATATGTGCCTCCAGATTTGTTCGCTGCGGTGGTAAAGGTATTAGAGGAAGTAGCAGAGCTTGATTACAGGCAAGGCAAGGATACATTGTTTAAAACCTTGCAAAAAGTCAAAGCGAAAACTTAAAGTTTATTTTATACAATCCCGCAAGGCTTAGAAACTCATCATAAAGGTAGTTTATGGATTATAAAGACACGCTTATTTTGCCCAATACAAGTTTTGCAATGCGAGGGAATCTCACCCAGAATGAACCGCTTACCTATAAACGTTGGCGACGAACCAACCTCTACTCTCATATCAGAATGCGTAACCAAGATGCCAAAGAGCATTTTAATATCCATGATGGCCCACCTTATGCGAATGGACACCTGCATATAGGGCACGCACTCAATAAGATTCTTAAAGATATAGTCATAAAGCAACATTATTTTGCTGGCCAGAATATTTCTTATCTGCCAGGTTGGGATTGTCATGGATTGCCTATTGAGCAGAAAGTAGAGCAAAATCTTGGCAAAGCGCAAAAAGATTCTCTACCAAAAACAGAGATCAGAAGACTTTGCAGAGAATGGGCTGAGAATTTTGTGACTATCCAAAGCGATGAGTTCCAGGCCCTTGGAGTTTTGGGAGATTTTGAAAATCCCTACAAAACTATGGATTTTGCTTTTGAAGCTCAGATCTATCGCACACTTTGCTCCATAGCCCGAAGCGGGCTTTTAGTACAGCGCTCAAAGCCTATTTATTGGAGCTGGGCATGTGAGACTGCTTTAGCAGATGCTGAGGTCGAATACAAAGAGAAGGTTTCAGATTCTATCTTTGTGCGCTTTGAGCTTGATAGTAAATCCAAAGAGGTCTTAGGGATTGGAGAGAATCCTGCAGGTGTGGTCATTTGGACTACTACTCCTTGGACTTTGCCAGCAAATGTCGCTATTTCTCTCAACCCAAATGAGACATATGCCTTGAGTCAAAATGGCCTTATTGTGGCTAAAAGGTTATTTGAGAAACTCAAAGATGATTTGGGATTAGACACAATCACAAGAGAATTTAGCGCCAAAGATCTAGAATACTTAAAGGCCAGAAATCCACTCAATTCTCGGGAATCTCTGCTTATTTTAGGAGAGCATGTGAGCTTAAGTGATGGCAGTGGTGCTGTACATACTGCACCAGGACATGGAGAGGATGACTATTACATCGGCTTAAAATATGGCTTAGAAGTGATTATGCCTGTGGATGATAAGGGATGTTTCTCAGAATTAATAGAAAGCTCAGGTTTGTTGCCAAAGGAGTTTATCCAAGAGTTTATTGGAAAGCATGTCTTTAAAGCCCAGCCTCGTATCTTAGAGCTTTTGGGTGAGAATCTCTTAAAACAAAGCAAGATTACGCATTCTTATCCACATTGTTGGCGTTCCCATGAACCAGTGATATATCGTGCTACAACGCAGTGGTTTATTCTTATGGACAAGCCATTTTTTGAAGGCAAGACTTTGCGCCAGATTGCACTACAAGAACTAGAAAATGTGAGATTCTACCCAGCAACTGGGCGCAATAGAATCTCTAGCATGATAGAAAATCGTCCAGATTGGTGTATCTCAAGGCAGCGCGATTGGGGCGTGCCTATTGCATTTTTTATAGATACACGTGATGAGAGTGTGCTATTAGATTCCGAAGTTTTAGAGCATATCGCACAGATTTTTCAAAACGAGGGTGCTACTGCATGGTGGGTAAGAGATATAAAAGATTTGCTCCCTGTAAGCCATCAGCATTTGGTTCCATTTTTGCAAAAAGGGCAGCATATTTTAGATGTATGGTTTGATAGTGGTAGTACTTGGAATGCAGTGTTACAGAATCCAAAATATGATGCTGGGAGCTATCCTGCCAGTATGTATTTGGAAGGAAGCGATCAGCATAGAGGGTGGTTTCAGAGTTCATTATTATTATCTTGTGCTCTAGAGTACAGAGCACCTTTTCAGGCCGTACTCACACATGGATTTACGATGGATGGGAATGGCGAGAAGATGAGCAAATCCAAAGGCAATACGATCGCTCCAGACGAGATACTTAGGGAATATGGAAGCGAAATCTTGCGTTTGTGGGTGGTTTTAAGCGATTACCAAAACGACCAGAGAATCTCAAGAGAGATTCTCAAACAAGTCAGCGAGCAGTATAAGAAAATCCGCAACACAATCCGCTTTTTGCTCGCTAGCACAGAAGGTTTGGAGGCTTTTGTAGCACTGGATTCTCCTATTGATAATGCAATACTTACTTTGGCACAAAGTGAGCTAGAGAATGCACTAGCACTCTTGAGAGATTATGAGTTTGCTAAGGGCTTTAGCGTTTTGATGGGTTTTGTGAATACGACTTTAAGCGGGATTTATATGGACTTGTGTAAGGACAGCTTGTATTGTGACAGTGTAGATTCTCCTAGACGCAAATCGATTCAGACTACTATGGCATTAATCCTCAAAAAACTCCTTTTTGTGATTGCGCCAACCCTTACTTACACAGCAGATGAAGCTTTTTCTTGTATGGATTGTGCGCTAAAAACTGGCATGCAAGATGTCTTTGATTTACGCAACATTGATCTGAGCGAGTATGTCAATGACTGCTCCTTTGATTTGGAGCGTTTTATGCGGATACGAGAGAAGTTTGGCGAGATACTAGATACGCTCAAGAAAGAAAAGCTTGTAAAGAGTTCTCTTGAGCTTTGTATTTTAACTTCTCATACAGAATCTAGCGAACTCAAGGATTGGCTTATTGTAAGTGAACAAGGTTTATATACAGAGCAAGAAAACAAAGAGGTCTTGGGAAAATTTGTTCTGGATTCCCAGAATACAAAAGATGAATTTGTTATCGTGCGTGCAAGCGGGCATAAATGCCCACGTTGTTGGCAGTTTGTCTCACAAGAGCAGGATACTCCTTGTGCGCGTTGCCAAGAGGTGATAAAAACAAGAGGTTGTTTGTAAAAGTGCTTTTGAAATTAGGTGAGTGGGATTTGAAAATGGAATATTTTGATTTGAGCGAACCGTTTGGGTATTTTGAGGCTTTTAGCACGATTGGAATCGTATGTCTGGTGGCCGCGTTTGCATTCTTGCTTTTACGACATTTCAAGCCCTAATGTTTGATGATATTTTTGGGGTAGTAACCCCGTGGGAATCTCTGCTGCTAGCTGTCATAGTATGTGTCATATGCATTGGTGCATTTGTGTTTGTCATATTTATGCATAACCCTTACAAAAAGACTTTGATATCCCTAAACACTCGAGATTCCAAAGCATTTGCCTTTGCGTTTAGCTCGCTTTATCCAAGAGTATTGCGCCAAAACACTGAGGCCTATAAGATAGCCCTAGAGATAGAATCTCAGCTTGATGTTTATAAATACAGCTACAACCCTCCAGCGCTTAATCATGAGGTTTTTGTCCTTTACAAAAAGCTTTGTAAGATTCTATGAGCTTTGCCTATCCTTATGCCTTTGTAGTCTTTCTTGTCTTTGTATGCGCTCATATATTTCTACGCAAAAGCCCCGCTCTTGTAGCCAATGCGCGTATGATGAGCACATCTTATGGTTTGCTGAAGCTAAGAGAAATACTGAAGTTTTCTAGCATTTTTTTGATTGTGTTTGCACTTGCTGCTCCACATAAAGAATTTGAAAAATTCCCTATTATCAAGATTCAGAGCAAAATCGCGCTTGTTATAGATGTCAGCTACTCGATGGATAGCACACCTTTGGATCTTTATGGAAAAACACGCCTAGAAGTATTAAAAGACCTCAGCAAAGAATTTATCGCTAAGAATCCCTATGACAGTATGCTTGTGGTTGCCTTTGGAGAAAATAGTCTTATCCTTAATGCATTAAATACAGATAAGCAGTATTTGGATTTTATTATTGATAGTTTGCATATTGGTATGGCAGGGGGCAAAACAGCTATAAACGATGCATTGATGCGCACAATCTCTACTCTTGTGCCAGATTCTAAGCCTACAGATAGCGCAAGTATTCTCTTGCTTACAGATGGCTTTGATACAGATTCTGTCGCAAACAGTGGCGAAGTTGTTGCACTTGCGCAACAAAAGAATGTCAAGATTTATTCGGTTGGTATTGGCGAAGGGGCAGATTACCAAAGCCTCGAATTTATTGCCAAATCCACCCTAGCGCGTGCTTTTTTGGCTAAGGATTCAAGAGAATTAGCAACCATCTATGATGAGTTAAATACACTTATCCCACATAGCGTCATTGAGCCTTATAGGCATTGGTTTGTTGCCTTACCTTTGGGGCTTGGGATTTTAGGATTGGTGGTTTTTTGGATTATATTTTTTGGGAGAGATTTTTTCTCTACAAAACATTGATATCTTCAGAATGATAGTTTTAGGCATAATTTTTCTAGGATTGTTGCTTATAAAGCTCAAAGGTGTACGAGCACTTTTAGATTCTCGGGTTGTGTTTTTGCTCAGTCTTGTTTGTTTTTTCTATGCCTTTATGAATGTAATGGTACAAAATACTGCGCCAGATTCTAAGCGCGTGGTATTTGTACTTGATATCTCAAAATCTATGTTTGCCAAAGACCTCTACCCTTCGCGTTTGGAAGTGGCTATCAAAAAGCTTACAGATTTTTTACAAGATTCCCGAATTTGCAGCAGCATTATTGTGTTTGGTCAAAATGCCTATCTACTTTCTCCGTATAGTTGCGATGTCTTGACACAAAGCGCTCTTTTGGAATCTGTGCCCAGAAACTTTTTACAACAAGGATTATTTGAATTTGACAATGGCTCAAGCAATCTTAATCTCGCACTTTCTATGGCAAGTCTGTATGGCCAAAAAATTGTGCTTCTAAGTGATGGGGATACCTTGCCTCCAGTACTAGAGAATCCAGACAGTGAGCTTTTGTTGTGGCTGTTTGCAAGCAAGCAAGGCAGTGTTATAGAGAGAGATTCCCGTTTGTTACGGGATTTAGAAGGCAAGATTGTAATCAGTGCTCCAAGCTCATGGACTGAGGATTTTCCTAATATTGTAGATTTTGCATACAACCACAAAGACAAGAGAACTATCCAATCATTGCTTGCCTACAAGCAAGCCCCGATACAAAATCCTCATAATATGAGTTTGTTTATTGTCTGTGGATTGGGCTTATTGTTTGCAGCATTGTTCTTACTTAGACGCGAGTTTTAGTGGAATCTGAGGATTGCTATACATTCTTTATGTGGAGTGTAGGGGAATTGGTCAAATAGCGCAAATGTCGTAATTTTATGCGTGCGCGATAGAAATGCCATATCAGATTCTAAAGTTTGTGGATTACATGACACATAAATGATATAAGGGAATTGACTTAAAAATGTAAGCATATCTTTACTACCTATACCCATTCTTGGTGGATCTACTAACACAGCTTTGAAACAAAAATCTTGCAAGTCTATGTCTTGGAGTCGCTTGAAAATGCGCTCATTCTTAAGTGCGCTTATGCATTCTTTGGCATTAAGACGCCCGATATGGATATTTGTGATTTTGTGTAATTTTATGGAGTATTTCAAAAGAGATATAGAATCTTTGACAACCTCTGTGGCAAAGACTTTACGAAAAATTTGGCTTAAAGGCAAAGTGAAGTTTCCACTTCCACAATACAACTCTAATAAGTCATATTGTTTGCAAACAGGAAAGATTCTTGGGATTTGGGTAAGCAGGAAAGCTATCATTTGTGCATTTATATAAGGGTTTGGTTGGGAGAAAAGCGACTCTTTTTTGTATAAAGTGCATTGCTTGGAATGAAATTCTGCTAGATTTTCCTTAAGAGAATCAAGGTTAAATGGAGCGCTAATGTATGAGCTTGTAGTGGGCTTTGTTTGGAATTTTGATTCCAAATAGGAGCTAAAGTTATCAAGCAAATAATCTTTTTCTAAGACAATCTTTTGTCCTCGAGAGCGTCCGATAATAAAGGTCTTTTCTTGAAGGCTGGATTGCAAATCTTTGGCAGCTTTTACCCAAGAATCACCAAGCTTTTTGTGATAAATAAGCGTGAGTAAAATCTCATTAGTATTTGCCAAAAAGCTCGCACCATAGAGTTTGTCACGCAAGATGTGTAGAGGTGAAAGAGCATTAAGCGCATACAAAAGCTCATGCATAAGTCTTTGTATGCAATCTAGCAGAATAGGACAAGATTCTATTTTCACACGTTCATTTTTCCCTAAACTATTGGTAGCAAAGCTAAGCATTCCATACAAGTGGGAGAATCTAAAATCTGCTCTCGCCCTAAAGCCAGAATCTGGCGAGCTAAAGGCATAGAATAGAGAATCTTGTATGCTAAATTGGGTTTTGAGTTCTAGAATTTTTTGTTGGAAGTCGTAATCAAGAAATTTACTGCATCCGCCGCATTGACCAAAAGCAGAACAAAACAAATTATTTGAACCCTACAACGAGATTACCTACCAAGAGATTGAATCCATCGACAAGTACAAAAACCAGAATCTTAAAAGGCAGAGAAATCATTACAGGTGGGAGCATCATCATACCCATAGCCATAAGCACCGAGCTTATTACCATATCGATCACTAAGAATGGTAGATACAGCAAAAATCCTATCCAAAATGCAGTCTTAAGCTCGCTAATCATAAATGCAGGAATAGCAATACTTAAGGGCACGTCATCAATTGTTTGTGGATTGTCCATATTACGGATTCTCAGAAAAAGTGCTATGTCTTTTTCACGAGTGTTATAAATCATAAACTCTTTAAAAGGCTTTATTGCACGTACAAAGGCTTCATCATAAGAAATTTCCTCAGCGATATAGGGCTTTATCCCTGCTTCATAAGCTTTCGTCGCGACAGGCTCCATTATAAAAAATGTAATCACCAAAGCAAGAGAAATGAGAATCTGTGTGGGAGGAGATTGTTGCGTACCAAGTGCAGTGCGTAGAAACGCAAAGACAATAAGAATACGAGTAAAGCTTGTCATCACAAGAATGAGTGATGGAGCAAGCACCAAAAGCGTGATGATAATGATGATATTGAGTGTGGTTACAAGCTCTGTTGGGTTATTAGGTGGGCTTAGTGAAAGATCTATCTTAGGGATTGGAGCAGGAGAGGGTATATCGACAAGAGGTGTGGAACTTATTTCTTGTGTTTGTATGTTTGGATTTAAGTCTTGTGTGGGTTCTGTCAAAAGATTTTCTATAAGAGAATCTTGTGGTTTGCTTGGATTTTCAACTTCTATCATGTAGGGGAATTGTTCTTGTGCATCAAGCTGGTTGAAAATACACAAAAATAAAATGCCAACAATCATACAGAGATGTCGTTTCAAGCAAAGCCTTATAAGGTGTGATATAGGATATTTTAAAGCCGGCGATTATAAAGTTTAGTGTGTTAAAATTTGATAAAACTCCCTATCCCTAGTTGACTATAAGGATTAGTATGGTATCGGTTGTTATCTTAGCAGCTGGAGCTGGAACTCGTATGAAATCAGAAACCCCAAAAGTCTTGCATACACTTTGTGGTAGAAGTATGGTAGCTCTTAGTATTGATCAGGCTCTAAAGCTCAGTGATGACATCCATATAGTCCTTTTCCATCAAGCTGAGCGTATAGAGCAACATTTGAGCGAAGAGTTTCAAAGTCTTGTGGGACAGAAAATCTTTTTTCATACACAAGATTATGTGAATTTTCCAGGTACAGGAGGGGCATTAAGAGGTATATCTACCAAATACAACAGAATCCTCGTGCTTAATTCTGATATGCCACTTATCCAAGCACAAAGCCTCCAAATACTTATCAAGAATCCCCACCAAATAGTTATGAGTGTGCTGTTTTTAGATGATCCAAATGGCTATGGGAGAGTTATTTTAGATTCTCATCAATCAGAGAATGCGCAAAATCGGGTTCTAAGGATTGTAGAGCAAAAAGATGCGAGCAGGGAAGAATTGGCGATAAAGAGTGTTAATGCTGGTGTGTATATCTTTGATAAGGAGGTGCTTACGCGCTATCTCCCGCTTTTAGAAAACAACAATGTACAAAAAGAATACTATCTCACTGATGTGATTGCGCTCGCGCGTAAAGATGAAGTAGAAATAGCAGCGCTAAAGGCAGATGCGCAAGAATATATGGGTGTGAACACAAAAGCACATCTAGCGCAGGCTCAAGAAATATTATTAGAGCATCTGCGTTTCGCAGCTATGGAAAATGGCGTTATTATGGACATGCCGCATACGATTTATTTAGAACCTGGCGTAGAGTTTCGTGGTGAATGCAGGATAGAAAATGGCGTACGGTTAAGTGGCAAATGCATTATAGAATCTAGCCATATCAAAGCCCATAGCATTATAGAATCGAGTGTGATTATAAAGAGTGATATAGGTCCTATGGCACATATCCGCCCAAATAGTAAAATTACCAACACACATATTGGCAATTTTGTTGAGGTGAAAGCTAGCAGTTTAGAAGGCGTAAAGGCTGGACATTTGAGTTATCTGGGAGATAGTGAAATAAAAAATGGTACAAATATTGGTGCTGGCGTTATTACTTGTAACTACGATGGCAAGAGCAAGCATAAAACCTTTATAGGTGAGAATGTGTTTGTAGGGAGTGATACACAGCTTGTAGCCCCACTAAAGATAGAATCAAATGTCTTGATTGCTGCAGGCAGCAGTATAGTCAAAGACATTCCACAGGGTGCTTTGGCGATTTCAAGACAGAGACAAAGCAACAAATTGGGATTTTTTTACAAATTCTTTAACAAAGGCCAAGAAAATGCATAATGAGACTTTAGAGAAAATACAAATCTTACTCAATGGTCAAGTGTATGAGACATATTCTTGCACGATTACAGAACTTCTTGGTGAATTAAAAATCAACAAAAACATAGCTCTG
This sequence comes from Helicobacter sp. 10-6591, assembly GCF_003288805.1. Taxonomy (GTDB): domain Bacteria; phylum Campylobacterota; class Campylobacteria; order Campylobacterales; family Helicobacteraceae; genus Helicobacter_F. The sequence goes on along the minus strand of NZ_NHYK01000002.1, from coordinate 33,100 downwards.
GCGCGAAATAGTAGAGTGGTACATGCAAAAGAATGGGATAGTGTGAAATTAGAGAAAGATGATGAAATAGAGATTTTGCATTTTGTGGGCGGAGGTTGATAATAGTTTCATGGAGTTTGTGTTGGGCTAGGGAATTTGATGTGGAAGTTTTTGTTTTCTCTTGTATTAGCAAATAGTATGTGGGGGAGCTGTTCTGGTGATTGTATGAGTTGTCATTCAGGACTTGATTTTAAAAATGATAAGCGTCATATACCAATGACTAGCTGTAAGACCTGTCATACAGAGGAGAAAATGGCTAGTATACAAATGGGTGGTGGTTGTGGGCAGGACTGCTTTGCTTGCCATGATATAGGCAAAATTCGCGCACCGCATCTCAAAGATTCTCATAAAATTATAGATTCTTGTATCAGTTGCCACAAGGGCTTATCAAATTCTGTTTTTAAAAACAATTTAAATGATCCCACTGGCGTACTTGATCGAAAAAATTTTCAAGATTTTAGCGAAATTCTGAATATAATAAAATAATAATTGTTATTAATTTAATTTTAAGTTTGCATTGTTATAATTTCGTCAGTTTTTTAGAATATAGATTCTAGAAATTACTCTTACTTCTCCAAGGTGTTGCAAACGGGGGTTTTTGGTAGTGAATCTCTGGTTGGGTGGGTTGGGTTTAGCAGCATCTTTTCCTTCCTTATTTGTTGTTTAATACCTCCCTTTAATGTTTGTTGTGGTTTGTAAAGGGAGGTTAGACTTTCTTTCGTTTTTCTTAACTAAAAGGAGTTTGTTCATGGATAAAGATTTCATCATACAGCATATGAATGATCATCATAGAGATTCTCTTAGAAAGTTAGTCCAGAAGTTTACTGGTATCAGCGATGTTGCAAATCCTACTATGGTGGACTTGGATACCAATGGTTTGGATATTACCTACAATGATAATAAAACTTTGCGTCTAGATTTTCCCCAGACTATTACACCAGATCGTTTCAAAGATGAGATTATCGCGCTTTGCAAACGCGTGAGTGATAATCAAGATGCAGACACACAAAGTATCCAAAGCGAGATTGAGAGCTTCAAGAAAGAATTTGGTTCTGTTGTGCTTGCTACATTAGGTAGCGATGGTAGAGTGATAAGCTCATATGCCCCGCTCATACAATATGATGGGCGCTATTATATCTATATAAGCAGTGCAGCAGACCATTACCATAGTATTAGTGCCAATCCTAGTAATATCGAAGCTCTCTTCTTAGAAGATGAATGTAAGGCAAAATCTGTGATTTTACGCAAACGATTGCGATACAAAGCAAAAGCACGATTTGTAGAGCGTGAAAGCGAAGAGTTTGAGAAAGCTTTTGGGGTACTAGAAGATTCTATGAACGGATATGGTGGTGTCAAACAAATTAAGCAGATGCTTGATTTTAGTCTTATAGAGCTTGTATTTATAGAAGGCAGATTTGTCAAAGGCTTCGGACAGGCATATGATATTAAACCAAATGGTGTAATAGAATATGTCGGAGCAACGAATCCACATACATTCAAAAAATAGTATTCATAAAATTTGCAAAAGCTCTTTATGGATTATCTTGCAAATCTATGTCTATAAATCCTTACCAGGATATGCTGCCGCCTACATGCAGATTAAAGTATTGTGGTATGGGGAATTTTTGGATAGTTGTAAATTTTGTACTTGATTGCAATGCGATATCAAGGAATCCTAAAAGATTGATACCTCCTGTGAGTATCAGTCCATTATCTTGCAATAAATCCTTCATAAGACCTGTGCGTATATCCATACCTTTCCATAGAAATCCAACACCCCCGCCTATCATCTGGCTTTTTTGTTTGATTGTGCTTAGTCCTAAGATATCATTTTGTGTTACATCTACATCAAGAGCTATATTAAAGCCAGAAGTTGTGTAGTAAGCCGTCCCCAAACGAACCTGAGGTCTTATGACAATATCTTCATATGTGGATTTGAAAGTTGGTGAATTGAGATTTTTTGCGACTAGCCCAAATGTGAGATTGCGAAATTTTGGCAAGTCGATTTCATATACCAAACCCACATCTAAACCAAAAGCCTTATCAGACTGTAGTCTTTTGAAATTAGAAGTGATTGTTTTGAGTTCTTTGGAGAAGTTTGTATGTGTCGTGATAGCAATTTTATTTTGTGTGCTTGATGCGCTCATAAACTTCCCAGCTATACCGACATTAATATTGCTATTTCTTAGATAAAAGGTGCGTGAATAACCTACGGGAATCTCGTTTAACACAAATGCAGTGAGATAGATATTATGCCCTTTGTTAGGGTCAGTTTCTTGTAGGGCTACTAAGAGTGAATATCTATTATAATCATCTTCTGAAGAGAGTCTGTAAGTGTAGTTGCCACCACCAATGTCTAATTCATAATAGCTACCCCCAGCGTCCAGAATGAGACGCATCCTATCGGCATTGGCTTTAAATGACACATTCGAATAGGCTGAGAGGAAATACCCTACAGCCATTGTGCCAAAAGAATTGTTAAGCTTCTTGGAGCCAAGTTGGAACACGATTCCATTTTGACTCACAACATTAAGGTGGTTATCTTTAAGAGAATCATAAACGAGCCTCAGATCAGACATTGATTTATCCAAGCCTTTATCAGAACCTTTTGAAATAGTGATAGATGAGATGGCGTTTTGGACATTTTGTTGTTGGCTACCATCAAACTTGAGACTATCGAAATTTACCCCGCCTATCACTCCATTAAGCAAGTCTTTTTGCATGCTATTAAGAGAGTTGTTCTTGTTTATTTCTTGTTTGACTTGATCAATAAGAACATTGTGGTTTCCGTTACTAGTCTTTAGATAGTTTTCTAACTTTTTTTGGAGGTCTGCTAAATCTATTTGTTGGTTGCCGCCTTGAGCAGCCTGTTGTGCTGACACAACATTTGCACTAAGAGCCATTCCGCCAACTGCACCTCCTGCCGCTTGATTTCCATTGGTTATAGAATTTAGTGCACTGCTTAGTGCACTGACCAATCCACCAGCACTAGCGTTATTTGCCACACTCCCAAAGGTATCAGCCAAGTTCTTTGCAGTGTTTTGCATATTCTTTACATCTATAGTAGCCATTTGCGCGATGTTTTTTTCTTGTAATCCGAGATTTACCGTATAGCCAAGCTTCATCTTTGGAGAAGTAGAGAGGAGTGCTGGATTGTAATAAAGTCCCCATGCAGAATTTTTGAGTGCTACGCCAGCACCACCCATACCAGCAGAGGTATTTCCCATAGAGCCAAATTCTAATGCATTTAGTGAAGTAGAAGCTACCAATATAGAGAGGATGAATTTAGAAGTTTTCATGATGGACCTCCTAAGAACTTATAAGTATTGGTACAAAACCTATCATTATCAAAGGCGTAGGTTTTTAAGTAATTATTTAAATAGGAGCTCCAATCAAGTAATGCTTAAAATGTGAAACCACCGCCTATTGATAACGCGATATATCTAGGATGAGTGCCAAACTGTGATTCTGTTGTAGCTGTTCCAAAAGAAAGTGAAGCATCAATGAATCCAATTCCAACACCAGCTGAGAGAATCACACCATTATCTTGCTGTAAATCTTTGGCTATACCACCACGAACACTAAGAAATATCAAATCCAAATCAGCACCTAGACCTATTTTCTGCGACTTGAGTTTCTGACCATTGGCTGTGAATACATCATTGCTAGTTAAATCAATATCAGCTCCAACAGTGATTCTATCAGTAGCGCTAAAGCCAATGCCAGCACGCGCCTGTGGTTTTACTATGAGCTTAGTATCTCTGAACTTGAAAGCAGGAGCATTAAGGTTCTTGACTACCACACCTAAGGTTAGTGGAGATAGAGGCTGGTAGGTTACTCCAGCATCAATTCCAAATGTAGTGCTAGTGTCATTTGTTCTGGATTTATTTACCATACTAAGAAGTTTGTTTTCATCAAAGTCACTGTTGGATGCACCTAATTGATCTCTAGACTGCTTTCCATAAGCACCATTCATAAATTTTGCACTCAATCCTAGGCTAAGCTTTCCTAAAGCCCCTAGATCAAAAGCATAAGCATATCCTATAGGTACTTCGAGAATTTTAATATCTGTAACATGTACTGAAATCTGCCCGTCAGGCATAGCACTACCAGAAGCATCGAGACCATTTTTAGCTCGCCCTATAAAACCAGAGCTCATATATTCAGACCATAGCATACCTATAGCAATTTGGCCAATTGGAAGTGTTGGAAGCTGCCCCACAAGAGCCCCATGTGCACTAACATTAAGATAATTATTTGCGAACTTGCTATTAAGGCTATCAGGTGTACTAGGTATTGGGTTAATACTAAACATATTTTTGGTATTCACTAAAGAAAATGTATTTTTTTCATTAATGGCGAGCTGGAAGCTATATCCTACCTTTACCCCTGGTTTTGCTGCTAAAAGCGCTGGGTTAAAGAATAGACCATAAGGACTGTTTTTGACAGCTACACCTACACCACCCATACCTGCTGCTTTGTGTCCTACTTCTGCGAATTCCAAAGCATTGACTGCGCTGAGAGATAAAATTCCCGTTAATATGCTGATAAAAGTAATTTTTGTTGTTTTCATGATTTCCCTTTTAAAGTTATTTAGTTATTTAAGCAATGCAAGCCTAAATCGGCTGGCACCCCCTAAAATTTTAGGCCGAGCATTCTCCTTAAAGAAAATAAATTTGTCAATATCAAGGTAATGGCATACTTGGGGATTTGTAGAGATTCTCTGCTATGGAGGGTTTTGGAGGCGTTGGATATAATACCTGAGTATTGTATAAAGTTAAGCATTCTTGGTAATTTAGACATTCTGTAATTTAGACATTCTTGGGATTTGCCATTTTAGAGAGGGTCTGGGCTTTGTATGCCAGAAAATTCCCATCTATAATCGCCTGACGCGCTTTACGTGTGAGATTAAGATAGAAGTAGAGATTATGGATTGTGGCAAGACGATGGTAGGTGATTTCTCGACTTCTATACAGATGGTGTAGATATGCTCGTGAGTAGTTTTTACACACATAGCAGTCACATTCTTCATCTAAGGGTCTTGTATCAAGTCCAAAGGATGAGGTCTTAATATTAAGCTTTCCTTGAGAAGTAAAAATGGTTGCATTCCGTGCATTCCGAGAAGGCATCACACAATCAAACATGTCAACCCCAAGTGCGATAGCTTCTAGGATATTTTCTGGTGTGCCTACACCCATAAGATAGCGAGGTTTGTGTGGCGGCATAAATTCTGTGGTGGACTCTATGGTCTCATACATTTCTTTTGCGCTTTCTCCCACAGCCAGCCCACCAATAGCATAGCCATCAAATTCTTGCATTTGCGCTAGCTCTATTGCGCAGATTTTGCGCAGACTTGTATCTGTGCCACCTTGTATAATCGCAAAAATATGGTTTGTTGGATTCTCCATTTTCTGTGCCAGATGATATTTTAGGCTTTCTCTTGCCCATCTGATAGTGGTATGGATTGATTGTTTGAGACGCTCTATTGGGGCTGGTAAACCGATAAGATCATCTAGTACCATGCAAATATCAGAATTAAGCGCGTATTGTATATCAAGCACTTTTTGCGGTGTAAAAATATGCTTGCTTCCATCAATATGGGATTTGAACTCTACACCATAATCATAGAGCTTGGCATTTTTCCCTAAGCTGAAAGCTTGGAATCCACCACTATCACTCAGATAATTCCCATTGAAGTTTGCAAATTTTCTCATGCCACCAAGGGTTTTTAGTTTTTGTATCGCTCCTATTTGTCCAGCGCAAGATTCTTTTCTCTCAGCACCACAGCGCAGATAAATATGATAGGTATTAGCAAGGATAAGCTTTGAATCTAAGTGTGTTTGTAGATCATAGCTATCAAGCCCTTTGATGCAACCTTGTGTGCCTACGGGCATGAATACAGGGGTTTGGACGATTCCATTTGCTAGGTGCAAGTCAAGTGCTCTGGCTTTGCCATTTTGATTATAAAGTGGCTGGCTTTTTAGCTCTACTCGCATTGGTATCCTTGAAGTTCTATGATGAAGGCGCGATTGTAGCAGATAAAGAGGACTCCAACTCCAAAAGCTTAAGCTATAATGGCTCAGTTTTAGTCCAAGTCTTTGGGTGGATTGGAAGTTGGGGGAGTTGTGAAAAAAACGCTTATATTTGCTAGTGGGGTTGTGGCAAAGGTTTTTATACAAAAGATTACTAGCCAGTATTTCAGCAACAATTCTTATATCATCGTTTGTAAAGATAGCTCCATTCTACCTTCAGAGCTTCCTAGCTCTATAGAGACTTTTGTGGTTGATTACACTTCAAGCTTTCGTATTTCAAGTATTTTTCTTGAGGAGATTCAAGATATTTTTCTCATTATTGAGAATGCAGATGAACGCTTTGTCCTTTATGATCTGGTACGCTCTTTTGCTCCCAAAACAAAAATTGTACTTTTTAATAACCACGAATTTACCACCCACACTTATGAATCTTATGGTGATATGGTTGTTACATTGCGTGAGGATTTATGGAAGGATAATAAGCTTGATAACAATCTCGTGGTTATAGATTCTGAACATCTTGTGGCAAACCGACTGACACAAAGGCTTACAAATGTACCATTGATACCAAGAGGCTTTGGACTGGAGCAAGGCGAGCTTATGGAAATACCTGTGCCTCCTGGAAGTAGCTTTGCTTATAGACACATAGGCTCTATTAGCCAAAAGAAATGGCGTATTGTCGGGGTGTACCGTAGTGCAAAGTTTATACTCGCTACAAATACGTTTATGATCTTGCCAAATGATGTCTTATTGGGCGCTGGAGATGCTGTGGTATTAAGTGAGGTATACAGACGCGCTAAAAGTGATATGGGACAATTCCCATCACCTTTTGGTAAGGATATATTTGTGTATGTTGATACGACTTTATCTGATAAAGATTCTGTACTTGGGTGTATTGAGGATACATTATTCTTACATACACATTTAAAGAATAATTATCTCTTTATCAAGGTACTAAATCCTTCAAATCTCTTGTTGCTGCAGAGAGTCCAAGAGCTTATTGATGGGTATAACTTATCAAAAGTGCGATTAGAATTTGTGTATAGAGAAAGTAAGTTTGTCAAATATTTGGAGCAGGATTCTAAGAAGCGTCCGGGGCTCATTGTTGTGAATGAAGATCTTTTCTTGCCTCGTGCAAATCGACTGGCGCTTTTTAAGACTGGCTCACCTGTTTTAAAAACAGGCCACAAGAGTATAAAGGAAGTAAAAAATAGCTTTCTTATTGTTGATGAAAGCTTGCAGAAAGTAGAAAATATTGCTTCCATTCTCTTTGATATTTCTAAGCAACTCAATCTAGGAACGCGTTTTTATGACTTTGAACCAGATTCAGCACATCAAGAAACATTGCTTAATAACATTGAAAATCTTGCAAAGATTGTTTCACAAAAACCACAAATCACACTTTCAGATTCTCTTAATCCAATTCTGTTTCTACAACAAAGCAATGAGGTATTTTTGCAATTTATACCTTTTGATATTAGTATTACGCGCGCGAAGCTATTTGCTTTTGTTTCAGTGGATTCCCATAAGCTGTCATTTCTAGTAGAGAGAAATCCACAAATTTTTATCCCTTGTTATTGAAGGTAAAGAAATCCATGTCACAAATCACTATTAGCACTCAAACAACAAGCTATCCTGTGCATATTAGTGAAAATGAAAATTTTGAAATCATACATAATGCCAAAGTGTTGGTTGTATCAAATCCTAGAGTCGCGGGATTGCATTTATCTAAGCTTTTAGCAAATATCAGCGCAAAGGAAGTATATGTCTGTACCATCCCAGATGGTGAACAATACAAAACAATGCAAAGCGTGGAGTACATCTTAGAGTGTGCATTTAGCAACAAACTTGACAGGTCTTCTCTTTTTGTAGCCTTTGGCGGAGGTGTCATAGGCGATATTGTCGGGTTTGCTAGTGGGATATACCAACGCGGAGTAGGCTTTATACAGGTCCCTACCACCCTTTTAGCACAAGTGGATTCAAGTGTGGGCGGTAAAACTGGTGTTAATAATGGTTTTGGCAAAAATCTTATCGGACTTTTCCACCAGCCACAAGCTGTGTATGCAAGCACATCTTTTCTTTCTACACTGCCCAAACGCGAATTTGCTGCTGGGGTGAGTGAAATTATTAAAATGGCAGTGTGCTTTGATAAGGAGTTTTTCAGATTTTTAGAATCTAATAGGGTGGAAGAGAACCTCGCTTATTGCATTGCTAAAAGCATAGAGATAAAAGCGCGAGTTGTCAATCAAGATGAGCGGGAGCAAGGAATTCGAGCTGCGCTTAATTATGGTCATACTTTTGGACATGTGATAGAGAATCTTACTGGATATAGAAATTATCTACATGGAGAGTGTGTAAGCATTGGCATGGTGATGGCAAATACCCTAGCTTATAAACTTTCTTATATAAGCAAAGAGGAGATGCAGAAAATCTCCAAGCTTTTAGAATCCTACAATCTGCCTACCTACCATAAGATCGCCGATTGCCATATATTCTATGAAAAATTTTTCTCGGACAAAAAAAGTAGGGATTCTAACCTCACTTTCGTGCTTCCTGAGCATTTGGGTGCTGTGAAAATCAGCAACGATATCCCAAAAGAGCTAGTTCTAGAGGTTTTAGAGGAGTTTAGCAAGTGAGACTTTTGGCTTTGCTTGTTGTTTTTAGTGTCCTTACTTTTGCACAAGATGTTCTCCAAGTCAAAGATTTGCAAGTTAAAGATTTGGAGCTGAAGCTAAAACAAATTGATAAGATGCTAAAGCAGAGCAACAACATATGGTTAAAACAATACGAAAACATCAAGACTTATGAAAATTTAACCCAAGAGATTGCGCGTATTGAATCCAAGCTCAAAAAAACAAAAGATATAACCCAAATCAACCAACAAAAAATCGCCCTACAAACGCTCAAAAAGCAAAGAGAATTTGTAGAGCCTTATGCGCAAAATCCTTATTTTCAATTACTTGAAACGCCAGTTCTTACAGATATTCCTCAGATCACAAATCCTATTTTGATTGTCAGTGGATACTCTTTTATCAAGCATCTTGATGGCTATAAAAGCAATATGGTACATAATGAGGAGTTGCTCTCTTTACTGATTGATACCCTGAAGCAATATTATGATATTGCACAAACCCTTTTTTTACACCATAAACAAAACAATCCGCTTGAAGCAAAAGACTACAACACGAAAGTGTTAGAGACCAAGCGAATGATACAAAGCTTAGAATCTGCACAAAAGATCTTAAAAACTTCCAATGAAATCTACTTTAAGAATATAGAGGATATTAAAAACACACTCAATCGCGAGATAAAAGACCAATTTTTTAAGATGTTGTTTATTGCAGTAGCGATTTTGGCTGTGTTTTTGTTCGGATTCTCACTTAAAATCGCCTTACGTAAATATCTGGAGGGTAATCGCGTTTATACCGTCAATAAAGTGATTGATTTTTCAAATATCACATTTGTAATGATTATCTTGCTTTTTGCGTATTTAGAAAATGTAACTTATCTTGTGGCTATTGTGGGTTTTGCATCTGCTGGCTTGGCTATTGCTATGAAAGATTTGTTTATGAGCGTACTTGGGTGGTTTGTGATAGTGTTTGGAGGAAGCGTGCATGTAGGCGATAGGATAAGAGTCCTCAAAGATGGTGCACTTTATGTAGGTGATGTGCTTGATATATCTGTATTGCGAATGACAATTTATGAAGATCTTACGCTTACTACTTACATGCAAAATCGCCGTGCTGGACGCATTATCTTTATCCCAAATAATTATATTTTCACAACACTTCTTGCCAACTATACGCATGCAGGACTAAAGACTATATGGGATGGTATTGATTTCACCATCACCTTTGATAGTAATTACAAAAAGGCGCTAAAACTCGCCACAGAGATTGGCAGAAAGTATTCTAAAGGCTATACGGAGGTTACACGCAAGAGAATGGAACGTTTGAAAAATAGATTTTCTGTAAGAAATATGAATCTTGAGACAAGAGCATTTAGCATGCTTGAGCCAAATGGTATTCGTATCTCACTTTGGTATCAGGCTAATTCGTATGCGGCTATTTCTTTGAGAAGCACAATCTCAGCTGAAATTATCGAAGCGATTCTTAAAGAGGATGATATATACATAGCCTATCCTACGACAAAGATTATTCCTACAGGTAGCGATGGAGCGGGGAATAAGGTTTCTTACCACCAAGCTAGCCACACAGGGAATAATGAAGCTGGAAACAAAAACCAATGGAGTTAATCAAGTATGCGTGTATTTTTTAAAACTTTTGGTTGCAGAAGCAATCTCTTTGATACCCAGGTAATGATTGCAAATCTGAAGGATTTTGAATATGTCAAGAATGAATATGAGGCAGATATTATCGTTATCAATTCTTGCACGGTTACAAATGGTGCAGATTCTGGCGTGCAGAGCTATATCAATAAATTTAAAGACAAGAAAATCTATTTTACAGGTTGTGGCATAGAATCTAAAGGTAGGCAGAATTTTGAAAACAACATTGCTTTTGGTGTGTTTCCTCATAGCTTGAAAGAAAATATCGACAATCTCTTGAAGGAAAAGAAAAGATTCTTTTATGAGGAAAAGCAGCCAAATCATATCGATCAAACGATTGTAAGTGAGTTTGTTGGTAGAGTGCGTGCATTTGTGAAAATCCAAGAGGGATGTGATTTTGCCTGTAGCTACTGTATTATCCCCAGTGTGAGAGGAAAAGCCCGCTCAATCCCAATGCACAAAATCCTCAACCAAATACAGCAGCTTATAGATTCTGGAGTGAGTGAGATAATCCTTACAGGTACAAATGTCGGAAGCTATGGTAAGGATTTCTCTAGCAATATCAGTGTGCTTATCAAAGAAATATACAAGATTAAGGGTCTGAAGCGATTAAGAATAGGCAGTCTTGAGCCTAGCCAGATTACAGAGGAATTTTTAGAGCTTATAGAAAATCCACTTTTTGCAAGGCATTTGCACATAGCACTCCAGCACACAAGCAATAGAATGCTTGAAATTATGAATCGCCAAAATCGCGTAGAAAAAGATTTGGAGCTTTTTATGTATCTGCGAAAAAGAGGTTTTAGTTTAGGAACGGATTTTATAGTAGGACATCCCGGAGAGAGCGAGGAGGTTTGGCAGGAGGGATTGGAGAATTTTAAGCTTTTTGGATTGACACATCTGCATCCTTTTATCTACTCTCCAAGGAATGCCACACCATCAAGCCAGATGGCAAAGAAACACACAATACGCGGCGATATAGCAAAAAAGCGCCTGCACACACTAAAAACCATTACGCAATCTTGCAATCTTAAAAGCAGAAAGTCCCATGCAAACACTCCATTGCAAGTGCTTATAGAATCAAGCAAAGATGGGGTTTATAGTGGATTGGATCAGTTTTTTAATAGAGTGAGCATCGCCTCTACACAACCACTTGTAGCTGGACAATGGATAGAAGTTACACAATACACAATCGAGGATGGAAGGAACTATGCGCAAATCTAAATCACTTCTTTTTTCGCTTTTGGCTTTGGTCGTGGCAATTGTTTTAACAATCGTGCTATTTGTTAGAAAAGATGAGATTTGGCTCAGTCCCTATGAATTCACACAAAAACTCACGGAACTTCAGCCTAAGATGCTTTTGCTGGAAAATGATGTGGCAAGTTTCACAGACAGACACAAAATCTATAAGGTCGCAAGAGACGCTTTAGAACCTGCTAGCATTGATTCAAAGATTATCTTGCAGGTCAAGGACACCCAAGATTCTTGGCTTAGTGATATTGGGTTGTTTGTAGTATTTTTTTTAGGCTTAGCAGTTATATTAAAAGCACTCTCAACGCTTTTTGTACCGCAAAAAAAACAAGAGACAAAGCACAAGCAATTTGATTTAAGCACAAGTAGCTTGATAGAAAATACACAAAAACAGCTCCAAACTGATAACAACGAGTTTCTACAAAGCACATTTAGCTCTGTAACTTTCAGAGACGTCGCTGGCATCAACGAAGTCAAAGAGGAGTTGCTTGAGATAATCGATTATCTGAAAAACCCAAAAAAATACCAAGATTTAGGTATCAGATTGCCAAAAGGTGTGCTTTTAGTAGGACCACCTGGAGTTGGCAAGACTATGATTGCAAAGGCTGTAGCAGGCGAAGCGGGTGTGCCATTTTTGTACCAAAGTGGATCATCTTTTGTGCAAATTTACGTAGGAATGGGTGCAAAGCGCGTACGAGAGTTATTTTTGCGTGCTAAAGCAAAAAGCCCTAGTATTATTTTTATCGATGAGATTGACGCAGTAGGTAAAGCTAGAGGTTCTGCCCGCAATGATGAACGGGAAGCTACCTTAAACCAGTTGCTGACTGAAATGGATGGCTTTGAAGATTCTAGTGGGGTTATTGTGATTGCTGCTACAAATAAAATTGATGTGCTTGATGAGGCGCTTTTACGACCAGCACGATTTGATAGGCGTATTTATGTGGAGCTACCTTCTTTAGAGGAGCGAGAGAAAATTTTTGAAGTGTATTTGCGTGATAAGAAATATGATTTTGATATTAATGAAATAGCAAGGCTTTGTGTGGGGTTTAGCGGGGCGGCAATCGCTGCTCTTGTGAATGAAGCTGCACTCTGTGCCTTACGACGCAAAAGTGCTCTTATCCAACATGAAGATATTCTTAGCACCAAAGACAAAGTGCTTTTGGGCAAAAAGAAAATACTCAGCTTTAGCGAAGAAGAAAAAAATATCATGGCAATTTATCAAAGCGCAAAGGCGCTGAGTGCGTATTGGTTAGATATTGATTTTGACAAGATCTCGCTAGTTACTGAAAGCTTCAAAGAGATTGACAAAGAGCTTGTAAGCAAAGAAGAGATGAGCAATAAGATAAAGATGTATCTCTCTGGAAGTGTGGCTGTAGAGATGATTTATAACCAAAGCTTTAGTAATGCAAAAGAAGATATAAGCAAAGCCAAGCTTATTGCTACACAAATGTGTGAGGAATATGGTATGGCTAAGCGTCTTCTTACTGATAGTAGCGATGTCATTGAGATTTTAGAACAATGTAAGAAAAACATGCAAGAGTTCCTGTCAGATTCCAAGGCTGTGGTTTTGCGTCTGAGTGAGAAACTCTTAAAGTTTGAGCGATTGAGTAAGGATGAAATCAAAGCGATTTTGGATGAAAATTACACTTTCTAGGATTTTGGGTGGGTTTTGATGGTATTTGGAAATATGCAAGATGCTGTATTTTTGAGTGAGAGCTTGCGTGAGAGTGCAAAATATAGCATATTGCATATGAGGACAAATCCGTATGTTTTTGTTGGGATACAGCACTTCCAGCAACAAACCATACGTGAATGTATAAAACAGCTCAAAGAAGGCAAGCGGGTAAACAAATGTATGCTTTTTGGCACGAGTAATCATACATTTGGTGTGTTTTTTGAGAATTTTGAGGGTTGGTTGTGTGAGATCTTTATCCAGCAGCATATTACTCTTGAACTGTTTGTCCAACAAGAACAAGACGCAAAATTTGAGTTTTTAAAAAACTTGCCAGCTTTTTTGCATATTTTTTATTTTAAATAACTCAGTTTTCCACTCTCCCAAAGACAAAACCATCTTTAACTTGTGTGATTTGGCATAGATATGCACCTTCTTGGAGATTGTCTAAATTCTGTGCATCATTGATAAGAATCTCTCCATCGATTTCGCGTGCCCAGATTCTATCTCTTGCACTATAAAAATACGGGCTGACTTGGGATTTGCCCTCGATGATAACTTCTAGTTTTTTTCCAAGCATTGCTTGGAGATGCTTTTTGTGCTGGGCTTTGAGAATCTTCTCAATATGCTTTATACGTGAATTTGCAATCTTTTTACTTATGAGCGGCAGAGAAAAACTTGGGGTGTTTTCTTGGGGGCTAAATTCAAAAATATTCACCCTATCAAATCCAAAGCTCTCTACAAAATCGCACAACTCTCTAAACTCTGATTCCTCCTCACCCGGATGAGCGATAATAAAGCTTGTGCGTATGAAGGAATGAGGAATCTGCTTCATATGTTCTAAAAGCTCGAGATGTTTTTGTTTGTTTGCACCGCGATTCATGACTTTGAGCATAGAATCTGCAATGTGCTGCAATGGCATATCAAAATATGGCAAGAAGCTCTTTGAGTTTGCAATCGATTCTATAAGATTGTGTGTGGTGGTGCTTGGGTAGAGGTAGAGGATTCTGGCACTTATTGGGAGATGAAGTGAATCTATGCGTGCAATAAGCTGTATTAAACCCTCCTTTTGTCCTTGGTCTCTTAGGAATGAGCTTGAATCTTGAGCGATAAAACTAAAGTCCCTAAAGCCCTTTGTATAGAGAGTTTCAAGCTCTTTTATCACAGAATCTATAGTACGCGAATGCAGTCTGCCTTTGAAAGAAGGTATCGCACAAAAGCTGCATTTTTGGTTGCAACCCTCGCTGAGTTTTATGTAGGCATGAAAGTTGGAATTAACTATCACGCGATTATGGGATTCGTTAGCAAGAAAGACTTTTTGTGAATGCAGGCTTTGCTTGCTTGCAATCATTTTTTCGATTTTGTCGTAATCGCCCACACCCGTGATAATGTCAATTTCTGGAATCTGCTCTTTTAGCTCATCATAATACCGCTCGCTTAAGCAGCCACTTACAACGAGCAATGCGCCTTCTTTGCGCTGTACTGAAGCCTCAAGAATAGTGGCTATACTCTCCTCTTTGGCAGATTGCACAAAACCACAAGTATTGATGATGATAACATCAGCTTGAGGGAGGTTAGAAGTGAGTTTGTAGTCTGTAAGTTTGCCCAGCATGACTTCAGAATCCACAAGATTCTTAGTGCAGCCTAGAGAGATGATGTGGAGTTGCATTATTTAAGGAGGTCAAAGCGCGGGGTGAGCTTGCCATCAATTTGCTCAGTAGCACACATACCCATGATGTTATAACCACAATCTACATAGTGGATTTCGCCTGTAACCCCACTGCTTAAATCGCTCAGTAAATACATCGCGGAATTACCCACCTGATCAACGCTTACATTTTCACGCAATGGCGCATTTGCTTCATTCCATTTCAGCATGATATTAAAGTCGCTAATCCCACTAGCAGCTAAGGTTTTGATAGGGCCAGCTGAGATTGCATTGACACGGATATTGCGCTTACCTAAATCATAAGCCAAATAGCGCACGCTTGATTCCAAAGCAGCCTTTGCTACACCCATAACATTGTAGTTTGTCACATACTTCACACTGCCAAGATAGCTAAGAGTGAGAATCGAGGCACCAGAATTTAGCAATGATTGGAGTGACCCCACAAGTTCTATGAGCGAATAAACTGAAATCTGCATAGTTGTCGTAAATGCTTCTTTGCTAGTGTTTAAAAAATCCCCCTCCAGTGCATCTTTTGGTGCAAACGCAACAGAATGCACAACAAAATCAAGCCCGCCAAAGTCTATTTTGAGATTATTTGCAAGAGTTTTGAAATGCTCTGGTTTGCTCACATCGAGTTCATAAACATATTGTGGACAATCGAGTTCCTGAGCGATAGGACGCACCCGTTTTTCCAGGGTTTCATTGAGAAATGTAAGTCCGATTTGGGCACCTTGTTCTTTACAGGCTTTAGCGATTCCATAAGCAATTGACCGATTGTTGGCCACACCCACAATAAGACCTTTTTTGTCTTTCATAAACATCACTTACTCCTTTAAATTAGGATTTTTAAAGGTGCCATTATAAGGAGTTTTATTTAAAACCGACAGCTGGGTATTAAGCTAAAACATAGCTTGTTAAGCTTAAAATCCAGTCTTAGAATTGGTGATTCAAACTCCTTGTGCAGTAAGTAATATATATCGCATAGAAAGCTTATGTCTTTGTATCAGATTATTATTCTTTGAATAAGGTCTTTAGCGTAAAGGAATATTTTATGAAAGTGATAATTTTAGCTGGTGGGCTTGGCACAAGGCTTTCTGAAGAGACGGAACTTAAACCAAAGCCTATGGTAGAAATCGGTGGCTATCCAATTTTGTGGCACATTATGAAATTTTATAGTTCGCAAGGTTTTAATGACTTTATCATTCTTACAGGCTATAAGGGACATATAATCAAAGATTATTTTATTAACTACTACACAAGATATAGTGATATAAGTATCGATATGCATACAAATTTGCTTCAAATACATACTACTCGTAATGAATCGTGGAAAGTTACTATGCTTTATACAGGGCAGAACTCTATGACTGGGGGAAGAATCTTGTATGCCAAATCTTACGTTAATGACACCTTTATGTTAACTTATGGTGATGGGTTGAGTGATATTAATCTAAAGGCAGAGCTAGCTTTTCATAAGTCTCATAAGAAAGCACTTACAATGGCATCAGTTTTACCCGAAGGGAAATTTGGCACACTTGATATTGATTTTAAGACCAATAAAATTACAACATTTACCGAAAAACCAAAAGGTGATGAATTAGGGGGGGGGGGACATCTAAAGCTTATATAAATGGTGGGTTTTTTATCTGTGAGCCCAAAATTTTCGACTACATCACAGATGGTGATTCTACGATTTTTGAACAATCTCCACTTAAAAATCTTGCACTAGATAATGAACTTTATGCTTATAGACATAATGGATTCTGGAAGTGTATGGATACACTCAAAGATAAAAATGAACTCATAAAATTATGGCTTAGCGGTAATGCACCTTGGAAGATATGGTAAGGAATTCAAGTGTGCCGTTATATGCAGTATTTTTAAGAATACTTACAATATTTTCACAGCAATTTATCAAGGAAACATTATGAAACTTAAACGTAACGATACCGAACTTACAGGGATTTTTGGGATTGAAAAAATCAATCTTGTAGGTGAAAATAAAAATTCTGTTAAATGGCAAGAATATCGCTATATTTATACACAAGCCTCGCGTTTAGAAATAACTACTACATATCCTATACAAATTGATTTTGAATTGAATGCCACTTGTAATCTTAAATGCCCTATGTGTCCTTTAAGTGTGGAGGTCAATAGTGAGAAAAAACATATCCTTTTTCCTTTTGAGTTTTTTTGTAAGATCATAGATGATGGTGTTCCTAAGGGACTTAGAGCTATTAAACTCAATTATTTGAATGAACCACTTTTGAGAAAAGATCTAGAAAAGTTTATTGCTTATGCAAAGAAAAAAGGTGTAATGGATATTTATTTTTCTACAAATGGCTTGTTATTAGATTCGGCTCGTGCGCAGAGTCTTATAGATTGCGGACTTGACAGAATCCAAGTAAGTATCGATGCATTTTCTAAAAAGGTTTATGACAAAGTACGTCCTGGGGGAAATTATGAAAAAGTAGTCCAAAATGTTTTGAATCTTATGAAACTCAAACAATCTATAAGGGAGGGCAATTTACCTTTAGTGAGAGTAAATTTTGTACGCACAGAGCTGAATGAACACCAATTAGAAGAGTTTATAGATTTCTGGGAGGATAAGGTAGACATGATAGGCTCACAAGAAATGATCAAACCACCTAAGACCTCTCAAGAATTGGGTTCCAGAACCACGAGCAAAAAGAAGGATTTCTCTTGTTCTTTTCCTTATAAGCAGCTTGTCATCACAGCCGAAGGCAATGTGTTGCCTTGCTGTACTTTTTGGGGAGAATCTATGGTGCTAGGCAATATTTTTGAACAATACAAAGAGTGTGGAGATATTTCTCTGACAAATTTTTGGAATTCTCAAAAAATGAGAGATCTACGCAAACTCCACAAAATGTGTGAATATGAAAAAAATCCAATTTGTAAAAAATGTATAGAGGGAGCATTAATAGAATGAAGGAGTATATAACCCAAAGTGCTGTTTTGCTTTGTGTGTATAAGCGTATAGATACCACAATGAAGGTTTTTGATGTTATAAAATCTGTCAAACCTACAAGAATTTATATTGCACAAAATTACTATAAAAATTTGGATGAAAGGGAGGATGTTTTCAATCTTCGTAAAACTTTGCTTAGCAATATTAATTGGGAATGCGAGGTTAAAACGCTTTTTAGAGACCACTATTTAAATTCTAAGCAATCCTTAATCTCTGCTATTACTTGGTTTTTCGAGAATGAGGAGCAAGGGATCATTTTAGAAGATGATTGTTTGCCAAATATGAGTTTTTTTAGATTCTGTGATGAGAACCTAAAAATATACAAAGATATAGAAATTATCAAAATGGTAAGTGGTTGGAGCGCACTTGATTTTGTACCGCATACTAAAGAAAGCTTAAAAGAAGATTATTATTTTTCAAAATACAATCACATTTGGGGTTGGGCATCTTGGTCTAGAGTATGGAAGCAATATGTGAGTGCGTTTGATGATTTTGAAAAAGAATTTAATGCACTTGATAATTGGGCTAACACAAAAGAGCGTAATTATTGGCATAAAACTTTCCTAATGGCAAAAAATGGTGCAGTGGATTCTTGGGATTACTATTTCACTTATAGCATTTGGAAACACAATGGTTTATGTATATATCCTAAAAACAATATGGTGCAAAACATTGGATTCAATCGAGACGATGCAACACACACCAAAGGTGATAGTAAGTTTGCAAGAATGAATGTTTATGAATTAGAATTTCCACTTAGGATTCCAAGTGCGATTCAACAAAACAAAAAATTAGATTGGATAGCGTTTAAAATCTCGTATTTACCTCCAAACATTTTTATAAGAATTTGTAAAAAAATCCTTAAAATTCTCAAATCCACATTGAAATGAATACATCGTTTCACGCATTCAAAGTTGGCTTTCAGGCAGGATTTTTGAAAACCATTTGATGATTTTAAGCATTATGCTTGCATTTGGGTCGCTTTTGTGAATCTCAAACTCCCTTTTGTTGTTATAGCCTTTCCAATATGTCTTATCATCTATGCGCCATATTTGCCAAGAATCTGCCATTTGCTCTTGGATATCATGCTTTGTTTTTTTGGCAAACTCCTCGTTTTCAAACACCACTACAGATTCTGTATTGAGATTGTCTGATCGTGCATCCATATTAAAGCTTCCAATCCAAGTGATATACGAATCAAAAACAATGCTTTTGCTGTGCAAACTCGCCCCTGCACTAGAGTGTAATTTAGAGCGGACATTGGCTTTCTTGCTTTTGCCCTCATATTGGTACTCATAGATGCGCACGCCATTGTTTGCTAATCTATCACGGTAACGCTCCCATGCTCCATAGACTAATATGGAATCTGTGGAGCTTAGAGAGTTTGTAAGAACGCTCAGTTTGATATTGTCTTTAGCAAGTGTCTCTAGAGTTTTGCTTGCTTCATTGCCCGGGACGAAATATGCCGCTGCTATGCAGATTTCATTTTTTGTATGTTTGAGAATCTCTTTTAAAGCATCAGAGATTGGACGCGCAGAATCGCCATGTATTTTTGAAGGAGAGTCTGCTATAAAGCTAGCTTTTCCCCATGTAAGTTCGAATTTTTTGTTTTTGTAGTTTTGGAGGAAATTATTGAGCAATTCTTCATATTGCTCGAATTCTTGCGGGTATTTTTGGATGCTTTGCATACCTTTGAGTATGTTCTTTTGGTAGCTCTTCATTGTGCGTTTTGATGGTAGAAGATAGGCTGGGATTGAGTTTTCAAACTGCCAGTAAAGAGCAAAATTCTCACTTGCTTTTTTTGCTACATCTCCTAAGAAAATCGCATCAGTATCAGCAAAGTTTGTTTTCAAATCGCTATCGAAGTAGTTGTCTGCGACATTGCGACCGCCAATAATTAGCGCTATGTTATCAACGACAAAAATTTTGTTATGCATCCTGTGATTGATTCGCTTGAAATCATAGACCATCTCTGGTAGTCGCAAGAATCTCGAGCGGTTTTTGTAGGGATTGAAAATCTTTACTTCGATATTGTCATGAGAATCCAAAGTAATAATGTCTGAAAAGTCAGAATCTAGCCCATTGTCATCGATGAGAATTTGGATTTTGACACCACGATTTGCAGCTTTCCATAGCTCGTAAATAAAGAGTTTTGAGGAAATCTCATCTTTGTAAATATAGCTTTGTAACAGAATGCTTTTTTGTGCTATGCGAGTTAAGGCTATGCGATGCAAGAGTGCTTGTGTGCCGTCAGTCACAAGAATCGCACCACTTAAACCTTTGTGTTTTTTTAATGCATCTTTGTATATTTTTCCTATGAGTGTTTCATGAGATTCAAATGGAGGGATTTGTATGCTTTTTGGTGCGCGAGATGGATCCAAATCTTTGAGATTAACCACCACAGAGGAACAGCCTGCATACATAAAAAGAGTAGACACAAGCAGTACGAGAATATTCGTGGAATTAAAAATATATTCACCAATAAAGCTCAAAAGATTCTCCTTGAGTAATCAGCAATTGTCAAAAAGCAGGAATTTGAGGTTATGTATATATCGTATTTTTTTTGGCTGGCGGTGGAGATCGTTTACAAACCAGCGCAAAATAGTAGGTTTTGGAATTGTAAAAATTGCGAGCTTGTCTTTGATCTTTAGTGGATCAATTTTGAGTGAGGTCTTAAAAATTTGCAAACAACTCAATGTCGTCTGTGTGAAAAAATCCTTGTAATTTTGCGTCCATTGCTTATCTTGCTTTGCATTCTCTTGATAGAACTCCCAGATTTTTGAGGCTATGATACAGTAGCAATACGCCTTAAAATATATGCGCAAGTCTTTATAATTGTCAAAAAATGGTTGGAGTGCTTTGAGATTATCAGGAAGGTTTGGTGGAAAGTCTTTGTGGTACTGGCTTGAGCTTATAGAGTACGCATGACCGCGGTAGATATACAAGGCTTGGTTTGTATAGCCCACCCTTTGTGCCAAGACAAAAAGTAGAGTGCCAAAGTCATGGTCTTCGTGGTAGATTCTAGGAGTAAATCGAAGTTTATAGCGATTAAGGATTTGAGAATCAAAGCATCCCTGCCATGCGAAATAAAAATCATAGAGTTTGTTTTGCGCTAAGAGTTCCAATCCACTCTCATAGCTATCTTTTGGGACATTCTTAAAGACTCCAAGTCTTTGGTTATATGTGAATTGCCTATTTTTTTCATTATAGATTGCAAGGTTATGCACACAAATCTCTAGTTTTTGCTCTCTTATCAGTTTCACACATTCTGCAATGCATTGAGAGTGCAAATAATCATCAGAATCCACAAAGTGGATAAGCCGCTTTGGTAGTTCTTGGATAAGCAGTTCATTGATATTTTGGATTTTTGATTTAATAAAATTCGGAGTGACTTGTTCAAAATTTTGTTCCAACTCATTTACCGCAATAAAGCTTTGTGTTGTTTGGAAAGTATTGGTTTTGCTAAAAGATGGAATATCTGTTTTTTGGCCATTTTCAAAAAAATCGCGCAAAGGTGTATTTTTGATAAATTCTAAGCCTGTATTGCGTGCATTGCTAAGACCAAAATTTGGTATGGATACAAGAAATATACGATTATCTTTGCGTGCATATTCTTGGGCTATTTGCAGACTCTCATCGGTACTCCCATCATTTATAAGCACAATGTCAATGTTTGTGTATGTTTGATTAATAATACTTTCAAGACATTCTTTGAGGTAGGCTTGCACATTATAAATTGGTACTATGATAGAAACAAGAGGAGTTGTATCGTGCATATTTTCCCTGCCATATTTTGCTAAGGCGACTGTAGCATTAACTGCTTTTGTTTTCTATTTTGGATTCTTTTATCCACTCGCTTAGACGTGCGAAGTAGCTCCAAAAGAGTGGGATAAAGAATGTCGCAATAAAAGTCGCTGCAAGCATTCCGCCAATCACGCCTGTGCCAATGGCATGTCTGCTAGCCGCACCCGCACCGCTACTAAGCGCAAGAGGCAATACACCGATACTAAAAGCAAGTGAAGTCATCACAATAGGACGAAATCTTAACCGCGCTGCTTTTATGGCTGCTTCTGGAATTGTTTTGCCTTCGTTTTCGCGTATATGCATGGCAAATTCCACAATCAAAATGGCGTTTTTCGCCGCAAGCGCGATAAGTGTTACAAGCCCAACTTGGAAATAAATATCATTGCTTAATCCACGCAAATAAGTCGCTAATGTCGCACCAAACACCGCAAAAGGCACTGCCGTAAGCACAGCTAGTGGCATAAGCCATCGCTCATACTGCGCACTTAGGATAAGGAACACAAACACAAGCCCAAATACAAATGCGAGCATACCTGTGCCACTGGCATTTTTCTCTTGATAAGAAGTACCGGTATAGGCTATCGTGTAGCCTTCAGGTAGAACCTCTTGTGCCACTTCCTCTAGGGCTTTGAGCGCGTCACCACTGGAAAATCCGGGCTTTGGATCGCCCATGAGCTTTGCGCCGGTGAAAAGATTAAACCTATCTAGCACATCAACACCCACAATGCGCTCAAAACTCACAAGCGAACTGATCGGCACAAGCGCACCACTTGAGGACTTTACAAAAACCTGACTTAAATCCTCTGGAGATTCTCTAAAGTTGCTCTCTGCTTGCACATACACTTTATAAGTGCGCCCATAGAGGTTAAAGTCATTTGCGTAGTAATTCCCAAAAGTGCTTTGCATTGTGGAAAACACATCATCAACATTGACATTGAGCGCTTTTGCTTTGTCTCTATCAAGTGTTATGCGATATTGCGGGATATTGGCATCAAGCAATGTGCGCACCATGGAGATTTCTGGACGTTTGGCTAATTCAGAAACAAGCAAATGCGCGTATTTCTCTAGATCCTGTAGTTTTCCGCCTGTGCGGTCTTGCAAATACGCTTCAAAGCCTCCTGTAAGTGATAATCCCATAATCGCTGGGGGATTTAGCACAAAGCCTATCGCATCAAGATTTGTATTAAGCGCGCCTGTGAGCATTCTAGCGGTTGTAAAAGAGCTATTTGCCTCGCCTTTGCGCTCACTCCAATCTTTAAGCTTTGTAAACATTACCGCGCTACTTGTGCGCTGTGCGGAAGAAAGCATATCATAGCCCGCAATTAGCATAATGGTTTTAACATTTGGATTGCTTTTAATCAAATCCACTGCTTGTATTCCCACATCTGTGGTGCGTGAAAGCGCACTTGCAGGCGGAAGTTGCAAGAATCCCATGAGCGAGCCTTTATCCTCTGCGGGCACAAGTCCAGTTGGAAGTTTGAGTAATAATTCAAAAGTTGCGATTAAAATCGCTGCAAATACGAGCAAATACCACACGCCACGTTTGATTGACTTTGCGACATTTTGCGTGAAGTGATAGCTTAACCAGTCAAAGACTTCATTAAATTTGCGCACGAGATAAAATGGCTTTGGCTCTTTTGCTTTGAGAATCGACACGCAAAGTGCGGGCGTGAGTGTGAGCGCGACAAAACCTGAAATCACCACAGAAATAACAATCGTTACAGCAAACTGCTTGTAAATCTCCCCGCTAAAGCCCCCGATAAACGCCACAGGGATAAACACAGAGCTAAGCACAAGCACAATGGCAATCAATGGACTTTGTATCTCATTCATCGCTTCAATTGTAGCTTCTTTGACGCTTACCTTTTTTTCATGTAAGATTCTCTCCACATTTTCTACCACGATAATGGCATCATCTACCACAATCCCAATTGCCAAAATAAGCCCAAAGAGTGAAAGCAAATTGATTGAGAATCCGAGCAAATACATTCCTCCAAATGCACCGATGATTGAAACAGGGATTGCAATCACGGGGATAAGTGTTGCGCGGAAATTTTGCAGGAAAAAGTAGATGATAATCACCACAAGCACAATAGCTTCAATGAAAGTTTTTATCACTTCTTTCACAGAAATTGAAATAAACTCTGTCGGGTCATATGCCTTTGCAAAATGCAAGCCCTCTGGGAATCTCTGGCTTAATTCAATCATTTTCTTTTCTACTGCAGTAGAAACTTCTAGCGCGTTTGCACCGGGTTGGGCGAAGATTCCAAAGGCACTTGAGGTTTTGCCATTAAAAGAAGCATTTACACCATAATCTGCCCCACCTAGCTCAACTCGTGCCACATCTTTTAAGCGCAATGCTGAGCCATCGGGATTTGAGCGCACAATGATATTTCCAAACTCTTCAGGTTTAATAAAACGTCCTTGCGTAGTCGCTGCATAGGTAAAAGCGACTTCCTTGCGCACAGGCTCTTTACCAAAGCTTCCCAGTGCAAATTGCGCGTTTTGCTCTTGTATAACCCTTGTAATTTCTGCGGGGGTGAGGTTGTTTTGCGATAATTTGTCTAAATCAAGCCAAACGCGCATAGAATAGTCATTTGACCCAAACGCATTGACATCTCCCACACCGGGGATTCTCTTTAAATCATCAATGATATTTATCGACGCATAGTTTGCGATGAAAATCGCATCATGATTTGGATTGTCCGAATACAGCGTATAAACGCCCAAAATTGTAGAGCTACGCTTACGTACGGTAACACCTGTGCGTTGCACTTCTGTAGGAAGTGTGGCAAGCACAGCCTGCACGCGGTTATTGACATTCACCGTTGCCATATCTGGGTTTGTGTCATTGCTAAAAGAAACACTTATCCTCACGCTACCACTTGAGCTTGAGCTTGATTTGATGTAAATCATTCCTTCCACGCCATTAATGCTATTTTCTAGCACATTTGCCACGGTGTTTGCGATGGTTTCTGCATCTGCGCCGTTATAGTTTGCGCTTACCATAACTTCAACGGGTGTAACTTGTGGATATTCCTCTACTGGTAGGGTAAAAATTGAGATGGCACCAACGATTGTAATGATGATAGAAAGCACCATAGAAAATACAGGGCGATTGATAAAAAATCGTGAGATCACACCACCCTCCTTACAGAGCTTGGATAAGCTGGGAAGGTTGAGAAGGTAATTGGGTTACATCCATTCCGGGGCGGATTTTGCTTAAGTTTGTTGTGATAATAACATCGCCACTTTTCAAGCCACTTGGGATAAGGATCTCAGCATTTTTAAGAATCTTGCCCAAAATGACGCTTTGTTTTTTTACCTTACCATCATCATAGAGATACACAAAGCTTCCTTCTTTGTCTTGTAAAAGCGCACTTTGTGGAATTGCGATAGAATCTTTGGCTTCAAAACCTTTGAGATTCACACGCACAAGCTCATTTGGCAGAAGTTTAAAATTATCATTCCCCACAACCGCTCGCGCTTTGACCGAAAGCGTTTGAGAATCTAGCACACTATCGATAAAATCAAGTTTTCCGATTTCCTCATGCACCTTACCATTTCCTATCACAACCTCCACGCTTACATTTGCATTATTCAAATCTCTAATGTAATAAAAATCTGCACTAGGGATTGCAAACTCCGCATAAATAGGGCTTAGTTGGGTTATGGTTGTAAGGATATTGTTATTTCCTTGCCCCACGAGATTCCCTACATCTACTTGACGCATTCCTGTCCTACCTGAAATATTTGCCACTACATTGGTATAGCTTAAGTCCACCAAAGCATCATTAAGGCTTGCTTGTGCGTTTGAGACATCTGCTTGGGCTACTTGGTAGTTATAAAGCGAGGCATCGTAAGTATCTACAGTTATTGCACCTTGTTTGTAGAGCCGTTTTGTGCGTTGCCAATCGCGTGTAGCTTTTGTAAGCTGAGCTTGTGCGCTCTGGAGTTGTGCTTTTGCACTGTTCATTTTATTTTTGTAAGTCGTAGGATCGATTTTAAAAAGCGTATCACCCTTTTTGACAAACTCGCCTTCTTTGAAATTTTTTGCAAGCAGTATCCCCTCTACACGTGCATAGATTTCCACACTTTGAGGGGACTTTAATCTTGCTGGATATTCAAAGTTTAAAGCTACATCTTGGGAGGTTATTGTTTGTGTGGCGACAAGTATAGGTGATTTTTTGGGCTGTTCTTGGGTTTGTGTTTGTGTATCGCAGGCTAATAATCCAATACTAATCAATACCATTTTGCTAAATTTTAAGATTCCGCATTTCATAATGAATCTGTTCCTTGAGCAAGAGAAATTACTTAACAAAGAATTTAGATGCTGCTTGATCGTACCATAATGTTGCTTTAATGAAAGCGTGATAAATATTCCAAAAATCATCTCACCCTTGTAAATTGCTTAAAGTTTGTCTTAGATTTTTTAGTATAGAATGCCCGCTTTTGTTCTTAATACAAAGGAATATTTCAAACTTCTCAAGGGAATGTATTTATGTATGCAATATTTAAAAATGGAGGCAAACAATACAAGGTGAGCGAAGGCGATATTGTGTTGCTTGATCGCTTGAAACTTGAACCAAAATCAAAAATAGAGTTGGGTGAAATTTTAGCATTGCATGATGGGAAGGAGCTAAGGTTTGGTACCCCGATTCTTTTGGGGGCTAAAATAGAGGTGGAAGTAATCAATCATGGCAGAGCCAAAAAAGTCGTTACTTTTAAAAAGCGTAGGCGAAAGGATAGTAAGACAAAACGTGGTTTTAGAAGGGATTTTACACGAGTAAGAATCCTCAAAATCAATCATCAATAGATTTTTAAGGAGTAGCGTATGGCACATAAAAAAGGACAAGGAAGTACACAGAATAATCGTGATTCTGCAGGTCGTCGCTTAGGAGTGAAAAAGTTTGGTTCGGAGTTTGTACGAGCTGGGAATATTATTATTCGACAACGTGGCACGAAAGTGCATCCAGGAGAAAATGTAGGGATGGGTAAGGATCATACGATTTTCGCCCTCATTGATGGTGTGGTTAAATTCACCCAAAAAACAAAAGAACGCAAGAAGGTCTCTGTTATCCCTCTTTAAGCTTTGTGTATCTCACAAATACCATGAACAACTAGTTTTATCCCTCCCCCACTTGTTTGTATAGTCCCAAATTCCTTTTAGACCTTATCTAACAGAGACGAGGTCTTGTTCAAATCAAATCAGAATCTGGAGTAGAGCAGTATGTTTGTGGATAGCACAGATATCTTCATTTCTTCTGGTAATGGCGGTGCAGGAGCAGTGAGTTTTCGCAGAGAAAAATTTGTTACTGCTGGCGGACCTGATGGTGGCGATGGAGGGAAGGGAGGCGATGTCATTTTTGAGGTTGATAGCCACACAAATACACTTGCAAGGTTTCGTGGAATAAAGCACCATAAAGCTAAGAATGGCCAGCCGGGCAAGCCAAAAAACTGCAAAGGCAAAGATGGAGAGGATTTGATTATTAAGGTTCCGTTGGGAACGCAGATTCTAGATTTTAGAAACAAAGAATTACTAGCAGATTTATGTAAGCCAGATATGCACATAAAGCTTCTAAACGGTGGCAAAGGGGGACTAGGCAATACCCATTTTAAAAGTGCGACAAACCAAGCACCTACCTATGCTCAAAAGGGTACACAAGGACAAACAATCCATATCCAATTAGAACTTAAACTCATTGCTGATGTGGGGCTTGTAGGCTATCCAAATGTGGGTAAATCTAGCCTCATTTCCACTCTCTCTAATGCGAGGCCAGAAATAGCAAATTATGAATTTACGACGCTTACACCCCATCTTGGAGTAGTTGAGGTTGATATGCTGTACTCTTTTGTTATGGCAGATATTCCCGGTATAATTGACGGTGCTAGCGAGGGCAAGGGCTTAGGGTTGAGATTTTTAAAACATATTGAACGAGTGAAATTCCTACTTTTTGTGCTTGATAGCACAGATTCTAATCCTGTAACACGATTTGAAAGTCTCTGTATGGAACTACAAAAATTTTCTGCAGAACTTAAAAATCGCGCATTTGGTATTGTCTTAAGTAAGATAGATATTTTAGATTCCAAGCAGGATATCCAAGATATAAAAGCCAAATTATCCGCCTGCGCTCCTAAAGCAAGTTTTATTTTAGAAGTTTCTTCCATTGCCCATGTTGGCACAAAGGATCTCGTTTTTGCAATTGCTGATTCTCTTAAAGCAATAGATTCCTGAGTCAAGATTACTGGATTCAAACGCTAAAAGGGAATATATCTGGGATCTGGGTCTCTTTTAGAGTGCAAAAATCTATAAAAAAGGTTAAGTATAATAGAAGCTATAAAAGCCCAAAGAGAAAGGATAATAAAATGATAAGGATCACAGAAAATTCTTTGCGCGATGGGAATCAATCACTTCTAGCTACGAGAATGCGCACAGAGGATATGTTAGAGGCAGCTAAGTTGTTTGAGCAAGTGGGGTTTTATAGTGTGGAAGTTTGGGGTGGTGCTACTTATGATGCATGTTTGCGTTATACCAAAGAAGATCCGTTTGAGCGCTTGCATACCTTAAAAGCTATTTTCAAAACGACCCCATTGCAATGTCTTGTGCGCGGACAGAATCTCATAGGTTATCGACACTATGCTGATGATGTAGTGAGGGAATTTATCAAGCTCAGTGCTCAAGCGGGTATGGATATTTTTAGGATATTCGATGCTTTCAATGACGCACGTAATCTCACAACTTGCATAGAATCTGTAAAAAAACACAACAAACATGCCCAAGGAGCAATATGCTACACGACTTCGCCTGTGCATTCTACAAAAGGCTTTGTGGAATATGCCAAGACAATGGTAAAGATGGGCTGTGATTCTATTGCTATCAAAGATATGGCTGGTTTGATTACCCCATTCAAAGCCTATGAGTTAGTGAAGGCTCTTAAAGAGGAAATTGGGGTTATGTTGAGCTTTCATGCGCATTGTACTGCTGGATTTGCTTTTGGGTCACATCTTAAGGCCTTAGAAGCCGGGGCTGATGTGTTGGATTTGGCAAATTCTGCACTGAGTGAAGGCACAAGCCATCCTTGTACGCAGTCAATGATTGCCACATTAAGAGGTACCCAATACGACAGTAAGCTAAAGTTAGAACCTCTTGAGCAAGCAAGTGAGATTTTACGCAAAGCTCGCAAGAAGTATGCGAAGTTTGAATCTGTGTATAACCAAATTGATACCAGAGTATTGCTCTCTCAGATTCCGGGTGGAATGATTTCAAATATGGCAAACCAACTCAAAGAGCAAAATGCACTTGGTCGCATGGAGGAGGTCATGGCAGAGATTCCTCGTGTGAGAGAGGACTTTGGGTTTGTACCTTTGGTTACACCATCAAGCCAAATTGTCGGGACACAGGCAGTGCTTAATGTACTCTTAGGCGAACGTTACAAAACAATAACGACTGAAACTCGCAATGTAATCAAAGGATTATATGGGGCGACGCCTGCTCCTATTTCTGAGGCTTTAATCAAACAAATACTAGAAGATGAGCAGCCAAACACTAAGCGCCCTGCAGATTTACTCCAAGATGAATTACCAAAGGCCAGAGAAGAATCTAAGGATTTCGCAAAAAGCCCAACGGATGTGATTTCGTATGCGATTTTTGGCAGCATTGCTAAGAGCTTTTTTATTGAACGTAATGAGAATAGATTGCAACCAGAGAGTTTGGAGTATTTTGAGGATAAAGGTGTAGATACGCTACCCAAGGACTTTGTGATTACTGTCAACGGAGAGCAGTATGAAATCAAGATTGAGGGAAGCGGAGAGAAGAGTGGTGGGGTTCGTCCATTTTTTATACGTATGGATGGCGAGTTGCGTGAAGTATATGTGGAGACAAAGGATAAAACAAAAAAGGCTATTTTCAAGAATTCTAATGGTTTGCCACAAGCTACTTGCGCAGGACATGCTACAAGCCCAATGCCAGGAACACTTACAAAACTGAAAGTAAAAGTTGGTGATAGCGTGAAAGTTGGCGATACACTTGCGATTGTTGAAGCTATGAAAATGGAAAATGAAGTTTTGGCTCCATTAAATGGCGTGATAAAAGAGATTTATGCTCACGAAGGGATGCAGGTGGGTAGCAATATAGCAATTATGTTTATTGGCTAGATGTGATTTGTGTAATTTTTTAGGGGCATTGGCGGAATCGCAATTGCTTGGGTCGCAAAAAGGAGTTTGTGATGGATTTTGTTAGTATCATAATGGGCAGTAAAAGTGATGCAGGTATTATGAATGAGTGTGTAGAGGTTTTAAAAAAATTTGATGTGCCTTTTGAGATGATTATCTCATCTGCTCATAGATCGCCTGAGCGTACTAAAGAATATGTCAAAGATGCGCAGAATCGTGGTGCGCAAGTTTTCATTGCAGCAGCTGGTATGGCCGCACATTTAGCTGGAAGTATTGCAGCACTCACTACAAAACCTGTACTTGGTGTGCCACTAGCTGGAGGCGCTCTTGATGGATTAGATTCTTTGCTTTCGACTGTGCAAATGCCTAGTTCTATGCCTGTTGCTACGCTTACTATCGGTAAAGCAGGTGCTATTAATGCGGCGTATTTGGCTATGCAAATTTTAAGTTTGAAAAACGATGAACTTGCAGGCAAACTCATACAAGATCGTGTGATGAAAGCCAAAAAAGTGGAGCTAGATTCTTTAGAAATTGAAGTAAGGATATAAAATGAGTGGTTTACAAGGAAATAAAGAACTTACAATAAGCACTGCCGATGCATCTTGGATTAGTTTGGAAGAATTTATCAAGCTCTCTGCTTTGCCTGAAGATAAGGTACGCTCACTTATAGAATCTGGTACGATCATGAGCAAAAAAGAAGGCGAGAATATTTTCATAGATGCAAGCAGTGGAACTTCTGCATTAGTCAAACGCGTAGAATATACGCTTATTGGTTCTGATACTAGCGGACAAACGCTTGATCCTGTATTTGTAGAAAAAACTATCTCGACAATTTTGAGTCTGCATGATAAGGTTATTGCAAGTAAAGATGAGACAATCAGTGCGTTTAAAAATGAAAATTCATTCCTCAAAGAAGCCTTAATGTCTATGCAAGAAGTGTATGATGATGACAAAAAAACCATGGAAGTTTTACGTGATGAACTAGCAAACGCACGCGAGGAAGTGGAGTTTATAAAAAAGAAGTACCGGCTTATGTGGGGTAGAGTTAGCAATATGAGTGGAAAGTAAATTTAAGTAAGGATATATGTGCATAGCTTCTCAGATATTCTATTAACTTTGCAAGAGTTTTGGAAAAGCCAAGGTTGTCTTATCGTCCAGCCTTATGATATTCCTTCTGGAGCGGGGACATTCCATCCATTTACCTTATTAAGGAGTTTGGATTCTACTCCTTGGAGTGTAGCTTATGTGGCTCCTTCTCGTCGTCCCACAGATGGACGGTATGCAGAGAATCCAAATCGCTTAGGCAGTTATTATCAATTCCAAGTGCTTATCAAACCAAATCCAAACAATATACAGGATTTGTATTTGCAAAGCCTAGAGACTTTAAGGATTAATACCAAAGAGCATGATGTACGTTTTGTTGAAGATAATTGGGAATCGCCTACATTGGGTGCATGGGGGCTTGGATGGGAAGTTTGGCTAGATGGAATGGAAGTCACACAATTTACTTATTTCCAGCAAGTAGGCGGGATTGTATGCGATCCTGTGGCCGTGGAGATTACGTATGGAGTGGAACGTTTGGCTATGTATATACAGGGCGTGGAAAATGTCTTTGATATTTTTTGGGGACGCAATGCTTTGGGAAAGAATCTTTATTACCGTGATGTACATAAAGAGAGTGAATTTGAGTTCAGTAAATACAATTTTGAAGCTGCAAATATACAAACTCTTTTTGGATTTTTTGAGTTAGCACAAAATGAAGCAAAGCATTGTTTGGATTCAAAACTTCCATTACCTGCATATGATTACGCAATGCTAGCAAGCCATTTTTTTAACGTGCTTGATGCAAGGAAGGCTATTTCTGTCGCACAAAGACAAAATTGTATTTTGCAGATTCGTGAATTAGCAAAGAACTGTGCGCTGCTTTATAAAGAGCAAGAACAAGAGCGTCAAGCACGTAAAAACTAGAATATTCTTGCAAGCATTCTTTTATAAATTTCTGCATTCTCACGCAGCATCTTGCGTCTGCATTTGTAATCTGGGCAAAACTCCTCAACAAGATTCCAAAAGTTTTTTGAATGATTTTTGTGTGTGATATGTGAGAGTTCGTGGATTACCACATATTCAATGCAATTTTTTGGAGCAAAACAAAGCATAAGCGAAAATTTGAGAAGATTCTTATTTGTACAAAGCCCAAAATAACTTTTTGCATTGGTGAGTTTTATGTCCTCATATCGTAAAGACATTTTATTGGCTAGCTCCGATGCATATTTGCAAATAAGATCTTTCAAGTCATTTGCGAGAATCTCTTTGGGGTTTGCAAATTTTGCAATATCAAGCCACTGACCGAAATACAGAATCTTTTGAGTTTGTGTAAGTTGGGAGAGTTCTCTTTCTTTTGTTTGTAAAAGCAAGATTTTGGATTCTATCCATTTGCGGTTTTGTTCGATAATCTGCTCGCAATGAGCATTGTTATAGTGCTTTGGTACACTCAAAATAACATTTTGGTGGTTTTTGATTCTTAACCGTATGCTCTTTTGGGATCGTTTGATAATGGTGATTTTCAGCATTTGAAACTTCGTTATAATTTTTTGCAAATTATACAGCGTGTCGGTTTTGAGGAGTTCGTAGTGAAAGTGTTGTTATTAGAAAATATACAGGGGTTAGGCAAGGCAGGGGAAGTTTGTGAGGTCAAAGATGGGTATGGACAGAATTTTCTTATAGCCAAAGGCAAAGCACAACTTGCTACAAATGAAGTTATTAATCGCTATAAGGCAAAGCAGAAGCAAGATGCAGAAAACAAAGCCCGAGCAATAGCACAACAAAAACAGCTAGCAGCTAGCCTACAAGAAATAAACCTGCTTTTGCACAAGAAAGTTGGCGTAAATAACACACTTTTTGGTGCTGTGACCAAAGATGAAGTAGCCCAAGCTCTAAATGAGCAGCTCAAAGTAGAAATTGACAAAAAATGCATAGTGATAAAAGAAGCTATAAAACATATAGGCAAGTTTCAGATCGAGGTCAAAATCGGCAATGGAATCAGTGCTGAGGTGTCTTTAGAAGTCAAGGGTTTGTAGGATTCTCTACAATCTTAATTTAAGCCTCCCCTGGTTACAATCCCACTCCCCTGTTCAATCCCAAAATCAAAGGACAACCAAAATGCTAGAAGGTATTATTAGAGAGAGTA
>NZ_NHYK01000029.1 GCF_003288805.1 Helicobacter sp. 10-6591 | reverse complement strand
GATTGTGTGGAATTATGTCTCAAAGCCTTTGCAGATTCTAAAGCTCAAGGCAAGCAAGCAGAAATTGTGTGGTTTGATAATGATGTGTTTTATGAAAATATGACGTATGACAAGATATCGTTCACACGGTTTGAATACTTTTCCCAAGCCATTCCACGTCCTATCATAGATTCCCAAGAATGGTTTGAATTTGTCAGAGACAAAGAAATTGGATGGACTTTTGCGTGGTCTGGCATGATTGATTTTAGCTTCTTGCAAAAGATTGGTCTTTATTTTATCAATGGCTTAAACTATGCAGAAGATTTGGGGTTTGGGATCGTACTTTTTATGCGAGCAAGTTATATTGCAAGAGTTCAGAAAAAACTCTATGCCTATCGCGTAAGAGACAATAGCAATTCAAACTTTGAAAAAAGTGCATATATAAGTGTCGCTCCAGTTTTGTACGATTTACTCAAGGTTTTTGGTGATCCCTACCTCACAAGGAAATACCATCACCAAGAATGCGCTATTGCCATTACATTTTCTTTGATTGACGAACTAGAAAAATCCGAAGATGAGAAAACCAAAAAAATGGCAAGACATTTTTTGCGCGCTTGTTGCTTATGGTCTCTAAGTATCTTTTACTTTGACAAAGACCCGCATAATATCAAGCAAAAGCTTCCTAAGCTAAAGCCTTATGTTAAAGACTTGCATCTTGGCAGGCTTAATTGCTTAAAACATCTTGTGATTTCTTATCCAAAATTGGGATTTGTCTATGCATGGACTCAGAAGCTAAAGTATAAAGGAGGCAAAAAATGGCTTAAGAAGCTCTAGTTTTTGTACCCTCTGCCGCTTCTTCCTAGTGCTCTAAAATCAAAATCCAAGCTTTCTTTATAAAGTAAATCTTGTATATAAATTTCTTTTAGCTCCACAACAAGCGTGTCCGTAGCACTTTTAAAATCAAGCACATCATAAAATTCACAAAAAAATACAACTTCTATATCTGCTGGTGCTGGTGGATAGCCTGGATGCAAGATTTTGAGTTTTATACCAAATTCCGTGGCTTCACTGAGGGTACTTTGTAATTCTTTTGAGGATTCTTGTACGCTCTGCTGGTGTTTGAGGCTTGGAATACTTATGGTGAGTTTCTTGTGTGTCTTTGCGTTAATAAATGTATCTTTAAAGTCCCCATCACTTTTTTTCGTAAAACAAAGACTAAGAAGTGTAGGCTCTAGGCTTATGACATTAAAAAAGCTAAAAGGCGCGAGATTGATATTACCACTGGCATTCAGACTACTCACCCATGCAATTGGTCTTGGCACAAGAGAAAGGCTTATAAGCTTGAAATTCTTGAGTGGTGTCAATGGTGAAAGTGGGATTATCATAATGCTCCTTAGAATCCTAGCTTACAAGCATGGAATCTGCGATGAGTAAAACCTCTTGTGGTGTGATTTCTTTCATGCAGTTATGGTGTACAAGCGGACAAGTACGTTTTTTGCAAGGTGCGCAAGAGAGATGTTTACACAATATCGCGATGTTGCTTTCAACCACAAGGCTTTGCTTGCTTATAGATTCTCTATGGGAGCAGAAGTAATGCTTTGCAATCTTTTCATTCCAAGGGCAAGTCTCGCTTGTGTCAGTTGGACCAAAGATACTAATCATAGGAGTAGAACTTGCGGCTGCTATATGCATGGGGCCACTATCATTTGTGATAAATAAATGCAGTGCTGCAATAGAATCTACAAGCTGCGTAAGATTTGTTTTGTTTGTGAGATTTATGAAGTTTTTTTGCTGTGTGATGCTCATATGTCTCAACCCTTGGGTGATTTGCCAGCTCAGATTGCTATCTGTCCCAAAGAGATAGACATAATGCCCTTGATCTAAAAATGCTTCTATCACTGCAATAAAATACTCCTTCTGCCAGCATTTCGCACTCCCAAAAGCAGCTCCGGGATTTATCCCAATATGCTTATGCTGCTTGTCATCAATAAGTAAGCTCTGCGTGCTTTGTGGTAGCTTCAAAGGCAGTATGTGGGCAAAGAGACCAGGCTCTATAAAGTCTTGTATCAAAAATTCATATTTTTGCACTTGGTGCATGGAGTGAGAATCTTGAAGCTTTAGTGCATGGGTTAGCAAAGCACTTCTAGCATTTTTAGCAAATCCTACACGTATCTTTGATCCAGTGAAACACAAAAAGAGTGCGCCAAAAAAGCTGTTATTAAAGCTAAAGCTCAAGTCTGCCTTACCTATACTTTTAGCCAAGAGATAAGTAGCATAGATTCTATTGCGCTGCCAAAACTTCAGAGAGTAGAGGATATATGCCTTTATCTTAGCTATTACCCCAAGTCCTACAAGTTGCTTCTTAAAATGCCATCTCTGCGTTTTTGGATAGGTCTTGCTCTCATCGATAATGCAAGTAAGAGAATCTGCTTTGTAAATTTCACACGCCTTGCTTCCTACAAGGATAAAGCGCGCATCTGGATAAGTAACTCTAAGTTTTTGAATCGCGCAAGAAGTCATCACACAATCACCAAGCCAATTTGGCATACGCAATAAAATCGTGCTAACTTGCATAGACACCTACTTCTTAGCCCTAAAAATCTGTCCAAAGTTATAGATAAATATGTTTTAAAACTCTCTTAATCTCACTGCTTACAATAGCCAAATACACGCGCCTAATTGTTTTTTAAAACTTGTTTTTTTATAATCTGCGCAACCTGGATAGTACGATTTTCTCTTGTAAATACCGCGAGTCTGTTACTAAAGAAGTTATTGGGAAAGCGTAGCGTTTATATGTGCCGGTGTTTTCGTTCGTAGCTTGATAAAAGTGAGAATCCGCCGCCTTCAATAAACCTCCTCTCTCTGTTTGTTGCTTTTTTAGGCTTTGCTAATTTGTGAGTAACGGCTATCTGGGGTGTAACTAACCTACAAAGTCGGTATATGAAAAATCAACACAATATTCTTATTATCGGTAGTGGCGGACGCGAATACGCAATAGGCTTAGCACTCTCACAAGATCCCAGAGTACAAAAGCTGTATTTTGCTCCCGGAAATGGCGCCACACTCAACCTTGGTGAAAATCTCACATACACAAACAACAATGAGCTTTTAGCGCATTGCAAACAAAAATCTATCACACTTGTTGTCATTGGTCCTGAGGAACCACTCACAAAAGGTGTGAGCGATTTTTTAAACACACAGGGAATTGTGGTATTTGGTCCAAGCGCACAGGCGGCTAGATTAGAAGGCTCAAAGGCCTTTATGAAGGATTTTGCTATGAGACACAAAATCCCCACTGCACGCTACTTACAAAGTGATAATTTGCGTGAAATCACAGAATTTATCCACACGCTCCAAACGCCAATCGTCATAAAAGCCGACGGGTTGTGTGCAGGCAAAGGAGTGGTAATCTCCCAAAATAAAGACGAAGCTATAAATATCGCTCAAGATATGCTCAGTGGCAAATCCTTTGGTAATGCTGGCTTGCGAGTGATTGTGGAGGAATACTTAGATGGCTTTGAACTTTCAGTCTTTGCTTTGAGCAATGGAAAGGATTGTGTGATACTTAATCCCGCGCAAGACCATAAGCGATTGCTTGATGAAGACAAAGGACCAAATACTGGTGGTATGGGAGCTTACACACCTACACCAATGTGTGATACAAAACTTTTTATGCAAATCCAAGAAGATATTATCCTGCCTGCAATTAAAGGCATGGCACAGGAAGGAATGCCTTTTGTAGGAGTGCTTTTTGGCGGGATTATGGTTGTAAAAAAAGATGGGGTGTTAAAGCCTTATTTACTTGAGTTTAATGTCCGCTTTGGCGATCCGGAATGCGAGGTTCTTCTGCCTTGTTTAAAAACTCCTCTTTTAGACTTACTTTTAGTACAAACAGATATGCCAAAAAACATAGAGTTCCAAGATATTTATAGTGTCGGGGTCGTAGTGGCTTCCAAAGACTATCCTTACACAAACTCCAAGCCACAAAAAATCACAATCAAAGATTTTGATAAGAATCTTGGACATTTGGTGTATGCGGGCGTAAGTAAAAATGGCAAAGAATTATTTGCAAGTGGCGGTCGCGTGCTTATAAGCGTTGGATTAGGCACTAGCTTGCAAATTGCACAGCAAAATGCCTACAAGATTCTAGAATCTGTAAGCTTTGAAGGTATGCATTTCAGGAAAGACATTGCAGCGCGGGGATTGGCGTTTTTAGGACATTGATGGATACAAAGATAGAAAATCTCCTTGAGAGAGAAAACTTACATTTAGCAAGCTTGGGTGCCAGAAGCCTAGCGTATTGTTTTGATTTTTTTCTTGTATTTTTTGTGTTCTTATTTTTGTTCTGGGATTTTTTTGTGGCTTTTGGGGAATTGGGAGATTCTGTATTGGCAGCGCGTGAGTTTGCAACATCGTTTTTGCTGGAATATCTTGCTTGCACCCTTATCTATGAAGTGCTTTTTACTATGCTCTATGGAGCTACTTTGGGCAAGATTGTGTTAAAAATCCGTATCATCAGTATTGATTATGTCGATAATCCAAGTTTTAAAGGCGCACTTTTACGCGCGGCTTTGAAGTATTTGGGAAGCAATTTTTTTTATGTTACTTACATCATGGCTTTTGGAGATAAATACAAGCGGAGCTTACATGACAGAATCTCTAAGACCCTTGTCATAAGCTGCTAAGTATGGCGCGCTTTGTTCTTGTATCATTATGTTGCACAGCTTTCATCCTTGCAGATTCTGCTACAAACACCAAAAGCAGGATTTTTGAACTATCAGCAAATAGTGTGAGCACAAAAGATAATATTGTAATCGCTGAGGAGAATGCCTTTCTCTTGAGCGAGGATGTTTATATGTATGCAGACAAGATCACTTATGACAAAGAGAAAGAAAATGTGATATTGGAGGGAAATGTAAGAATCTATCGTGGCCAAAGTCTCTTTGTGGATGCCAAACGCGTAGATATAGATATGCGAACTAAGCACACCGTCCTCACACCCGCATATTTTCAAAACGAAAATGGAATCTGGGTATCTAGCAAAGAGATTGTAAATACAGACAAAGCCTATAGTTTCAACAAAGCCATAATTTCAGGCTGTGACATACAATTTCCTATTTGGCATTTGAATACTACCTCTGGGACTTATGATTCCCAAAGAGAATATGCAAGCGCGTGGAACTCTCGGCTTTATCTTGGAAGTTTGCCTATTTTCTATCTGCCTTATTTTCGATTCCCAACTTCTACAAAACGCAGTAGCGGGCTTTTGATACCAGAATTTGGCATCACAAGCAGAGATGGCTTTGCGTATATGCAGCCCCTTTACATTGCTCCCTTTAATCAATGGGATATTACACTTACTCCCCAGCATCGCTCTAATAGAGGCAATGGTGGGAACTATGAATTTCGTATAGCAGATGAACAAAATAATATCGCTCACTTAAGAACAGGGTATTTTGAGCAATACAAGCAATACATCAATACTTATGATTTACGCAATCGCTATATTTTTGGAATCGAGTTTGATTATATACGTCTAGGAGTGCTAGGAGGGCTTTTTAAAAACTACCAAGACAATTTCTATGCCTCTATTATTTATATGAATGATTTGGAATACAAGCGCTTACAGCGATTAAGCAATGCCTTTAATACTCGTCTTAACGCCTCTAGGGTGAATTATTATGGACAAAATGGAAACAATTATTTGGGCTTATATTTTAAATACTTCCTTGATCTCTCCCAGGTTGATAATACTAACACCATGCAGACTTTACCAAATCTCCAGCTGCACCATTACATTGATACTTTGTTTTTTGAAAATCTCTATTACAGCCTCGATGTACAAAGCAAAAATATCACAAGACAAGAGGGCTATACTTACTGGCAAAACTCCATCTCTGCTCCGCTTGGTCTGCAAACAAGCTTGTTCAAAGAATATTTAAGTGTCAATGCCAGGCTTGATTTATTTGCTAGCCAAATTTCTTTGGGCAATGCAGATTCCGTCTTAAATCCATTGCAATCTGCTCCTATAAAACGACAGATGACCTATGGAGCCGCAAACTATGCGATAGAACTCAATTCTGACATAGCAAAATCCTACAAACATTTCTTTCATACTATGCATTTAGAGGGAATCTATGATGAGCCTCTCTACCGCTATACTTCAGATGCACTCAACATACAAACATACAATGCTTATAGCGAGCTGGCCAAAAGTATGAGCTCAGCAAGTCTGCAGATGTATTGGAATCCAAATGATGTGCTAGATATGAGCATAGCCCAGCCAAAGCTTGACTTGAAATTTTCGACATATTTTTACAACACAAAAGGCAGAGAGCTTATGTTTTATCGTATATACCAACGTATTTTTACAGAAAATATGGAGCTCACACTCAAGCAATCTTTGCGACAGGAGTTAGGGGTCAATCTCATCGATGGCATCACATTAAGCGGCAATGTGTTTTATTCGCATAATATACACATGTTTGAGGAAGCCTCTGTGGCGATAGGCTTTAATAAATTTGGAATCTCCTCGCATATCAATTATTTTTTCAAGCTAGATTCCCAAGTGCTAAATAGTGGAATCTCCGACCCCCTAAACGCCAAAAATTCCTCATTCTTACGTGCGAGTTTGGGCTATGATTTTGGGTATTTCCAATTTAGCGGGAATGTAGGCTATGATATAGAAAACCGGTACTTTAAAGACTGGTATGTGATTCTCTCGCGTGATATTCGTTGCTTTGGAGTGTCTTTAAAATTTGCTACCGATGTAAGACCAATCCTTACCACAAGACCAGATAATCCAATCAATACAATCACTAACCAATACATAAAAGTTGAATTTCGCTTTGTCCCACTTGCAGGAATTGGCTTTACCCAACGCCTGCAAAGCCAATAAAGGAGTAAGAGTGCTAGCAGAACAAAGCCATATCAAGTTTCAAGACAGAGACGAAGCGCTCAATAAGCTTTTGGAAGTGATGTCTTTACGGCATTTGAATCTCGAAGAGAGCGTGTTTATCGCTACGAGTTTTGATGGACTGTATTTTGCAAACTCTTTGGCCCAAAAGCTCAAAGTGCGGCTCGATTATCTCTTCACCAAAACTATTTGCGCTCCGCTCAATCCCGAATGCCAGATTGCTATTGTGAGTGAGGAGCTTGATATTGTGATAAACGAGGAGCTTATCCATTCCTTTGGGATAAGCCTGGATTATGTGTATGGGGAAGCCAAACGTCAGTATGAGGAAGGCATCATCCCAAAGCGTTACAAATACCGCAAGGGCGAGCCGCTTTCTTTACTGAAAAACAAAGATGTGTTTTTGATAGACCAAGGCATTGAGACAGGGCTCACTGCATTATGTGGGATAAAGACCTGCGTGAATCTGCATGCTCGCAGTGTGCGCATAGCTGTGCCCATACTGCCTACAAGCTTGCGTATGATTCTAAACCAAGTATGTGATGAGGTGCTTTATGTAGAGATGATAGAGAATTTTGTCAATGTTGAGCATTATTACAAGCAGCTAGAACCCATACCAACAAAGCAGGTTGAGCAAATACTCGACCAATGTTTGCAAACCAACACAAAGGATATTGACCAATGAAAAATATAACCCTCACAACACAAAACATCACAGAAAGCTATGATTTCAGGGGATTTGCCCAAAGCGCGAATGGTTCTGTGCTCTATACTTGTGGCAAGAGCGTGCTGCTTGCTAGTGTATGCATACAAGATTCTAAACCCATAGAAGCGGACTTTGTGCCACTGAGTGTGCAATATCTCCACAAGTCCTATGCTGTGGCGAAATTCCCCGCTGGCTTCATCAAGCGCGAAGGGAAGCCAAGCGAATTTGAGATTCTCACTTCAAGGCTTATAGACAGGACATTGCGCCCACTTTTCCCGCAAGGTTTTTGCTACAACACCCATATCGTCGTGCAAACCCTCAGCTATGATGGAAGCGCTGACTTGGCACTTTGTGCGCTCAGAGCGGCAGCTAGTGCGCTATTTGTCTCAAATATCGGAATCAAAGATATGCAAAAAATGTGTGTAAGCGCAGTGAGGATTGCACGCATAAATGGGAAGTTTATTGTCAATCCAAATATGCAGCAAATAGAATCTAGCGAGCTAGATTTGCTAGTGAGTGGCAAGGGCGAAGAACTCTTGATGATTGAAATGAATACGATTGCACAAAACAATAGTGCAAACCTATTGAGCGAGAAACTTACATTAAAGGCGCTAGAGCTTGCAAAAGATTGCATTGCCAAAACTTGCAAGACCTTAGAGCATGCCTTTTTGCCTTACCAGAAACCAACGCTTAACTTAGAACTCAAAACTTATGAATGCAATGCGCTTGAGTTTTTATCCAAGCATTGTGAAGATTCTTTGAAGCAAGCCATCACCCAAGCTTCTAAAAGCGAACGTACAGACAGCTTTAATGCAATAATCGCGCTCTTAGTAGCACAAGGCTTTAGCGAGGATGATGCAAAAAGAAGTATAGGCATACAAAAGCGCAAAATCATGCGAGAGATGATTCTAGAAAATGGTATTCGCGCTGATGGGAGGGATTGTGATAGTGTCCGCAAGATTAGCATACGAACAAACCTCTTGCCCTGTGCGCATGGTAGTGCGCTTTTTACTCGTGGGCAAACACAAGTGCTTGCAGTATGTACATTAGGCTCAGAAAATGATGCACAACTCATAGAACCTCTTGGCCAAAATCCCCTAAGAGAAAAATTCCTCTTTCATTACAATTTCCCCTCTTTTAGCGTGGGGGAAACTGAGATGATAGGCTCGCCTAATAGACGCGAGCTAGGACATGGCAACCTTGCAAGAAAAGCATTAAAATCAAGCATACCCTCACAAACCCACACCATAAGACTGGTATCTGAAGTCTTAGAATCCAATGGCTCTAGCTCTATGGCAAGCGTCTGCGCTGGGAGCTTGGCCTTGCACGCAAGTGGCGTGCAGACTCAAGGTCTTATAGCAGGTGTGGCAATGGGACTAGTGAGTGATACAGACAGATACCGCATCCTTACAGATATCACAGGCTTAGAAGATCATGATGGGGATATGGACTTCAAAGTCGCGGGTAATGAAAATGGCATAAGTGCACTGCAAATGGACATAAAGATAGGAGGAATAACAAGTGAAATTCTCGCAGATGCGCTTGCCAAAGCCAAAAGCGCTCGAAAGAAAATCTTAAGAATCATGAAAAAATCTCTAGCAGATATGGAGCTAAACTATGATGTATTACCCAAGCTAGAAGTTTTCCAAATCCCTACACAGAAGATATTCCAAGTCATAGGACAAGGTGGCAAAACGATAAAGGGCATTATCGAACGCTTCCAAATAAACATAGACCTAGACAAAGAAAGCGGGGAGGTGCGCATCAATGGAAGCAAGTTTGATGCTGTACAAGAAGCAAAAGCATATATTTTAGAGCTTATCAAAGACCCAAATATGCCAAAAGTAGGCTTTGAATTTATAGGAAAGGTAAAACGCGTGCTTGACTTTGGGGCATTTATCGAGCTACCAAATGGTCTTGATGGATTGGTGCATATCAGCAAGGTTACAAAAGACAAAGACAAAAAAGCACAAGAATTTTTCAGCGAAGGCAGCAAAGTCAAATGTGTCGTTGTAGCGACAGGACAGAAAATAGAACTTGAACTCTTAGAAAGATAACTCCAACAAACTCTATCCAACAAAGTGTGCAAAAGCTTCTATAAGCTCTAGATTCTATGCTTCTTGGGTGCTGCTTATTGTTTGCTTACAAAACTCACGCACACGATGATCCAAAGCCTGTATGTCTTTGAGGCTTGCCAAATCATAGTCTTTGCTTTCATAGAAGCGCTCTATTGCAAAAAAGATAAGCTCTGCTATTTTCCCAAATGGAATCTGCTGGTGCAAAAAGGCATCGACTGCTATCTCATTGCTTGCATTGAGCACTATGCCAAGTTTTGGAGATTCTAAAAGCTGCTCCTTGAGATTCCAAAGTGGATAGCGCGAAGTATCGATATGAGAAAGTGTAAGGTTTGCAAGCGCACCTATCCCAACACAATCAATCAGATTATGCTCAGCAGCTTTTTGAGAATCAAGAGCATAGGCTATTGGGAGTTTCAT
Organism: Helicobacter sp. 10-6591; assembly: GCF_003288805.1. GTDB lineage: Bacteria > Campylobacterota > Campylobacteria > Campylobacterales > Helicobacteraceae > Helicobacter_F. The sequence goes on along the minus strand of NZ_NHYK01000029.1, from coordinate 4,153 downwards.
ATCAGCATTTGAGATATGCGCTAGGATTGAGCCATCATGAAATTCTGCAAGTGCGTGGATGAGAGATTTTTTTTCAATAAGAGCATCAATATTTTTGGTTTTAAAAAGCCAAAATGCTTCTAAGACCTCAAAAAGCTTATTGACCATTGTTGCGCTATCGATGGTTATCTTTTTGCCCATAGACCAATTTGGATGCGCCAAAGCAGCAGAAGGCAGGGCATCATACATATTTTCCAAAGGCATATCGCGCAATGCCCCGCCACTTGCGGTAAGAAAAAGCTGCTTGATATTCTTGCTCAAAGGTGCGTGTCTGAGCAAATACCATAATCCAAAATGCTCGCTATCAACTGGTACAAGTTCATAGTCCTCTAAGAGCCACCCAGCAACAACAAGACTTTCTTTATTAGCTAAGGCTAGTTTTTTTTTGTATCTTTGTGCCTGTAAGCTTGGAGCAAGTCCAGCATATCCGACCAAAGCATTGACGACAAGATGGCTTTCACTCTCTGCAATAAGCTCCAAAAGCCCGTTATCTCCCGTATAGAGCCTGATATTATGCTTTTTAAGGAACTGGCAATCAAGTCTAGCCTCATCTTTTGGGTCTGCTATACAAACATTTTTGGGAAGAAATTCTTTGATTTGGGAGTTAAGCAGTGTGATATTGCGCCCGGCACTAAGAGATTCTACATTTATGCAAAAGGTCCTGGCAACTTCAAGTGTATTAATACCAATAGAGCCTGTGCTGCCTAAGAGAATCATAAATTTCTTAGTTCAAATGCACAAATGAAAGCACAAAAAGCATAGCAATTGCGGCGAACAAAATAGCATCAAGCCTATCAAGCATACCGCCATGTCCAGGTAAAATCTTGCCACTATCTTTGAGATTAGCCTCGCGTTTGAGATAGCTTTCAAACAAGTCTCCAAACACCGCAGAGACTGACACTACAAACGCACACACAAACCCAAACAAGAAATTAGGAGTAAATCCTACATAAAATATACTTCCTACAATCACTCCGCATAATATGCCTATAATCACGCCTTCAACAGTCTTATTTGGCGAAGTGAGACAAAATGGCGTCCTGCCAAATGCTTTGCCACCAAAATATGCTCCTGTGTCCGTACAAGCTGCAACAAGAATAAGAGCTAAAAGCCCAAGTCTCTCAAAATCAACATACACAACCCAAATACACACAAATGGCAATGTAGGATAGATAAAAGGAAGGAGAGCTTTTGGAGATATTCTCTTGCTATATGCAAGATAAGAAGCATAGGCAATCAAAGCAGCAAGCACGCAATATAGAGGTTTAGCAACAAAATACACACCAAGCCAAATAAGGCCTGCTACGATATAGTAATGCAGAGCACTTCTCAGACCAAAAAGACCAAGACTTTCTTTTAAACTCAGTAAAAATAGCGCGCCCAAAACCCCCCAGACAAGAAACCTATCGTTGATAAGCAATATAAGTGCAAGCATACCGACAAACAAAATAGCTGTTATATAACGCTGTCTATTTGGGGAGCGAAAAACATCTTTGATTCTATGAAGAAATTGCACGAAGAATCCTTTATATAGACCTAAAAGCCGCGATTATAACAAAAATTTACTTGCGGTGTTTTGGCTCCAAATAGCCCAAGCTATCTGCCTAAAAACTCCCATTTTCTTGTCAAAAAGAAAAAGGGGCCTGGAGTTTTTAAGTATAATGGCCCCCAAATTTTTTTTTAGAGTTGGCAAATGGTTAGACAAGAAGCGAAGCTTAACGAAGGTTTTAAAGCACTGGTAAATGGGATTTTAGACAATGAAGAGGCAAACAAGAGGCTTGTGAATGCCTTTGTAGAAGTTGTCAATGATCGCGCTACCATAACGCGCCTAAATATTGATGATTTGAAATCCCGCGCGGTTAAAGACATCAAAAGCGAGTTTGTGACAAAGGACTTTGTGCGCGCAGAAATTGCAGATGCAAAAGAAGAATTACGCTCTGAGATTAGTGCGCTCAGAGACGAATTAAAGGCTGAAATTAGTGCACTCAGAGACGAGTTAAAGGCTGAGATTAATGCAGTCAGAGGCGAGATTAGTGCAGTCAGAGACGAGTTAAAGGCTGAGATTAATGCAGTCAGAGGCGAGATTAGTGCGCTCAGAGACGAAATGTATAAAACAAAAATAGAGTTGTTTAAGTGGGTAGTTGGCTTACAGCTCACTACGACCGGGCTGATAATCGCGGCTATGAAATTTTTATAGGTCGTGTCAATCCCGCGCTTTGCTTTGGCTAAGAGGCGAAAGTGAAACGACAAAAGACTGAGCTATTGCACTTTGTATGTGCGCGGTGCAAACGCGGCTAAGATAGGGCTCAGATTCTTAAAACATATTCCCTCTCCCGTGCTTTGCTTTGTATCTCCAAATCCACTTTATAGAGCTTGCTAAGATTTTCTGCAGTAAGCACCTTCTCACAATCCCCATAAATCGCATTGCTTGTGCGCATGCTCATATGCTCTAGCTTGTTCAGCAACAAGGCTTTGTGAGACAGATAAAGTGCATGGGCTGGAAAATGTGTATTAAATACAATCACACAGCCACCTTGACTTAATCCCTTCACACATTCAAGTATGATTTTTTGGTTAGCAAAGTCAAGATGCGACTCCACCTCATCAAGAAAGAGAATCTTTGGTTTTTTGACCAAAGCCCTGGCAAACACCACCATTTGCAATTCCCCACCACTAAGGCTTGCTATTTTTCTCTGTGCTAGGTGCTCTAAACCTAAATTACACAAAGCCTTATAGACAAGTTTTAGATGCTCATCTTTTGGCCTGAGTTTTACAAAGGGATTGCATCCAAGCATCACCATATCTACTACTTTTATATCAAAAACAACACCTCTGCTCTGCGCTACATACGAGATGCTTTCCCAAATGTTTTTGCAACTCTTCAGATTTTTGCCTACAAGCAGACTTTCTCCACTGCTCCACTGCAAGAGACCCATCATACACTTCATGAGTGTAGTCTTACCAGCGCCATTACATCCAAGAATACTAAGCACCTCTCCTTCATGCAGCTCTATATTGATATTGTGGAGAATCTTTTTGTCCTTTCTGGCAAAAGCTCCATTTCTCACAGCAAAGTAACCCATACTAATTCCTTGTATTCTTGCGCAAGATATAGATAAAAAACGGCGCACCAACCAAAGAAGTGAGTATGGATATAGGTATCTGCTCACTTGCAAGAGTACGAGAAAGAGAATCAATGACAACCAAAAACACTGCACCAAGAACAGTAGTAAGTGGTATAAGTCTTGTATTTTCACTGCCACAAAGCAAACGCGCAATGTGTGGTACCAACAATCCGACCCAACCAATTATCCCACATATACTCACAGCACACGCCACAATCATTGTGCTAGCGCATATCACCCAAGTACGTAAATACACCCCAACCTCCGCTTGACCCGCACAAGTGAGCAAAAAGTCTAGAATTGCCCAAGTGATTAAAAAGCCAAGAATTGGGAGTCCAGAATTGCCTGCCACGCCAAATTTGGATTGATTGCCAAGCCCACGCCAAGCCGATGGCGCGCCAATTCCAAGCCGATGCCACGCGAAATTTGAATGCGACGCCCGCGCCAAATTCAAAAAAAAAAAAAAAAAAAAAAAAAAAAAAAATTTCGCTCCCGAATCCACCCGTTCTTTTTTGCTTTGAAGTGAAAAATCTCGCCTTTTTGGACTTGATTTTGCTTTATTTGGTTTTTTGGTTGCTTTGATTCTTTTGTTTTTAGTTTTTTTTGTTCTTTGTTTGTATTTATTTATTGTTTCTTTTTTACACCTTATTGGAAATTTGTGTGTTTTTTTGAGAATAAGTGCTTTTTTTTTTTTTTATCCCTTATACAATTGGGAGTTCAAAGATTTTAGAAAATCTTTTTTTAAGGAGAAATCTTTGCAAGGGGAAATCTTTGGGAAAGGCAAGCTTCCCAAAGATTTTGTAGGGAAACTTGAAAGAATCTGAAGCTTTTACAAAGCTTCAGATTTGAGAAGTAAATTGCAAATAAAGGAGCTAAAAATGAAACATAAAAATTTAGGAATAGAAGTTGTTGGAGAGGAGTTGAAAATGCAAGTAGATTCTAAAATGAAAATAGATTCTAAAGTTGGAGTGAAAGGAGTAAAAGAAATG
>NZ_NHYK01000028.1 GCF_003288805.1 Helicobacter sp. 10-6591 | reverse complement strand
CCCGATAATTAAGCTAGCATAAAGACTTCAAAAAATACAATCCAGGCCGGAACAAAACCATAAGGGAGTGAGAAACATATCTTAACACTAGGAGTTTATAAATGGTGCAAGTAAATAGGTTGGCGTTAGCTTTGCTTTTAGGTCTAGTAGGTGTCTCCTTTTCGCAAGAGAGTGAGGAACAAACCAAAAAATCACAGCAAGACAATGAGGGGGGGGGGGGACTATTAGAAGTTAAAGTAGATTCCAAACAAGAAACCAATACAAATGGGTTTTGTAGGAATGAGTTTGCAGGTACTGGATGCTTTATAGGTCTGGAAGTAGGATATAGCGCAAGTGTCAAAAATAGCATAGCGATAGCGATTCCGCAGATTCCGCAGATTTCACAGATTAGTAATTCTAGTGGAAGCCAGCAGACTTCCTCTGTACCTGTAAATCTTACCTTTGGCTACCAATGGTATTTTGCAAGCAAGGCAGGTTTGCAATTTAAAGGCTATGCAGGCTATGCTAATTACAACTCAAAGGGAGAAAACAAAGTCCCTACAGTTACTTCAAACAATGGAAATGTACCTATAGAAATGAGCTCTTCTGCTATCCATTACGGGGTAGAAGCGAATTTTCTCTATGACTTATTTCAAGGAGAAAGTGTCACATTTGGTATAAATGCTGGAGTGGGTTATCAGTTTGGGACATTTATAGGACAAAGGGTAACAATTTCTGGTCAAGAAACCCAACAAGCAACCAAATTATTTGGCAAACCAGTCATAGATTTTGAAAACTACACTGCATCTAGCTTCACTTATAATGTCGGTTTGTATCTTGCACTTTCAAGACACCACTATTTTGGATTCAATTGGCGAGTAACACCGCGCTATTCTGCTCCAAATAGTGGAGGAGATATGACTAAGATGGTTAATATGAGTGGTATTGGTGTGCCTGGTGTTGGTGTACCTGGTGTTGGTGTATCTGGTGTTGGTGTATCTGTCAAGTATAAATCTGCTCCTGCAAGCTCTTTCTTACTCTCGTATTCGTATCTATTCTAAGTGATCCGATCATAAGTGTCCTGCTTTGGGAAGTAGATCCCAAAGCACAAATGGCAATAGCTTGCCTATTTGTCTAAGACTACTTCTGACCTGGGTGTAAGCCCATCTAGCTTGAGGACTTTTCTTCTCTTTTACCAAAATCCTTCTCTTGCTTTTGACAGAATAAATGGGATTGTTCGCATTTATCTGAAGCGTGTGCGAAGCTTCAAAACAACCAACCCTTTGATAAATCTGCCTCCTAACCAGCTATAGAGTGAAAAGAGAGTCTCTCTTGGTTTTTATGAAAGAAGGATTTATATGCTTGGTGTCAAGAGCAAGAATCAAGGTGCTTGTGTATCTGGTCGTGATGACACAGACCTCTCGCATTTCATGCGATTTCATGCCTTCACATTCAAGATTCCATCGTAGTGGTAGCTAATCTCCTCTTTGTCTTGATGATGGGGTTTTGGAGAATCTTGAGTATCTTGTTGTGCATTGTTTTGGCTATCTTTTTGTGTCTCTTGTGTATGAGAAGTTGGAGGTATGGATTCTATCTCTTGGAGCTTGCGGTCAAAATCTTCTTTGTGTGCTTGCTGTAAGAGGTCATTTCTTGCTTGAGCATTAGCAAGCTGTATAGAGCTTGCTTGGGCGTTTTGGTTAATGTAGGTAATATTTCCTGCGACACTTATTCCCATGGTTTTTCCTTATGTTTTGTATTCTAAAGTTTGGTATTTTGCATATACGACATTTGCACCTTGTGTGATTTTCACAAATTTGCGCTTTGTATAATCGACTTGGACACTAAGAGCTTGAAGCTTACAAAACGCACAGAGAATCTGCGCTGCTTTGCGCAAGATATCATTGTCTAGCTTTGATTTTCCACAAAAAATTATCATATGCGAACTGGGTATATTACGCAAATGCAGCCAGATATCCTCGGACTTTGCAGCTTTGAGCAATGCGATGTTTTGGAGGGAATTTCTTCCTATACCAATCTTTATGTCTTGTATAAAAAACACCTCAAAACTCTCCTTATTCTTTGCAAACTTATTGCGAGTGCTTTTTGTTGGCACAAATATTTTGAGATCTTCTAATGTGGTAGCACTAGCAATAAGCTGTTTTTGCGAATCCAAAAATTCCAAAGAATCTGTGAGGTTTTTGGTTTGTCTGTGAATATTTTGGGCTTTGTTGCGTGTCTTTTTGCTCAAAGCAAAATAGTGCTGGGCAAGAGACGAAAAACTCATCGCGTCTTTTGTGATGGGAATTTGTATAGCACAATCTTTGAGTGCTATCTGTAAGTCCCTCGCCTGCTCTAGTTCATCGGAGCTGAGCTTGATATTTACATCCGATGCATAGAGTGCTTGGGGATCTAAAGTATGCAAGTGGAGCAAAAGCACATTCGCATAAAAGCCAAAACGTTTTGCTAGAACTTCTAACTCGTGCTCTTGTGGTAGCTTTTCTAGATTTTGCTCAAGATTTGCAATTTTTGATTCTATATTTTTGAGTGCTTGGGATTTGGCGCATTCAAAACGCACGCGTATATGCTCTAAATACAAATCATAAAGCAAGGATTGGTTGATGACAACAGCCTGCGTAGGCGTAGGATTTGCTGGTTGCGGCAATCTATCAAGGATCTTGCCTACTTGTAAGGTGCGCTTTGCATTGGGTAGATGATGCAATGCCTCAATTACCACGCGATTGTCATCTAATAAAATGGCATTGGTAAATTTGCCAGTGAATTCAAGCTCTAAAGAAAACTTTTGTTTTTTATACGCGGAGTTTGACAAAAAGTACAAGCACAAAATACGATTATCACCATCAACCTGACAGTCTAAAAGCTTCGAGTGATGGCACAAGTCTCGGAGCTTACAATCAAATGGCGCAGTATAAATCTTGCTTCCTAGAATCTTTTCTTTGACACAATACATTCCACTAGTACCACGACTAAGATCTATGTAAAAGAGCACATCATCGATTTTAAGCAGCAAGATATTATCAGTAACACGTTTGCAAAAATAGATTTTCTCTAGTCCTGTAATATAAGCACTTATGCCTTTAAGTAGTGCGAGATTCATTATATAACGCCATTTTTGCTTAGTGCAATCTTGGCAAACTCCAATGCCTCCTTGCTAATCTCTTTCCCGCTAATTATCCGCGCAATCTCATTGATACGTCCTTGTGTATCTAGGAGTTTTATCTCGCTTGTTTGGGTGTTTTTCAAAACCAAAAAATGATTGTCCGCCAGACTTGGCATATGCGGCTGGTGAGAGATCGCAAATACCTGATAGGTTTTTGAAAGTTTGTGTAAAACCTGTGCTACCCCTTCACTTTCCTCTCCACTTAAGTTCGCATCAATCTCATCAAGCACTAAGATTCCAGTTTGAGCATTCGCATCCATACATAAAAGTGCAAGACGCAAACGATTGTATTCGCCAGAGCTTAATGTGCTAATCTCGCTTCCACCAAGTGTCAAGATACATTCATCAGTGCCATTTGCTTGCAGGACTTGCTTGCTTAGCTTTATCTCCAAAGGTTTGAGGCGCAGAGTCTTGCAATATACAGCCAAGGCATCAGTAAATGACTGCAAGCCTTTGCTCCGATTTTCACACAATTGCTGCGCGTAAATATCTAGCTTTGCACACAAATGCTTGAGTTTTATTTCTATTTCTTGCTTGTCAGATTCCATGTTTTTGTAGTTTTCTAGCTTGTGTTGTTGCTCTTGGCAGGTCTTTAGTGCATCTTCTATGCTTCCATAGCGGCGTATCAAATCACTAAGAGCACTTAAGCGATTGAGTATATATTCTGGATTGGTCTCCTCTAAGGAATGCAATTGCTGCTCTTTAGAATCCAGCAGAGCTTCAAGCTCGGATAAACCCTCAAAAAATAGCGGGCATTCACTCTCACTTACTTGCAAAAACGAATCTACACATCCAAGAGTCTCTAAGCTTTCACGCACATTTTTGATTGCATTTGCGATTTTTTCTTGGCGTGAGAGGGTTTTTTTGAGCTCTAAAAGCTCTTCATATTCTCCTATTTTTGGCGCAATAGTCGTGATTTTTTCAACTTCAAATTGTGCGATTTCTCGGAAAGACTGCATGTGTCTTTGGTCTTGCTCAAGATTTTGTAATGTGATTTTTGTCTGATTGTATTGAGAAAAACTTTCTTGAAATTCCAAAAGTAAATCCGCATGAGTAGAGTTATATGAGCAGATAAATCCATCCAAAACACGCAGGATATTTTCTTTGCTCAAGTCATTATCTCCACGCGCACTAATGTGCTTACAAAAGGTCTTGGTAAGCTCAGATAGAGATTTTTTGGAACTTGCTTGGTGGTTGAGAAAATAGCGCGCTTTTTCTTTCTTCAAAATACTCAAGTTAAGCTCTTCATCATCTGCTAGAATTCCATATGCTGCCAAGTCAAGAGAATCTGTTTTCAAAGCAACCTCGATCAAATCTGCATTGCTGTCTTTGAGGCCAAAAACTGCAAGCAGAGATTCCATAAAAACAGATTTGCCACTGCCGCTCGCTCCGCTAAAGACATTAAAGCCTGCAAAAAGCCCTAGATCTAGGAGCTTGAAAGCCGGGGAGTTCTTAATAAGAATGCGTGTAATCACAACTCACCCCATTTGAATTTCTCGCGCAGGATTTGAAAATAATTGCGCTCTTTAGGATAAATGAGATATGCACAATCTTTGCTCTCTTGGATAAGAATCCTGTCTCTTGGGTAAATATCAATATTTTCTTGCCCATCAATAATAAGTAGTGCACTTTCTTTGGTGCTGAATTCAAGCTTGATGGAATTATCAATTACCAATGGTCTTTGTGTGAGAGAATGAGGGGCAACTGGAGTGAGTAGAATATTTTTAGAATACGGATATACGACAGAACCACCCGCAGAGATATTATAAGCAGTAGATCCCGTAGGTGTACCTACAATAAGCGCATCGCAGAAATAAGTATTGAAATTCCAATTGTCAATTTTTGCTTCAATATCAATCAGTCCTGAGAGATTCTGTTTAGAGATAAGAAATTCATTGAGAGCATAAAGAGTGCAGTAAGGCTTATTGTCGCGTAAAAGAGTGCATTCTAGCATCATATGGTTTTTTATGTCATAAGTACCATTCTTAAGATTCAGAGCAAAACACTGCAACTCGCTAGGCATAATGGCGGTCAAAAATCCTAATCGCCCGGTATTTATCCCCATACACGCGATATTTTTCCCTGTAGCACGGCGAATCATAGAGATAAGAGTGCCATCTCCACCAATTGAAAGCAAGATATCGCTCCACTGCGTAAGCGTAGCAAACTCCACGCCCCTAAAGCCAATCATAGCTGCACTGATAGAATCTAGCTTCACTTCGATTTCATAGGACTTCAAAAGTGCTTGTATTTGCTCAAAAACACTCTTAAGATTAGGAGTTGATGGACGCAAAACCACACCAATTTTTGTGATTTTTTTGGGTTGTAGTACTGGAGTCATTGCATTATAAAAATTATTCTTTGCTTACATAATACGCTTTGACAAGAAAACCTCGCTTGTTTGGCAGCTGCTGGGATAAACCTTCAAAAACAGCAATATTTGGTGCTATCTTGGTTGCTAGCAGAATCGCTTCTTTTGCTCGAAAGCTTGCTAGTCCTTCTTGCTTTAGTTCCGCATGTGCCCCGCGATATGGACGCGTATCTACAACGCCTGCAATCTCAACTGCCACAACCCTTTTATCATCAAGAACCTTTCTGAGCTCTCTACGGAGATTTTGCTCACATATTTGGCTTACTTCCCACTTCCCTAAAAGCAAATTGCTACATTCGCTCACTAGCTCCTCTTTTGGCTTGATGATATACCCAAGATTAAGGGCTACACTTTGTTGCTCGCTTTTTAATGCTTCTGCTTGCGCTTCTAAACGTTTGATTTGCAGGTCCCTTGCATCCAGCTCAGATTGCAGACTGGAATATGCATAAGTATCATTGCTGATTTTCATCACACTGCTTTCACTCCAGATAATCGCATAATACACAAGCCCTAACAAAAGCAATAAAGCAGAAGTGATAATCACCAGATATAGCCCGACTTTACTTTTTTGATTTGATTGTAGATCTTGCATGAGGGCAGTCCTTTTGAGATACGTAGTGGGCAGCGATTCTAGCAAAGTTTCTCTGTATTTGTCCTTATGCCTTTTTGACGAAATCACCCCTAATCATGCGCTGCACACCACCAAAATTGATTTTTAAGACAACTCCTGCTTTCGTATTGTTCACTTCCTCTACTCTCCCGAATCCAAAAAGCTTATGAGTAACCATATCGTTTATAGAAAATTGTAAGTCTTTGGCTTCTTGAGATGAGCTATTTTGGAAGTTAGCATCCAAAGAGGATCTATCCAAACCAGATTCTTTGAAAAATCTTGAAGGTTTTAAAATCTCTCTTTTGCCCTTGTAAAATCTGCTCTTCACGCTCGAAAGATAGAGCTTTTTTTTAGCTCTTGTGATTGCCACATAAGCAAGCCTACGCTCCTCTTCTAACTCACTATCATTTAGTATAAGCGGGAAAAATCCTTCTTCTAATCCAATCACAAATACACATTCAAACTCTAAGCCCTTAGCAGTATGTATGCTCATACAACTCACACTTTCACCAAAATCTTCATCAGCATTTGAATCCAAAGACAAATCGTTCAAAAAATCATTCAGATTCTCACCATCGCTGTTTTTTGCCCATTCGCGCAAAAGCCCGTAGAACTCTGCGATATTTGCCATTTTGTCAAGTGATTGGCTTTTGCTGAATTCACTTGTAAAATCAATGTATTGCTCAAAACTGCACAAAAACTCCTCGATTCCTTCTTTGAGTTTTTCTCTTAGTATTTCAGTAATGCCAAAAAACTCCTCGAGCTTCTTGACATTCTTTGCACCAATAGCTTGTGATAGCTCTTCTTTATGCTGGATAAATATCTCTGTGATACTTTTATTTTTATGTGTGCTTAAAGATTCTATGCGCTCTTGGGTAATTCTTCCGATGCCACGTTTTGGTTTGTTTAATATACGCAAAAGAGAAAAATCATCATGGGGATCAAGCATGAAACGCAGATAGCTTAATAAATCTTTGATTTCCTCTCTTTCATAAAAGCGCATAGTGCCTATGATTCTATAAGGAATCTTAGCGCGATTGAAGGCTTCCTCGATGCTCCTGCTTAAGGCATTCAAACGAAACAAAACGACAAAATCCTCTGGCTTTGCACCATTTTGTAGCTTTTCTTTGATAATGGATGCAATGAGATTACCCTCACTTATTTCATCAATAGAATCTAACAATTCCACATCCTCATCTTGCCCTTGTATCCCAAAGCAGCTCCTAAGTTCTTTGCCAAGTCGCTTTGCATTATGCTCTATAAGCGTATTTGCTGTATGGAGAATCTTAGGGCTTGAGCGATAATTTAATTCAAGCTTTATTGTATGTGCGCCTTGAAAGTATTTTGTAAAATCCAAAATATTATTGATATTTGCACCACGCCAAGAATAAATACTCTGATCATCATCACCTACCACACAGATATTTTGGTGTGTCGAAGTGAGATATCTTAAAAGTTGGTATTGTAGCTTATTGGTATCTTGGTATTCATCGACCATAATATATTGGTATTTTTGGCTCTGCTCCTGACACAAAGCGGGGTTAGCCTCTAAAATTTTGCAACTAAGGTAAAGCAAGTCGTCAAAATCAAGCATATTAGAATTAATAAGCTGCGTTTCATACTCATGATAAATCTTCTGGAGCTTCTTGGCTTCTGGTGTTTTCGCATACAACTTTGCTTCATCAGCACTAATAAAAGCGTTTTTATTATTTGAGATATACGCAAGAGCATAAGCACTAGGAATATTGGGATTGAGCTTTTTTAGAATCCTTTTGCAATCAGTGGAATCTAAAAGCGTGAAGTTTGATTGACGCCCTAATTCTTTGATATGAAAGCGCAAAAATAATAAGCCAAATTTGTGAAAAGTACAAAGCAAAGGTGGGATTGTAATCATCGAGCTCAAAAGTTGTAGAGAGCGTTCTCGCATTTCTTTTGCGGCTTTGTTGGTAAAAGTGAGTGTAAGAGTAGCATTTGGTGGGATTCCAACTTCTTCTATGAGATAAACAAGCCTTGTGGTAAGTGTCTTTGTCTTGCCGCTTCCAGCACCAGCAAGGATGAGTTGCGCTCCATTGATATGCTTGACTGCCTTAAGCTGGGCGGGATTTAAGGTTTGTAGTATTGATTGGAGTGGAGATTGAAAATCCTGCATATCCTCTTCCTACTTATGAAAGTACGCATTTAAAATGCTTGCCAAAAAACTCTTAAATCTTGGATTGGTTAAATGGGTGGCTAGATTGTCAAGAGGGCTTAAGGCAAAACATAATGTTTGCACTAGAACTCACTTACATGATCAAATACACAAAATCTTATGAGCAAAGTCATCTGAAAGTCTCAAGCGCTTTTTCTATCCGATAGAATCCCTCATCAACCTCAAGTTTTGTGATATTTAATGGGGGCAAAAACCGCACCACATTTTTGCCAGACTTCAAGATAAGAACGCGTGAGAGAAAGCAAGATTGTATGACCTTTGTTTGTATCGACAAGTCTTTTGTCTCAAGCCCACACATAAGCCCGATGCCTACTTTGTTGGTAAAAATTTTTGGGTATTTATGAAGCAAGGATTCTAGCTTATGATGAAAATAGGAAATAATATATTCCAGCTCGCCGTCTTTACGCATCCTCTCTAAAACTTTTAATACCTTCAGTCCCACACTTGTTGCAAGAAAATTCCCCCCAAAAGTACTTCCATGATCACCTGGCGCAAAAACATCTATTTTATTACTAATACAAGCGCCTATTGGCACACCACCACCCAAACCCTTGGCAGTCGTAATGACATCAGGATTTATGCCATAAACCTTAGAGGCAAAAATTTCTCCACTGCGATAGATTCCACTCTGCACTTCATCTACCATCAATAATATATCTTTTTGCTTCAAAAGCTTTGCAAGCTCTTGGACTTCTCTTTTATCCATAGAAGAAATCCCACCCTCGCCTTGTATCAATTCTAAAAGGACAGCACAAGTCTCAGAATCTATGACATTTTTAATATCTGAGATGCTTTTTGCACGCACAAATCCATCAGGATACGGACCAAAATGCTTATGCATCTTGTCTTGCCCTGTAGCTTTAAGAGAAGCTATTGTGCGTCCGTGAAAACTAGAATCTAAAGTGATGATTTTGTATCTATAAGAACCATTTGTGTGTTCTCCAAATTTTCTAGCCAGCTTTATTGCACATTCATTCGCTTCAGCCCCAGAATTTGCAAAAAACACGCGCAGTTCCTCTTTGTTACTTGATCCTTTGTGGTAATACCTTATAAGTCTTTTTGCAAGCTTTGCCTGTGGGGCGATGTAGTAGAGATTTGAAGTGTGTAGTAGGTTTTGTGCAGATTTTTTTATGGCTTTAGCAATTTTCTTATGAGAATGTCCTAATGCACACACACCAACGCCACTGCCAAAATCAATGTATTCTTGTCCCGTCGTGTCATAAAGTCTTGCACCATTGCCTTTGGTAAAAGCAACCTTACTGCGTGGATAAGTATGAAAAATATATTGATTGTCTAATGATTGTATATCCTCAAACTTCATACCCCTATCCTTAGCTAAAGTGAGCGATTATAGCAGATTTTGGAGTGCTATTTGCTTTGCGTGCTTATCTTTATTTTGGAGTAGCCCAGTGCAGATAAATTCACTCAGTAATTCTTATGGCTCTATCTTATTACAAGAGCAATTATCCCCATCACCTACACAATCTCTCTGGGAGGAAAAAACAGACGAGCAAGAGATACACACTCAAGAAAAACAGGATTACAAGCAAGCTCGTATAACTTATGGACTGCAGATTCTAGAGCTAATGAGCAATGAGGAATACCAAGCTTTTTTGCGTGCAAGCGAAGGCTTAAATGAAAACGAAAAGATTGCTATGGCACAGCATCTCTACCGCTTTACAAATTTTTACCAAGGACGCAAAGAAATAGAATCTTCTTATCTTGATGCAACCTTACAAGACAAATACAAAGCTTTTGGTATTGACAAAAACAACACTGAACGCAATGTAGCGCGCTACATTAATGCACTTAATGAAATTCAAAGCAAAAACCATCTACAATAGCGCCCTTCACTCAGTCAGGGTAGCTCAGCTGGTTAGAGCGCTGGTCTCATAAGCCGGAGGTCGGGAGTTCAAGTCTCCCCCTTGACACCATAACTTTTTGTAACAAATCTTAAGCTTTTTTTGCTTCTTATAATCTCAAACATACTCCACATTCTCTTGTGCATTGTAGCCTCTTGGTTGGTAAGTTTACAAGTGAGCTACAGTCATTTAGACAAATACTAAATTTTGCTCATTTGTGCTTTTATTAATTCTTTTACATACTGGCTTTGGGGATTGGCAAAAATCTCTTTGCTATCGTTCTGTTCTACTTGCAAGCCATTTTTTAGTACTAAGATTCTATGGGCACAATATTTTAGGATTTCTAAGTCATGTGTGATAAAAAGAAAAGATAATCCAAATTCACTTCGCAAGTGCAACAAAAGCCTAAGGACTTGCTTTTGGATAGATTTATCAAGCGCACTTGTAGGCTCATCAAGAACCAAAACATTAGGTCTTAAGATAAGCGCGCGTGCTATAGCTACACGTTGTCTTTCTCCGCCGCTTAGCTCATGTGGATAACGATAAAGCAACTTTGAATCTAACCCCACACAATCTGCAATCTCAAACATCTGAGACTGGATAAAGGCTTTTAAACCTGTAGAATCCAAACATTCTGTCTTCTTTAAAACATCTCTAAAAAATGGGTTTAGAGTGTATAAATCCTTGCTCTTAGGGACTTTAATGCGTATTGCTACTTCCAAACCCTCTGTGATGATCTCGCTTATATGCATTCTGGGATTAAGCGAAGCAAAAGGATCTTGGAATACAACGCTTATACTCTGAGAAAGCAACCTTCTCTCATATCCCCGAAAATCTTTCATTGGTCTTCCAAAAATCTTTAGCTCTCCCCTGCTTTGCATAAGCTGCAAAATACCTGCTGCCAAGCTTGACTTCCCAGAGCCAGATTCTCCAGCAATTCCTAGAATCTCACCTTTTTTGAGATGAAAACTGACATTGCTTACAAGCACTTTTTCTCTCTTAAAAAAGAAATTTCCTCTATCTACAACTACACTGAGATTGTTTGCAGATAATACCTGCGTATCGTGAGGTTTTTCCAAAGCAAACTCACTAAAATCAAGTGCATCCAAAAGGCTTTTGGTATAGCTTTGCTTTGGCGCTCTAAAAAGCTTTTGTGTACTCTGAGTTTCTATGATCCTGCCTTGTTGCATTACGGCGACATAGTCTGAAAGCACCCTTGCGATATGCAAATCATGTGTAATAACAACAAGCGCACAACTCTCAGAGAGCTTTTTAAGAAGTGAAAGAATCTGTGATTGGTTGAGAATATCAAGCGCGGTTGTTGGTTCATCACAAATAAGAATCTGCGGTTTATTGATAATACCCATTGCAATCAAGGCACGCTGCCTCTCTCCACCGCTTAATTGGTGTGGATAGCGACTAGCCAGAGCAAAGTCCAAACTGACTTTTGCAAAAACCTCTCTCAAAAGAGTATTTGCACTGACTTTGGAAGGCTTAGGATTATGCAAAAGATAAGATTCAAGAACTTGCCTGCCTACTTTTTGCAAAGGATTGAGTGCATTTAGTGGCTCTTGCGGGATGTAAGCTATTGTTTTCCCGCGCAAAGAGAGCCAGTCTCTTGTATCACCCAAATCCTTATTGTTCAAAAAAATTTTTCCTTTAGGATAAGAATCTGAATTTGTTAGCGGAGTAAGATTAAGCAATAACTTTGCTAGCATACTTTTCCCAGAGCCAGATTCTCCGACTAATGCTAATGCTTTATTTGGATATATATTCAGATGAATATCTTGGAGTATGAAATCTTTGCTTATTGCTAAAGTGAGATTCTGTATTGATAAAAGTGGCTTGGTATCTTGTTTGTATGCCATCTCATCCCCAGGGCTTAAATAGCTTATGTGGGATTCTGAGCAAATCCAACCACTTCCCTACAAAAAAATTTTCCATATCATCCAGATTTTGTGGGTTTGTGTAATATGCAGGAATCGGTGGAGCAACATGTGCGCCTAAAGTTGCTAGTGTGAGCATATTTTGTAGCATGATTGCATTCAAGGGCATCTCACGCACGCACAAAAGTAACACCCTCTTTTCTTTTAACACCACACTCGCACTTCTTGCAATAAGGTTATCACTAATGCCTTGGGCAATTTTAGCAAGCATGTCTGTACTCGTTGGTATAACACAAAGCGCTTCAAGTTTAAAGCTCCCTGAAGACAAGCAAGAATCTAGCGCATCATTTTGCAATATAACTACTTTGCGCTTCAATCCTAAAATAGCCTGTTGCAGGTCTGATTCTCTAAACAATTGGTATTTCTCTCTCTCATAGACTTTGGATGCACCTTTGCTAGCTACGACAAATACTTCAATATCATTTGGCAAAGCCTCAATAAACTTTAATGCCAAATGCACACCACTTGCCCCACAGATTCCAACTGCCAATTTTTTAGGATAATTCATAAAAGCACACCTTGGTTTTTATCCACAATCTTTATACGCACAATCTTGCCGCTCTGGATATTTTTTACATTAATCACTTCCCCATAGCTTCCACTTTGGAGTGCCTGCAAGCTATGCTGCAAAACAAAACCATCACCTTGTGCTTTCACTTGCACAAAATCACCCTTTTTGACCAATATTTTTGCTCGGAGTTTATCTTTTGTAATAGTCATATCCTTAGGCAGATAAACTTTAGCGACATTGTATTTGAAATCATCCCTACAAGCAGGCAAGGAAGTAAAGCGCTCAAACTTCACTCTACGTTCGCCCACAAAACCATCAAAAGACTTACCTGCACTAAGGTCTTTTAATGCATAAAATACAGTGATATGCGCTGAGATTTTGTACTGCAAAAACAACTTTTTCTCTTGAATCTTGACCACCAACACACCGCTAGATTTCTTCAGTGCATTGGTTTTATGGAAAAGCTCAAATTCTGCATTGCTCAAATCCATCCCACTAAACTCGCTAACATTTACCAAGTCAACAGAATCTAACACAAAGCTCGCAACACAATTAGCTTCGTAATATTGCGTATAAAGATCCTGTAAGAATCTCATAGGCTCTTTTAAATATACCTGAGAGTCCTCCAATTTCCTCTCAGTCTGAGAATAGAGTATGCTACAGAAAATCACATCCACAAAACAAAGGAATAAAATCCTAAAAAACATAGCTATACCCTAAGCTCGTACTAAGCATTTGCTGGAAAATCACAGGACTATCATTTTGCGAACCAAAAAAAGAATCTACACCTTCACGAATATCTGTAAATCTACGAAAGATAACCTCGATACGATGCTTGCTCCTATATACATAGCCAAGTCCTATCCCTAGAGAAGTCTTGTTGCCAGAGGAGAAAAAGTCTCTGCCACTTTCCCCATTCTTTGCCAGCCATCTTGAAGTAAAATCAATTTTTGGAGAGATTGAAAGATCAATCACCACACTCACTGCATGATCATAATTCTGTCCCAAGTTGGTATCAAATAAAACATTCACCCCAATACTGTAAATATCAATACCATACTCACGTAATATCTCGCTCCCCACACTTTTATAATCCTTCTTTGCCTGCATCGTTGAGTATTGTGTATAAATACGAAAGCCTACATAGGGATTTGAAAAATACATAATTCCCAATTTAAAGTCATAACCGTAAGCAATCGGATAGTTTGCTTGGAATAAGTCTTGTGCGTTAGATTCTGCAAGTAAGACTGGTATAAGTGCTGCGTTTAGCCCGATAAAGATTCCACTTTTTTTATTTGCTATATTCCCCCACTCAATGTTTGGTTTACTAAAAAGATTCTGATAGTCCAATGGCTCAAGGTGGGTTTTATCAGTTACTTGAGGTCGAGTGAAAGAATCTTCTGTAGCATCTGTTTGCTCATAGAAAACTATCCTTTCAGAATCAGTTCCATAAGCCTGACTTAACACGTATAAAAAAATCAATGCAAAAAATCTTTTCACTTCACTCCTAATTTGACTGCATGATTATTGAAAATCTGGCAACTAGCTTGGCTGGCCTTAATAAATTCTTTCAATTTATTATTTAGTGCTTAATGTTAAAGCAGAGACTCTTTTTTTCTGATTCTCTATACTATTAATCTATTAAATCTTTGCCACCCTCCCCTAAAACTCCAATCCAACATTAAGCGCAGCATTAATCCAAGAATAATCTTTAGCAATTTCATTTGATAGCTGCAATCCTGCAAAGTATTTTTTCACAC
>NZ_NHYK01000027.1 GCF_003288805.1 Helicobacter sp. 10-6591 | reverse complement strand
ATTAGCATAAGTAGGGACAAAGACAAGAGTGCCGCCTTCTAGATTGTAACTGTTTGCTTTGAGTTTAGAATTTGTGTTGCTTGAGCCATCATAGAGGATATGCAGGCTTCCTGTATCTTTTTGTGTATAAGAACCATCTATTGTGAGGGTTGAGGCATCTTTTAGTGAATCTCTATTAGATAGAAATCCCGCATATACTATACCGCTCTCATTGTTGATATTGCCTGTTAGTGTTCCATTACCTGCGAGGATGCCTGCGGATTTGAGGGTGAGTGTGCCAGATTCTGTATTCTTATCACTTGTAAGGATAAGATTTGCATTATTACTAGCAGTAGGATTTGCTTGGTTTATCCCATTTGTTGCGCCAGAAATATTGCCAAATCCTATGGGCAAATCACTTGAAACAATCATAACCCCATGATTATTGATAGTTGCTGATTGCGCACTGCCACTAACAGCATAGATGATGCCTTTATCTTGCGCGTAGAGATTGCCTACTTTCACATTGTTATGCAAGATAACAGAACCATTGTTTCTGGCAATGGCATTTTTGACCACAAGGTTTGAGGCAGTGGAATCTGATTGGGGTTGTTGAGCATTTTGTGATTGCTCAAGTTGCTTTGCTTGTGCAACCTCAAGCTTTTGGATATGCGGCTGCAAGTCTGCTTTGGCTTGTTCTTGAGTATTCTTTTGAGCATTCTTGCCAGTGAGCTTTAAGATACCATTGCCTTCTGCATAGGCATTAGATTCTGTCAGCTTGCCTGTTATTTCTAGCACACCATCTTGGACTCTTGTAGCGCCTTTGTAGGTATTTACTCCGCTTAGAATCAATGTGCCAGAGCCTTTCTTGATAAGACCCACTTTGGTGATGTATTGCATGGTTTCTTTTGGTGAATTGAGTGCGTCATCAAGATGGTATTTATTATCCCAAGTTCTCTGGGATATGTCATTGCTAAATGTAAATGTACTTGTTGGATTGTTTGTTGTTGTATCAAGCGTATAGAAGGCTTGCTTTGTGGATGAGATAAGGTTTTTATTTTTCTGCTCTTGCTGGCTTAGTTTAGGACTTTGGGCATCTTGAATATTTAAGGCTTGTGCTGAGAGGTCATCTTGCTGGGGTATCTCTTGGAAATTTTGTATATCTTTAAGATTCAATCTATTTGAATCTAATCTGGCAAGACCATTAAGAGCTTTGCTAGCATCCAAAATGCCTTGGCCAAAGACTTCTTCTTTTGTCAGAGTGATGATAGCGTTGTGGTTGTATTTGGGATCAAGTGATTTGTCTGAGGTCGGATTCTCATCTTTTGTCTGGATAAGATTATCAGTAATACACTCTGGCACAGGCGAGCTATTTAATTTACACTCATTAAGAGGAGTGGCTTTGGCCACACTCTGTGTCCTGCTTATATTTGTATTTTGCTGGGGGTTATTTACGCCATAGCCAATTTCTTGTAAATCTTTTTTGACTTGCTCAATATTTATAACCTTCTTGCCATTCTCATCTTTTGTTGGGACATCATTGGTTGAGTTATTTTGATAATCAGAGATATAGACAATGCTATATTTGATATTTTGATCGTTAAAAACATGTGTTTTGACCATCAGTTTCGGCGCTTCGAGGTTATTATTAGCAGTTGTGAGTAATACATCTGCAATCTGTGCGCCATTTAAGAAAGGATATTTTTCTTGCACAAGTGCTGCCACACCGCTTGCCATAGGAGTAGCCATTGAAGTGCCACTCATTTGGATAAATTTATCACCTTTTTCTTTGTTTTGTTGATAACCGCTATTCCACTCTTTATTGTAATACGCATCAGCAGATTCTATATATTGACCAGGGGCTAAAACCGCATAAAGTGAAGCACCCTTAAAAAGATTAGAATAAGTGGCTACACCATCACAGCTAAGGGCTCTTTGATTATCTGTCGGACAGCGCCCACTGAGGATCTTAATCGAATCATTGCCATGTATTTGTTCTTTTTGTCCTAAATACTGCCATTTTTCATTTTTGAATTTCACACCATGATAAGCATCTAGCGAACCTACTACAAGCCAATTTCGTAGCTCCTCATCATAAGTTGGAAGCACAGCGGTAGCAAATGGCGTTATCATCCCATCATTCCCTGCACCAAAGATATTTAGCACACCATTTTCTTTTGATAGATTATATAAACCCATTATTTCGTATTCTTTGGCTTTTGGATAAGTCTGATTCTGGTAGAAATCTCGTCTTAAAAACTCAAAAACATATTGCGCACTAAGAGATTCCATAGAGGTTGGAGTATGACTTGATGGATTACCAACAATATGCGAAGACATAAGATTACTATCTTGTGTGGTTATAGACTGGAATCCCTTTTCGCGTACAGTCTCGCGATTTTTATCCCAACGATCTGCTATCCAGCGATTAATAACGGGATATGCCTGTAATCCCCAGCTATTGTTGATAATTTTTATCTCTGGTTTATCCTTAAACTCATCATAAAAATTTCCATTATAAGTTTTGGCATCATTTAAATAACTTACTCCGTGATACTTAGCATCATAAGCAATCCCATAAGGATTTTTTCTATCCATATAAGCATCATCGGAAATAAGCTTATTCCCCAGTAAAATCCCAGCTACATGGCTTCCGTGTCGCATATTTTGCTTTTGAGTAGACTGGAGGGCAAGCTCATCACAACGAGAATCTGCAAAACAACTATTGGAAATAGGATAAGCATTCTTGTCAGACAAACTTGGGTGATAGGGATTAAAATCAGTATCTATTATTCCTACTGTTACACGACTCCCTGTAGGATGATTACTGTTCTGTCTTACTTTATCTATACCAATAAGTTTCATGGAAGGGTCTTGGGAGTAATCACTTACCACACCCTGTCCATGCAATAAACAAGACAATACTAAAGATACAGAAATCACACGGATCATCACTTAACCTCTACTTCGACAACAAAAACCTCTCAGAATTTTCGGAAATATATTAAAAATAGCGTAAAAAATACTTTTAAAGACAAAGAAAATTATTAATCCAACAACACATTACTACTTTTTGTTACTTAAAAATTTGAATTTCTCCACAACAATCACCAATAAAGCTAGAAATTTATCAAGTAATATTACTCGTTCTGAAACATATTCTCTAAGGAACAATATGCAACCACAAATAAGCAAAAAAATCCTAAGTCTTGTAGGCAAAACCAATGCCCAATATAGCCTCATCAAAGAAGGCGATAAAGTATTACTAGGGCTTAGTGGTGGTAAAGATTCTATTCTTTTAGCAACACTTTTGGCATATATGAAACGCCATGCTCCTTTTGGTTTTGAAATCAAGGCAATCACGATAGATTATGGACGCGGGGGAGAATATGAATACATAGCCAAATATTGCGAGCAAATTGGCATGCCCTACGAACTCTATCGCACTGATATTTATAAAATCCTCGAAGAGCACAAACGAGAAGGCACGGTGTACTGTAGCTTTTGCTCTCGTATGAGACGCGGTGCACTTTATAGTAAGGCACTCGAAGGAAGTTTCAATAAATTAGCCCTAGCCCACCATTTGGACGATGCAGCAGAAAGCTTTTTTATGAATCTCACTTATAATGGCGTACTGCGATCAATGCCGCCAATCTACACTGCAGAGAATGGATTAGAAGTTATACGCCCTCTTATTTTTGTGCGCGAACGACAAATTATTGACTTCATTACGTATAACAAAATCTATATTGCCCCTGATTGCAATTGTCCCATTAATTGGCTTGCCGATGATAAACGCCCAAAAGCACGTCAAAGCACAAAACAATTTCTTTCCAATATAGAGTCTAACAATCCAGAATTCTTTAAATCATTAAAAAATGCTTTCAGTCATTTGCATGCAAACAGCTTTTGTGATAAACGATATTTAGACAACAAGACCAATTGAGATTCTGCTGTCTTATGTAAATGCCATTTTTAAGGAAGAAAATATAATTTTTAAGTCTTGACTCGTAAATTTGTCATTGTTACAATACCTCGGCCTACCGGAGCAAGTTAGAGTGTTTTATATACTTTAAAGATTTTGCGTTGGAGGCTTACTTCAATTACCAGAGAGGCAACACGATGAAAATCTACAATAGCATAAGCGAAGCCATAGGCAATACCCCCATAGTACACCTAAGCAGGATTAATGAATCTGTTTATGGAAAATGTGAGTATCTCAATCCAAGCCATTCCGTCAAGGATCGTCCAGCATATGCGATGATAAAACGTGGATTAGACGAAGGGAAAATAACCAAAGACACGGTGGTCATTGAATGCACTAGTGGCAATATGGGGATAGCGCTCGCTATGATTTGTGCAGATTTTGGACTGAAACTTACCATCACAATGCCAGAATCTATGAGTATTGAGCGTAGAAAAATGATGAGTTTTTTTGGCGCAAATTTAGTCTTAACTCCAGCAAGCGAAGGCATGAAGGGTGCATTAAACAAATCGCTTGAACTTTTAAAATCAACTCCAAATTCCTTTATGCCAAGCCAATTTGAAAATCCTGCAAATCCGCAATCCCATAGACTTGGTACCGCAAAGGAAATCTTAGAATCTTTCGATGGTAAGCTTGATTTTTTTATAGCAGGTTTTGGTACAGGTGGGACCATAAGTGGAGTTGGTGAAGTATTAAAAAAAGAAATTCCGCATATCAAAATCATAGGTGTGGAACCAGCAGCTTCCCCTCTAATCACCAAAGGCCAAGCAGGCCCACATAAGATTCAAGGAATTGGCGCGAACTTTGTGCCAAAGATTTTAGATACCAGCGTAATTGATGAGATTATGTGTGTAGAAAACGATGCAGCCATTGCCATGGCAAAGAAGCTGGGTAGTATTGGTGTCATGGTAGGAATTTCAAGCGGAGGTAATGTCTCAATCGCTGAACAAATCGCAAAACAAAATCCAGGAAAAAGAGTTCTCACTATGCTTAATGACACCGCAGAACGATATCTTTCTACTGATTTATTTGTATAAGTATATTTTTATCAGTTTTTCAAATCAATCTATCTCTTATAAAAACAGGAGATAGATTCTCTTTTACTCTTCAACAAGTCCCTAAGGAATCCAAACACTTTCTTATCTGTCTTGAAAATACCTTGAATTTCGTAATCTCCACCGAAATCCAAAAATCTTAATAATTCATATCTTCCTAATTCAAGTGTTGGTTTTTATGATATTTGCTTTACTCAGCCTTATAAGCACAGAATAATATTTCCTTTTTATCAAAAATTTAAGAGTAAAGCATCGTCTAATATTCCGAGGTAATGGCTTGTATTTCAAGAGCTCATATTCAAGACGTCTATGAAGTTTATGAGTAGATACAATAAGCACCATGTGTCTTGCAAACTCTGTATATCTCACATAAGATTTATTAATTACCCCCCCCCCATAATCATTTGTATTCCAAAGTCTTGCTAAACTCTTGATCTTAGATTGTATGATGCTAAGATCTTTTATCATATTGAGCAAAGTCGTCTGGTTTCGTGTATTCATACTTGAGACTTCATTGAATCGATAAAAATACATTGGCTTTGCCAAAAGTCCAATATATTCGCTCACAAATAAAAGCTCCATAGTCTCGAGTATATCTTCTCCCATCATAAGTGGGGTATCGTTATATAGCAGTTGCATACCATGTAAAAACAAATCTTTTTTGATCATTTTTGCGACAATATTGAACCAACCTCCTTGCTCTCTATTGGTACAAAATCCTAAAAATTCCTGCAAACCTAACACTTTTTTATCGAGTTCTTGTGGAATTGTATGCCAATCATCACAATATTGGGCGTTGAATTCTTTCTGGGCATTAAAATTAAACATTACAAAACTCAGATTCTTATTTTTTTCAAACATCTCTATACAGGCCTCACAAGCTTGCAAATCCAAATAATCATCTGCATCTACAAACATAATGTACTCACCACTTGCATGTTTTACGCCATTTATACGAGAATGATAAGTTTTGAGATTACTATGGTTATAGACTATTTTTATACGAGAATCTCTCTGTGCGTATTCTTGCGCTATTTCTATGCTTCTATCACTCCCTTTATCATCAACCAAAATAATTTCTATATTTTTATAACTTTGATTTATACAAGATTCAATAGCGTGAGAAATGTATTTTTCCTTATTGAAAACTGGCAGAATAAGTGAAACTTTCGGCTTTGTAGTCTTGTCCATCTTTTCAATCAACCCCATATTTTCTCATCTAAATTCACCTTATTGCTTCTATCCTTAAGAATTATAAAGCTTATTCCAATCCCAAAACAACCGCTTATTTGATAATTTGCTCAAAAGATTATACAAAGAAATAAAAAAAAAAAAAAATGGGACATATAAATACACTGCATACAAGCTGTTCTAAGAAATAAGACAAGACTATATTGCTAATTTTATTCTTGGAAATCTATCAAAAGACAACCTCAAAAAAGTACATCAAGAAACTTACAGTAACAACTTCTAAAATTTTCTTTGGATTAGTTTAATTTCTTGCTATCTTGGGATTTTGCTTATCAAGTATTGCCAATTCAGATTCCAAGAATTTTCCTGTATAACTGCCGCTATTTTTGTGATTCTTTGCTATTTCACTTGGCGTGCCAAAATCCACAATCTTTCCGCCTTTATCTCCACCTTCAGGCCCTATATCGATGATAAAATCTGCATTTTTTATCAAATCCAGATTATGCTCAATGACAATCATACTATTGCCAAGCTCCACCAGATGGTGCAACACCTTTACTAATCTATCGACATCTGCAAAATGCAAGCCAGTGGTTGGCTCATCTAAGATATAAAGCGTTTTGCCAGTATCTTTCCGACTAAGCTCTTTAGCAAGCTTGACACGCTGGGCTTCACCACCACTCAATGTAAGAGCATTCTGCCCAAGCCTGATATAGCCCAAACCTACAGCATGCAATGTACTAAGCTGCGCTGCAATCTTTGGGACTTTGGCAAAAAACTTCAACGCCTCATCCACACTCATAGCAAGCACATCAGCGATATTCTTACCACCATAAAGAATCTCTAATGTTTGTGGGTTATATCTTTTCCCCTCGCACGCATCGCATTTCACCATCACATCTGGCAAAAAGTGCATTTCAATTTTTATCTCGCCTTCACCTTGGCATTTTTCACATCGCCCACCTTTGACATTGAAGCTAAAGCGCCCGGGACCATATCCTCGCATCTTAGATTCTTTGACCTCACTAAAAAGCATGCGTATATGATCCATAACGCCTGTGTAAGTTGCAGGATTGCTTCTAGGTGTCCTTCCAATAGGGCTTTGATCAAGATAGATGACCTTATCAAGCTGCTCCAAACCTCTAATTTCTATTCCATCACATTTATGGATTTTTTTAGCATTATTAAGAATCTCTTGGGCTGTTGGCAAAAGTGTCTGCAAAATAAGCGAGCTTTTCCCACTTCCACTCACTCCTGTGATACATACAAAATTTGCAAGCGGGATTTTTAGATCAAGATTCTTAATATTATTAATATTTATGGATTTAAGTTCGAGCCATTTTTTCTGTGGGCGATTACAGCGATAGTCAATAAGATTGTGATTATTCAGATAGCTTGCAGTCAGGGTTTTGGCATTAAGCAAATCTTTTTTACTACCGCTAAATACTACCTCTCCACCATTTTCTCCAGCACCAGGACCAATATCCACAATAAAATCTGCATGCAAAATCGTCTCTCGATCATGCTCTACTACAATCACACTATTGCCCTTTTCTTGCAAACTCCTAAGCGTCTTAATAAGCCGCAATGTATCGCGCTCATGCAAGCCGATACTAGGCTCATCAAGCACATACATAACACCTGTAAGCCCGCTTCCTATTTGGCTTGCGATACGGATTCTTTGTGACTCACCACCGCTAATGCTCCTTGCATCTCGTCCAAGACTCAAATACCCCAAACCAACATCATCAAGAAAAAACAATCTCTCTCGTATTTCCTTAAGTATAGGTTGTGCAATGAGCTGCTGCTGGGAGCTTAAATACCCAAAATGTGTATCGTCTTTGAAAAATTCATACACCTTTTCTATTGGCAAATCAATCACTTCGCCAAGTCCAAATCCACCGACTTTTACACTCAGAGATTCTTGCTTTAATCTATGTCCGCTGCAAGTCTGGCAGACTTTTTCGGTTGTGTAATCACTCAAATCCCTTTCATCCTTAAACATATCATAAGCAATCTGGATAATCCCCTTCCAAGGCCTTTCTAAAGTGCTTTTATTCCACTGGAATCTGATCATATTTGGCGCACCATAAAGCAAGAGATTTTGGGTCTTTGTATCTAATTCTTCAAAACTCTGATTTGTATCGATACCATAGGTCTTACAAAATCCTGCGAATAACTCCGCGTAATAATTTCTATTGAATCCAAAAATGATTTTAATACCACCTTTTTTTAAGGGTTGGGATTTATCTAAGATTTTTTTAATATCTATTGTGTATTTTACGCCAAGCCCTAGACAATCAGGGCAAGCACCTTTTGGGGAATTAAAGCTAAAACTCAAAGGTTCTAATTCCTCAAAACTTACCTTACATTTAAAGCAGGCAAAGTGCTCACTATAATGAATATGCTTAGAATTTTCACCCAAACTTTGCTCAATCTCTACTTCACCAAATGAGATTTTCAATGCCTTTTCAATTGCTGTGGCTACGCGGGTATGGTTTTCTGCATTAAGCTTTACTCTATCGATTACAACTTTGATTGTATGTTTTTTGTGTTTTGCAAGTTCTATTTCCTCGTCCAAACGCGTCATTACACCATCAATCTGGGCACGCACAAAGCCATTTTGCCTCAAAGATTCTATCTTGTCAGCAAAACTCCCTTTTTTGTCTTTGATAATTGGTGCGAGAATTACAAGTGTGGAATCTTCTTGTAGATGAAGAACTTGCTCAATAATATCTGTTTGACTCATATGCGAAATTTTCTCACCGCAAATATAACAATACTGGATACCGATACGCGCATACAATAAACGCAAGTAATCATAAATCTCTGTAATAGTACCAACGGTTGAGCGAGGATTTTTGCTCGTAGTCTTTTGATCTATAGCAATTGCCGGGGTCAGTCCTTGTATCCTATCGACATTTGGCTTGCCTACTTTGTCTAAAAACTGGCGCACATAGCTTGAAAGCGATTCGATATAGCGACGCTGTCCTTCGGCATAAAGAGTATCAAATGCAAGGGTGCTTTTCCCGCTACCACTTAAACCTGTAAAAACTACAAGCTGGTTTTTAGGAATATTTAAATGGATATTTTTAAGATTGTTTTCTTTTGCGCCTTCTATTTGTATAAATTGCAGGTTTTTATTCATTTGGATTTCTCCTTCAGCTTTGCAGGGCGCGATTATAGCAATTTTTGAAAGAATCTTTATACGAATAATAACGGGGGGTAAAATGGGAAAAATATCCTGACCAGAAGGCCAGAAATAGAATGATTTTTATGTAGATATAGATTAAAGAAGTCTCTTAGAATCTCTTCTTGTTCACATCTTCTAAGATCTCTTCTGCGATACCATTTACCCTCTGAGTGATTGTATTTGTAGCATTTGCTACCTCTACATTCTCTTGGGTCAAGCCTTCAAGCTGTGCTATCGCTTCATTGATTTGTCCTAAACCTTCAGTTTGTTCTTTGATAGATTCGCTCATTTCATTAACTGATTGGACTAGTATATTGACATTTGCCTCTATCTCACCCAAGGACTTACTTGTTCTCTCAGCAAGCTTTCTGACTTCATCGGCAACAACCGCAAAACCTCTACCGTGTTCCCCTGCTCTTGCTGCTTCGATAGCTGCATTAAGGGCTAGCAGATTCGTTTGATCTGCTATATCTTTGATCACGCCTACAATATTTTTGATGTCTTCAGCTTGTTTGGTGCAATCTATTGTCTTATCACTCACATTTTGCATCGAACTACTTATCTCCTCTACCGCCGCTGCTGACTGCTCTAGACTACTTGCTTGAGCTTGGGAACCTTGAGTAAGTTTTTCCATGGAGACTTTTAGTTCATTAGACTGCTTACTCAAATCTTTAGCAAAACTAGAGGAAGAAGAGAGCATCTTTTTGATCTCCTCGCCTAATGTGTTTGTTACCA
The DNA here is from genome assembly GCF_003288805.1 of Helicobacter sp. 10-6591. GTDB lineage: Bacteria > Campylobacterota > Campylobacteria > Campylobacterales > Helicobacteraceae > Helicobacter_F. The sequence goes on along the minus strand of NZ_NHYK01000027.1, from coordinate 6,438 downwards.
CCTCTACACTACCTGTTGCATCTTTAACTTCAGTGGTAAAGTCTAGTCGTGTATAGCTATCAAAAACCCTGGAAATTTCATTCAAATCTTTACCAACCTTAGCTTCCAAAACATCAAGCATCTTATTAAGCACATTTTTGAGCTCTATAAGCTGAGGATTAGCAGGGTTTTTGATAATCCTTGCTTTCAAATTACCAGATTCTATTTCTTTGGCAGTATCAGCCGATTGAGCTATCGCCTCCTCATCCTGATGGAGAGAATCTTGAGTACGCTTAATATTTTCATTGATAATCTTACTCATCGCACCAAGTTCATCATTGGAATTTATAGCCAAAAGATCAGGCGCGACTTTAGTTTCATGATTGAGGTAGTTAAAGAATGAAACAAGCAGCCCTCTAATTCTCTCAATAGGACTAATCAATTTCTTAATAAACACATAAAGCACTATCGAACCAATCACAATGAGGATAATGGCCACAACAATAGACTCCAAGAAATGTTTATTGAGCGCTGTCGTGTAATCTTGTTGCGTGGCAGTAGCGAAAATAGTCCAGCCAAAAGGAAGTCGCTTGTAATAACCGAAACGATCATGGCCCTGTGTGCCAACGTATTGCAAACTCCCACTAGGAGACTTCTTGATTACATCACCTAAAGCTTTTTCTGTAGGACTGAGTGTGGTTCCTCTATTGATGCTTGCAGGATTTTTGTGTGAAAAAATCTTACCATTTGAATCCAACATAAATATGGTCAAGCTAGGCAACTCTGGACGTTCAAAGCTTGCAAAAATATCCTGGAACTCTTCGACTAAAATATTCGCACCTACAACACCCACAAACCTACCATTTTTCATCAAAGGATAAGCTACGCTTGCAACCTTAACACCCTGATTCGATCTGGCAATGCTTTCAAACACATCAGTTACGATGAAACCATTCTCTTGCTTGGCTGACTTATACCATACTCTTTGACGAAAATCTGTACTCAAATCATCAGGCTTATTAGAGAAAGATTGACTACTACTTGATGCTTGTTGAGAGATAAGCTTCCCGTCATCTTCATAACTAACATAAACTAAATGATAACCGCCATATTTAGCTAAATTGGCAAGAACACGTCTTTGTGCGGCTATATCATTCCTATCTATACGGGAAAGAACATTTGTCAATTCTTCTAAGTGTCGTCTAGCTTCAACATTCAGAGCAATATTGACAGCCGCATAAGAAGCATCAAGAGCTCCTTCTTGGATACTGTGAAATAAATCAATTGTATTTTTAGAAGTATTGTTGTAGTTGTAGATTGTAACCGACAAGATTATTACAACTAAAATACTAATAACGCTTGCAAGCGCTTTGTTCACAAGAGAAAACTTCATTCAAACTCCTTGGTTTATTTAAAATCACAAAGCCTAGCTATATTTCTAGATGAGCTTTGATTTCCGACAAGACTACCTTTTTAGCACTTAATATCCACTTAAAATCGCTAGCCAAACCACATTGATAAAAAGAAAATATAAGCCGTATCGATAAGTCTATTCATGTCTCAAAGCATCTATCGGATTGAGCTTTGATGCCCTTCTAGCTGGCAAATACCCAAACAAAATCCCAATGAATGCGGAAAATACAAATGCGACAATTGCCGTAGGTATATCAAATACAAAAGGCAAATCCATCTGCACACTCAAGCCCCATGATGCGAAAAAAGCCCAAATAATCCCGATAATTCCACCAAGCGAACTCAAAGTTATAGATTCTATAAGAAACTGGCCTAGAACCTCATTTTGTAGCGCACCTATTGCCATACGCGTGCCAATCTCTCTTGTACGTTCAGTCACGGAAACAAGCATAATATTCATAATCCCGATACCACCAACAATAAGACTTACCCCTGCAACTAACCCAAGCAATGTAGTGAGCATCTTGGTTGTCGAAGTGAGGGTTTGGGCGACTTGCTTGGTATCAAGCACTTCAAAGGAATCTTTCTCGCCAGATCGCACATTACGCACCTTACGCATAACCTTAATAAGCACGCTTGTCGCCTCGGTAGAATCCACACCATCTCTCACCTTAATCATGAGTCTATCGATAGAATACAGAGAATTACTTTTACTGATTGAGCGCATAAATGCCCTCATAGGCAATAAAATCACATCATCTTGGTCATTTCCCATACCACCCTGCCCCTTAGGTTCTAAGACAGCCACAACTTCGCATACGATATTGCTCAAACGAATCTTTTTTCCTAAAGGATTTTCTGCTCCAAAAAGATTTTTGCGCGCAGTTTGCCCTAACGCACATACATTACTTCCGACTCTATACTCAAAGTCCTCAAAGATTCTCCCCTCGCTGCTCTCCCATTGCGTTACCATGAAATAACTTGCATCAATACCTTGAATCTGTGTTGTAGTGTTTTTGGCTTTATACTGCACAAGCATTGAGGACATAGAAATAGGTGCTAATGCCTCAATATATTCCAACATTAGCATACGCGCTTCCCTTGCTTCATCAAGACTAAAGCTCCGCCTTAAATTTGCTCCACTAGGATTCATCACACGAGCCGGAAATACAAGCAATAGATTACTTCCAAGAGAAGAAATCTTATCGCTAATAGATTTTGTAGTGCCATTACCCAAGCTTATCATCATAATCACAGCACCCACACCAATAATCACCCCGAGCATAGTTAAAAATGCTCGCAAAAAGTTACGACGAATCTGACGAAATGCCAACAAAAAAGCATTCAAAATCATCTTTACTGCCTTGAAGAATCACTCAATAATTTGCCATCTAAAAAATGCAGTTCTCTACTCGCATACTGCGCCATATCCGGCTCATGCGTTACCATCAATATCGTAATACCCAAGTCACTATTCAGACTCTGCAAAATCTCCATAATCTCTACGCTCCGTTTTGTGTCAAGATTGCCCGTTGGCTCATCTGCAAGTAAAAATAATGGCTTAGAAGCAATCGCACGGGCTATAGCTACGCGTTGCTGCTGCCCTCCACTAAGCTTTGCGCTCGTATGGTGTGCCCAATTTTTTAGCCCCACAAGCTCTAAAGATTCTAAGGCAATCTGCTCTCTTTGCTTCTTTTTTATCCCCTTATACATAAGCGGCAATTCCACATTTTCTAGTGCAGTAGTGCGCGCAAGCAGATTAAACCCCTGAAAAATAAAGCCAATATAATTGCGCCTTAAAAGCGCTCTTTGGTTTTGGCTCAGTCCAAAGACATCTACACCGCAAAAGCTATACTCCCCTCTACTACCCACATCTAATGTCCCTAAAATATTTGCCAGACTACTCTTACCGCTTCCGCTAGGTCCCATAAGCGCCACAAACTCTCCCTTATTTATACGAAGACTCACACCCTTAAGCGCCTCAAAGGCATTCTCTCCTTTTCCATAAACTTTGTGGATATTTTTCAAAGCAATGAAATCCTTCATACACTTCCCCTACTGGACGTTTTTGATACCCGTGATAACCCGCGTTTTCTCATCTATTCCACTCAGAATCTGCGTGTATTGTCCATCAGATATTCCTATCTCTACATTCACAGATTCTGGAACCCCATCTTTAAGAATCCACAGCAAGCCATTTTTACCTTGGAGTTTATTTTGCGGCGTATTAAACTGCGCTCTTGGGCGTCTAGGAGGTGCAAACATCGAGCTAAAAAACGAGCCTTGCTGCAGCTTTGTGTCAGCTCTCTGCATAGCCTTATTGAGATCGAAATACAGCGCAGAACTTGGCACAAGCAGAGCATCATTTGCATGTGCAATGGTTATATCTGCAGTCGCACTCATATCAGGACGCAAGAGCAAAGACTGATTATCCACCTCAATATGAGCTATATAGCTTACAATCGTGCTAGCACCAGCACTAGAACTACTTGAAGTGCTACTTCCATCCCCAGAGCCAAAATTCACCTTATTCACCTGCGCATAAAAAATCTTATCCGGATAAGAATCCACAGAGAAACTCACCTCTTGGCCTTCTTTTACCTTACCTATATCTGCCTCAGATACATAAGCTTTTAAGATCATCTCTTGGAGATTCTCAGCAACCTTAAAAAGTACAGGTGCTTGGAAACTTGCAGCCACACTCTGCCCTACCTCCACGCTTTTACTTAATACCACACCATCAATTGGCGAAACGATTTTAGAATTCTTAAGATTAATTTTAGAGCTAGCGATATTTGTCTCTATCTCAACAATAGTAGCTTTTTTAATATCCACATCAGAATATGCCGAAGTATAAGCAGTCTTTGCACTTTGTAGTTCAAGTATAGATGGTGACTTGCCTCCCGTTTTTTTGTAGAGATTTTTTAGTCTCTCATAGTTCCACTTCTTATCTTCTAATGTCTGCTTACTCGCTCTTAACTGCGCTTTAGCAGAGTTGAGTTGGGCATTGTAGCGCGCTAATTCTTGATTGATACTCTCTGGATTGATACGCGCCAAAACCTGTCCTTTTTTTACTCTATCATTTTCCTCTACCAATACCTCCAAGACGATTCCAGAGATCACGCTGCCTATCTCCACTTCATTAGTTGGTGAGAGCGATCCAGAAGCAGAAATGCTAGATTTTATCTCCCCGCGTTTTGGACTTATACTCTCATACCCAACACTGGGCGTATGGAAATTCCACAAATACACTCCACAGCCCCCAAGCAATACGATACAAATTCCAAGCCAAAAAACCCACCTTTTCCAAAATACCTTTTTCTTAGGATAAAGCGTCTCATAAATATCCATCAAACCACTCCTTAGCTACTCATTCAATTCTTAAAATGCACAGCATACAATTCACCGCCAAATGCTCTAAAAAGGGTAACCATAGCAATCGCTTCATTAATACGAGACGTGTATAGCTGGCTTTGAAGAGAAAAGTAAGAATTCTCACTGTTTAGAAATTCATTCCTATCGATCATCCCATCGCTTAACCTTATCTTATCACTCTTATAAGCCTGCATTCCGACTTCCATCACCGCCTTGAGATTTTCTACCTGACGCTTTTTAGAATCCCTATCAAAAAGCGCATTCTCCATCTCTGCAAGCGCTGTATTAATCGTATGCTGCAATGTGTAATACGCTTCTTTGCTAAGCTCTTGAGCGATAAGATAACTTTGTTCCAGATTTGTGCGATTAAGCAAGGGTGCAGCAATAGAATTCGCCACTTGAAAAACAAAAGAATTCACACCCGCATTGTTATAAAGCAATTGCCCAATCGATCCATTCAGCGAGATAGCTGGCAGCCTAGAGAGCTTCGCATTTGTCTCTTTATAGAGTTGGGCATGCAAAGCCAAGATGCTCGCCCTCACATCAGGTCGTTTCAAAATCACCTCACTGGGCATACTATATATATCAAATTCCCTAATGCTAGGCGGCGTATAGTCCGCTAAAAAATCCACTTTAGAATCCAGCTCGCTTGAATTCATATCAAGCAATACAAGCAATGCATTTTTATTCTGCTCATAAGTAAGACGCAAGCTCTCTAGCATATTTTTTTGCATGACAAGATTGGCCTTTGCATTCTTATAAGTGTTAATATCATTAAGCCCCGCAAGGTATTGTTGGTGGATAAGAGAATCTATTTCCTCTAAATTCTTAAGTATGTTCTGAGCAAGCTTTATATTGTAGGCATTATCTCTCAAAGCAAAATACACATTTCCCACATCACTCATAAGTGTAATTTGCGTATTCGCAAGATTGCTCTGTGCTTGTTCATACGCCTTTTTGCTTGACTGACGCAAGGCATTCAGCTTACCAAAAAGATCGAGCTCCCAGCTCATACTAAGATTCGCACTGATAGAGTTTGTGCCCGGACGCACACTAAGATTCTGTAATTGGGTAAGTCTATCGGTATAGTTTGTATTCACTCCAGCATTAACCATGGGATAGAGATTTGCGCCATTAATTTTCGCACTGGATTTTGCTTGCTCTATACGGGAAACCATAATAAGCACATTGGTATTACGATTTAAAGCAATCTGCAAAAGTTCCAAAAGCACTTTATCACCAAAAAACAAGTCAAACTGCTCTAATGCTGTTTCCTTTTTAAGAAGATTTGATTCTTGTGCCTTTATATCTTGTGTGTAGTTCTGAAAACTTGTAGGAATACGACTCTGCTTTTCTAACTCGACAAAGGTTGGAATCTTTGTCGAACAGCCAACAAAAAATACAATAAATCCAAAAAGTACAGACGAAAATCTCAAAATCCACCCTAACCATAATGACTATTTAATGATAGTTTTTGTAAATCAAAAAGCAATATCCTCGACACATCTACAAAAATAAAGTAAATAGCATATAACTTTAAGCTTAGATTAACCCCCCCCCATATAATGGCCGCTCTCAATGGAAATCTTTAGACTTATTGAAAATCTTTGACTTATTCAAGGAGGAACAATGAACATACGACTATCTCTCATAACAGCAACTTTTCTTGTT
>NZ_NHYK01000026.1 GCF_003288805.1 Helicobacter sp. 10-6591 | reverse complement strand
TGCATAACTAGAACTCTGGGACAACAGATCATTTCTTATAGTAGTAGCATTTGCATACAAGTTTGCATTCTTATAACTTCCCAAAGAAGAACTTGCTCTATGATGCAAAAAAGAAAGAGTATTCAATGCATTCCCCATAACAGTATCTAAGAATGTAGCTCTTGCAGTAGCTGTAGCTATAAGTGTTCTGTTCAATGCAGCTGCTGCTGTCTTAGAACCATCTATATTAGCAACAAGACCTCTTAAGAGATCACCTGTTATAGTTACTGCACCATTGCCACCACTTGTTTGTACTTGTGTATGTGCTACTGCTTCTGCTTTCTTACTTCCTTGTATAGCATCTGCTACTTTGGTGATATCTGTATTACCTTCATTGATTGTGAGTTTCTCTAAAGTTATATTGCCATTACCTTCAAATTGGACTGTTTTCAGATTGCCACTGCCATTGTCTTGATTCTCTAACTTCCAATCTTTTATTTTAATTTCACCTTGACCATTATTGGTAATTACTGTTTTGTTGCCTGTTTTTCCTTGGTTATCAATTTCTAAGACACTTGAACCTTTGTTAGTGATATTGCCTTGGAGTGTTCCACCTGCTGCATTCTTTACAACACCATCTATTCGACCATTCTCACCTACTACTATGACTTCTTGGCTGCCGTTATTGTCTGAGCCTAGTTGTCCGTAGTTAGTGATTCCGGCTTGGGTGCCTTTGAGTGTTCCTTGTACATTGATTTGGCCTGTGAGTTTGTAGTTATTTTTACCTTGCTGGCCATTAGCATTTGCTCTGCCCAAAACTATTCCGCTGCCTTTTTCACCTTCTACTTTTGCGTCTTTTGCTATTGTGAGGTTTTGCACTACGGTTTGGTGGTTATTATCACCTCTTGCTTTGCTAATGTTGATTCCATTCTCTCCGCCTTTGATAGTTCCCTTTTCTACTTCAAGATTTTGTATGGTGGTGTTAGTGACACCGGTGCCATTGCCATGGAATCCTATGCCATCTTTTGTGCCTTCAATCGTTCCAGAGTTTTTGAGGTTATCTATGCTTCCACCTTCTATATAGACTCCATATTGTCCACCTGTGATAACACCTGTATTTTCTATGGTGTGATATTTGGTGGTATTGCTGTAATCAATATTTGCAAAGAGAATGCCTGCGGATGTGGCGTGAGCATTATTTGTTATTGTTATTGTCCCTGAGTTTTTAAGATTCTTAATCGTATTGTAATTGTTACCCATTACAGTGATTCCAGAGTTTTTACCTTTGATTATTCCTTTATTATCAAGGTAATCAACCTTTACACCAGTACTAAGAAGAACTGCTGCATGGACGGGATTATGAGAAGTAAAAAAGCCGTGTGTGCTTTGAGTCTCTATGACACCGTTAGTGTCATTTATAAAGGTGGTTATGCTGCTGCTAGTTAATCTTACTGCATTTCCCTTATCTGAGCTTATAGTGCCTTTGTTTGTAAAGCTTTTGATGGTGGCATTATCGAGATTGATACCACTACTCTCAGTGCCATTGTTATAGCTGCCAAGGTTTCCTGTTGATTTTATCGTGCCTTCGTTGGTGAAATTGGTGATGGTTCCAGTAGTGTTGTGATTATTAAGTTTATGAATTTTTATTGCATCTCCAATAGCTGAGATAACCTTCTCATTTTTGAAGTTCTCAATCTTGGCACCTTGCACTCTTATCGCAGCATTCTGGTCTTTTGAATCTATGGTTCCGTTGTTGATAAAGGTTTCTATAACAGTCTGTGTGTTGCCATTTGTGGTGTCTGTAAAGAGATAGAGTGTATCTGCATTATTGCTTGAGCTTATGGTGCCATTGTTTTCAAAAGTGTTGATTGTAGAGCCGCCACGGATTAGTATGTTCCATTTTTTATTGTCTTGTCCGGCGTTTTGAATCGTTCTGTTGAGATTAGCTCCTGCGTCTATGGTGATATTTGGGACGGTGATTTTCTTATTATTGTTTTGATTTCCTATTTCTAGGGTCGGGTTGTTATTGTTGTTGGTTTCACTTTTAATGATAAGCGAGCTGATTCTATTCTCAGCATTAGCTCCAGTACTGACAATGCCATTAGTGAGATTGGTGATTGTGGTAGTGTTGGAATCACCGGCACTACTATGAGCATTCTCATTGCTGCCAGTTACTTGCCAATTAGTGCTGTCTGAGTGATGAGCTACTGCGCTTGAGACACAGAGAGAAAGTGCTGCTATGGTAGAGATAAACTTAGGTGAATATGTTGGTTTCATTATTTCCTCCATTTTGTTTGGTATATCTTAGGCTCTATATCTCTATATATAGAGTGGTTCTGATTGTAGTGAAGTAAAAAAAAAAAAAAAGCAGTTTTTCTCAAAAACACACACAAATATCCAATAATGTGTAAAAAAGAAACAACACAAAAGAATCAAAACAAACCAAAAAACCAAAACACACAAAAGAATCAAAAAGGCCAGTTTGGCGTGGCAATCAATCTGGATTTTTTTCTGACTTGTGCGGGTCAAGTAAGCGGAGGTTAGAGTGTGGCTCATTTTGTAATGCTTCTACAAACACACTTGCATATGAGCTCTTAGGTAGAGTGAAATGCAGATCAAAATGTGCCTCCTCTTGTTTGTAGCTGCATTCGATTCCGCTAGGCCAAATCCAAGCATAGCGTCTGGAGCCAGATTCATGGAATCGAGAATCTAAAAATGGCTCTTCTATCTTATAGGCAATGTCTTTGGCGCAAAAGAGCTTTCTGCCGCTGAGTGCGCCTGCTGGAGCGATCTCTCTGTGCGCAAAGCGCGAGGATTCTTGTGCCAAATCCTCGCATACAAAAGCCCTGCCATATGGATAGTGCAATGCGACATCCCCGCGAAAAAGCTTGAAAAAATGCTCCTGTGCCTTGAGGTCTTTGATCATAGCCAGCTCTAGGCCTAATGCATGAAACTCAGGAATGCGCTGGAGTTCTTGAGCGCTAAAAGATTGGATAATCTTGCTTAGCTCTATGCGCTTGGCAAGCCATAGATTGAAAAGATAGCTTTGCAAACTTGAGCGCAGAAACTGCGAGATTCTTTTATTGCGTACAGTGAGGTAGCTTTCTAGAATCTGTTCGCCCTCTTTGTGGTTGTCCCCATTTGTGCCAAAACGCTGTTTGCCAAAGTAATTTGGCAAACCTTCTTTGTCAATGAGCTTGAGAGCATTGAGGAGCTTTTGTGCGTGGAGTGGCTGGACTTTTTTTAATCTGACAAAAAATGTGTTGCTTGCAAGATGTCCTATGCGGAGCTTGTTTGTATGGGCATTGCTGCTGAGAATCTTGATATTGTGCTCTTCTAGGTGCGTGAGATTGGCACTGAGTTTTGGCTCTGCTTCTTTGGGAATTGAGATGTATTGGTAGGTGGTTGCCCACTTATCTTTCAGACCTGCGTAGCCTATATTTGAGGCTTTTATACCTAAGATTCTTGAGAGGATAGCGATCATGTCAAAAGTACTGAGATTTTTCTTCCTTACAAAGAGATACAAATGCTCACCACTTCCGCTTGCATGATAAAGCGCATTCTCACGCACGACAAAGTCCCTACTGCTTGGGCGGAAAAGAAAAGAAATAGGAGCATGGCTTAGATGGTAGATTCTCTGCATACAAATCCTTGAGATTATGGATATTTGTGTAATTATAGAATCCTCGCTTCGTAGATTCTTGCTATTTAAGTAACTTTCAAATATGCTTGCCGGTCGCATGCAAGATAAGGAGAGGAATTGGCACTTTTGCAAAAAATATGGCTTGCAACATGGCTTCCTGGAATCTGTGTAATAGCTCTCTATTGTATGAGTTTGGATGCATCTTTGAGCGAAATCTTTGCGGGTGTGGCGATATTTCTTTTGGGTATGGATTTTTTAGAAAATGGCTTTAAGGGCTTTAGCGGTGGGCTTTTAGAAAAGATTCTGACCAGATGGACAAATAGCAGACTCAAATCTCTATGCTTTGGGGTTGTAACAACCATCCTCATGCAAAGCTCCACTCTTGTAACAATCATCTCTATTTCTTTTCTTTCAGCAGGATTGATCACTCTCACCCAAGCCATTGGCATAGTCTTTGGCGCAAATCTTGGCACGACTACTGGAGGCTGGATAATCGCTGGGGTGGGTATGAAAATGGATATTGCCAAGTTTGCCATGCCGCTTATTGTGCTGGCAGTTTTGCTTGGTTTCCAAAAAAGCCAAGGCACCAAGTCTTTGGGGAATATCTTTGCAGGTATTGGCTTTTTCTTCCTAGGGATTGCCTATATCAAAAGTGGATTTGAAGGCTATAAGGATGCTTTGGATTTGAGTGCGTATGCAAGTGGGAGCGGGAAGGATCTTTTTATCTTCGTGATGGCTGGAATCGTCATTACTTCTGTTGTGCAATCAAGCTTTGCAACCCTTACAATCATAATATCCGCGCTTTTTGCTGGTAGTATCACTTATGATAATGCACTAGGACTTGTGGTAGGCACAAACATTGGTGGCGTGGTAACGGCACTTGTAGCGAGTGTGAGCGCAAATATAGATGGCAAGAGACTGGCTATTATCAACACGCTTTTTAATCTCATCATTGCATTTATTGCGCTTGTGTTTTTGGAGTATTTCAAGCTTATTGTGGAGGTGATAAGCAGACTTAGCGGAATCAAAGAGAGTGATTATGCGCTAAAAATCGCTGTGTTTCATACGCTGTATAATGCCTTAGCGGTATTGCTCATGGCACCTTATATACAGGTCTTTGTCTCAATAGCCTTGAGGTTTATCAAAAGCAAGGTATCTGCTGATATGGATGCACCGATATATCTCAATGACACTATTGTCTCCTACCCAACCACAGCACTCCAAGCACTCACAAATGAGATAAAACATCTCTATGATAATGTCTTTAGCGTGATCGCTCACTCTATTGGACTCTCACGATCTAGCATTTGCGCAGGACTTGATACAAAAGACTTGCTCAAGGAGAAGTGGTATGCCAGTGGCACAAATATCAATGATGCCTACTATCACAAAGTGAAAGTTCTTTTTGATGCGATTATCGACTTTGTAACAAAGGCTCAGAGCAATGCGCATGATGAAGAGTTTATCAAGCTTAGCAATGAGGCAAGTGTAGCTGCGCGTAATCTCTCTGAAGCAACCAAGAATATGATGCTTTTAGAAAAAAATCTCAAGAAATACGCCACAGGCTCAAATAAAGACATGGCAGATGAATACAACTTGCTACGGGTTGAGATTGTTAAAATCCTAAGCACCATAGAATCTCTGAAGTTTCTTGAAAATCCAAGCTATGAGGAGATAGAAAGCATTCTCAAACAAGAGCGCAAAAACCTCACAAAACTTGACAAGAATGCGATTGCAAAAGTCGAGAAACATTTGAGACAAAAAACCCTAAGCGCTACGAATGCGACTTCGCTGCTCAATGATATAGCGTTTGCTAGTAGTATGGGCAAAAAACTCTTGAAAGCTGTGGCAAAAATCTACCAGCTTTCATTTGACAGACATAATCTTGCCGCTACACAAGGGGAGCAAAAACATTGAGTATAGTAGCTATGCAAAGTAATAAGTTATAAAGGAAATCTTATGGATACAATCCAACATCTCTATAATCTCTGTGATTTCAACTCGCCTTTTAACACACAAGAATCTTGGGACAACTCGGGTTTAAATATTGGCAGCTATACACAAGACTTTGAGCAAATCTATCTCGCGCTTGAGCTTAACTGGCAGATTGCTCATACTATGAGTCCAAATAGCGTGATTCTTACGCACCACCCATTGTTTTTTAAAAGTATCAAAAATTTTGATTTCACATCCTATCCGGCCAATCTTGCAAGTATTCTCATAGCGAAAAAATGCGCTCTTATAGCGATGCATACGAACTTTGATAAAAGTCATTTGAATGAGTTTTTTACGCAGAAGATTTTGGGATTTGAAGACTTCAAGCAAGATGGTCTTATGTGCTGGGGTGAGATTGCAAGCAGACCTTTAGAATCTCTGGTACTAGAACTCAAAGCTAAACTCAAGCTCAAATACCTACGTATGAGCCAAACAAGCGAGCAAGTCTCAAAAATATTTGTGATTTGTGGAAGTGGGTTTAGCCAGATTGCTACTATCGCCAAAATCGCACCAAACGATGGGCTGCTTATCAGTGGCGATCTTAAATACCATGATGCAATGATTGCCAAGACTTTGGGGCTAAATCTGCTTGAGATTCCGCATTATGAAAGCGAGAAATATTTCACCCAGATTTTTGATTCGATTTTGAAAAATGCGGGTTGTCAAGCTATAATTGCCGATTCCAAAAATCCAATCACCTATTTATAAAAGGAAGTTTATGAACAAACATCTTCAGGTCCTTGTAGAACTCTCAAAAATTGACAAACAAATCGACTCATTTAATCCAAAAATAGCTCTTGTGCGCAAAGAATTAGATTCTAAAATCGCAGAGAAAAATGCGACCCTGCAAAACATCCAAAATCTCCAAAAACAAATTGACACATTGCAACTCCAGGTAAATGAAAGCGAGCGCGTTATAGGCGAGAATTCTAAACGTTTAGAGGAGATTGCTAAAAAAAATCAAGAAGTGCGCACAGAAAAAGAATTGCGCGCACTCAACATAGAAGAGGATATTGCAAAAGAGAATCTCAATGTAGCCAATGAAGAGATTGTAACCCTACAAAATAGGCAGAAAGAAAAGCTTGCGGAAGCACAAAAACTGCAAGCAACCATAGAGGAAATAGAAAAAGGCATAGAAGAAGCAGAAAAGAGTGTGCAGGCAGAAATGCAGCTTATCAATAAAGAACAAGAAAAGCTTTCTGAGCAAAGAAGAAATGTCGTAGGCAAGGCAGATTCTAAAACAATTTCATTTTATGAGAAGATTCGTCGTTGGGCAAAGAATACAAGTGTCGTACCTGTGTTTAAACAAGCTTGTGGGGGATGTTTTATACGCTTAAGCGATAAAACTTATAGTGAAGTGCTCTCCAGCAATGATATTGTAACTTGTCCGCATTGTGGAAGGATTTTATTTCCATCAGATAGGCAAACATACAAAGAATGTTTAGAAACTAGCCTATAGATTCCATTTTTGACATTCGGCTTGCAAATAAACTGTCGGTAGCAATTTTTGTCCTGAATATACCTAAGTACAGGACTTTGGCTTTAATCGTACATTCATCTTTTATTAAGGATTTTTTATGGAAACAACGCAACCAGTAGCCCAAGGTGGTATCCAAGAGATACTTGTAAGTTTAGCTCCTATACTCTTTTTTATAGCTCTTATTTATTTGCTTATCGTACGCCCGCAAAACTCCCGCCGCAAGAAACACCAAGAGATGATTGCTAATCTTAAAAAAGGCGATAAGATTATCACTACTGGCGGACTTATTGTAGAGGTGGTAAAACCTGAGGAAAATTTTTTTAGCGTAAAGCTCAATGATGACACAATAGTCAGACTTTCAAAAGACTTCGTGGCCTATAAGCTTGATGAGGAAAACGAAAAAAAATAGCTGTATGCAAGCATGAAACAAGGTATAACCTATCGACTTTGGCTGTTGTTCATCGCAGCTATTCTTGGCATCACTCTTGCTCTGCCTTCTGTTTTTCAGACAGAATCTGGACCAAAAATCACTCTAGGGTTAGATTTACAAGGTGGCTTAAATCTTTTGCTGGGAGTGAGGGTTGAAGAGGCCTTGCAGGCAAGGATATCATCGCTAGCTTCAAGCATCAATTACGAAGCCCATCACAAGAAGTTGCTTGTAGATTCTGTGAAAATCGCACAAAACAGCGTTTATTTTGAACTCTTTGATCCACAACAAAGCAATGAAGTCAAAAAAATGCTTGCGAAATTTAACAACATCGTTATAACACAGCAAGACAATGTCTATTCTTTGAGTTTCACTCCAGAAGAAATCATCCAAATCCAAGAAGATGCTATCAACCAAGCTATCAATACAATTCGGAATCGACTAAATATTTTTGGTTTAAGCGAGACTAGCGTCACAAGGCAAGGCAGACAAAATATCCTTGTGGAAGTCCCGGGCAAAAATACGCCAGAAGAAGAGGAGCGTCTGCGCAATCTTATTTCAAAGCCTGCTCACTTGCAATTTATGGCAGTTGATGAAGAGCGTAATGGACGGGTGGCATTTATGAGTGATGATGAAGCAAATAGTTACAATGACATCATTCTTCCTTTCGCACAAAGCGAACAAGAAAAAGCAATGGGAATACCTGAAAAAAAGCTGTTGCTTAAAAAAATCCCAGTGCTTGATGGTGCATCTGTAACAAATGCTATGCCCACAAAGGATCAGAATAATCGGTATGTGGTCAGTTTCAATCTTGATTCTGATGGGGCGCGAAAATTTGGGAACTTCACAGGCGCAAACATAGGCAACCACCTTGCAATCGTGCTTGATAACAAAGTCTATTCTGCTCCCACAATCCAAGCAAGGCTTACTGATAGTGGGCAAATCACTGGTGATTTTGATAGACATTCTGCAGCGGATCTGGCGGTGATTCTTAAAAGTGGCGCCCTGCCTGCTTCTATGGAGATCCTAGAAAAGCGAAGTGTAGGACCAAGCTTAGGTGAAGATAGCATACAGGCTTCTATGGTGGCACTTTTGAGTGGATTCTTGCTTGTGCTTGCGTTTATGGTGTTTTATTACAACTTCGCTGGGGTTATCGCAGTGTGTGCACTTTTGATAAATATTACGCTCATTATCGCTGTTATGGCGCTTTTCAAAGCCACGCTTACACTACCTGGAATGGCTGGAATAGTACTAACAGTAGGTATGGCAGTGGATGCAAATATAATCATCAATGAACGTATCAGAGAGTTCTTGCGTGCAGGAAATAGCATCGCAAAATCTATCGAGCTAGGCTATGCAAATGCTTCACGTGCTATCTTTGATTCGAATGCTACGACTTTACTTGTAGCCATTTTGCTCTATGCGAATGGCACGGGTGCAATCAAGGGCTTTGCCATCACAATGAGTTTAGGAATCATAGCTTCTGTTTTGACAGCAATCATCGGCACACAAGGGATCTATCAGGCACTTTTACCAAAAATGGGCAAAACACGACGCTTAAGATTTTGGTTTGGTCTTAATCCCCAAACTTTAGAATCTAGCAGCAAAATCACTGCATATAAGGGTACAAAATAATGGAGCTGTTCAAAACAACCAGGGTTTATGATTTTGTGAGATATAGCTCATATGGCTTGATAGTCTCAATGCTTGTCTGCGCTATGAGCATAGCTCTTATCCTTATCAAGGATTTTAAGCTGGGTATTGATTTTGCAGGTGGGAATATTGTGCAGATTCAATACACCAATGTAGCCCCAATCTCTCAAATCCGTGAGATTCTCTCCCAAAGGCAAGATTTTGGCGGCTTCCAAGTAAGCGAGTTTGGGCAGCCAAATGAGGTGCTTCTAAAACTTCCTCTCCTTGATGAAGCAAACCAAAACAATCTTTCAAAGCTTATACTTGAGGCTTTAGCCCCTAGTGGAGAGTTTGAAATTCGTAGGACAAATTCTATTGGCGCAAAGGTCGGGGATGAGTTCAAGAAAAAAGGCATTATTTCCATTGTATTAGCACTTTTAGCGATGATGGCTTATATCTCATTTCGCTATGAGTGGAGATTCTCCCTTGCTGGGATCGTAGCACTTGCTCATGATGTGGTTATTGTCTCTGGGGTTGTCATCATTACGGACATAGATTTTAGCTTGGAGGTATTGGCTGCATTGCTGACATTGATAGGCTATTCTATTAATAGCACGATTATTATCTTTGATAGAATCCGAGAGCAAATGCTTCTGTACCGCGCTAAAGATATGCGTTTTGTGATCAACGAAGCGGTTTCTTGTACTCTTTCGCGCACATTGCTTACTTCATTTACAGTTTTTTTGGTTGTTTTGACTTTGTTTTTGTTTGGTGGAGAGATTATCCGAGGATTTTCTTTGCCTATGTTAGTAGGAGTGGTAATAGCGGCATACAGCTCGATGTTTGTAGCACCAAAACTTGCTATTGTCTTTGGTTTCAACCTCGATGAGTACTACAAAAAAGAAGCGCAAAAGCGCAAAAAGGCTGAAGAAAAAAGACTTTTGCGCAAAATGTATGAAGGCGGAGTTGTTTAAATTTAAGACTAGGGATAATCATGAATTGGGGCAGGGTATTTTTCGTTTTCTTTAGTGTATTAAGCCTAACATTGAGTGTGGTTTTTTTATACGAAGAGAATCTCATTATTTTATTTTTAGCAGGGTCAGTAAATTTTTTATGTCTTACTTTGCGTATAGGTGTGAAGCGTTCGTTTTCAGAAGAGATTTTGGCTACCTTGTTGGTAGCTATTATGCATTTGGTAATCGCATTTATTGTTTTGCAAGTTTTTGGGAATTCTCACCTTGCATATGCGTTTAGTATTGGCGCGGTTGTGGCTGATGCATTTTGTTTGTTGTTGTTGGTAATTGAGAGTATTAAAGATTCTCAAGAGGAGATTTAAATGCAAGAAAATAGCGGGATGTTAGAAATCCACAGGAAAAGGATTTATAACCCAGAGAGTAATGAGAGTGTAACTGATCGCAAAATCTTTGGGGGAAATCCTACGAGTATGTTTGATCTCAATAAGATTAAATACCAATGGGCTTATGACTTGTGGAAAACTATGCTTGCAAATACTTGGTTTCCAGAAGAAGTGAATATGAATGCTGATGCCAGAGACTATAACGGCGGATTAACACACCAAGAAAAGCAAGGCTATGATAGGGCATTGGCGCAGCTTATTTTTATGGATTCACTGCAAACAAACAATCTTATGGATAATATCAATCCTTATATGACCAGTCCTGAGATTAATCTCGTGCTTGTTCGTCAAGCTTATGAGGAAGCTTTGCATTCACAAAGTTATGCAGTGATGGTGGAATCTATCTCAGTAAATACTGATGAGATCTATAACATGTGGCGCGTAGATATGCAATTACGACACAAAAATGACTATATTGCTAAGGTGTATGAAGAGCTGGCACTCCGACCCACAGAGCATAATCTCGTCAAGGCGATGTTTGCAAATCAGATTTTAGAAGGTATCTACTTTTATAGTGGATTTTGCTATTTCTATACTCTAGCTCGTAGTGGCAAGATGCTAGGAAGCGCGCAAATGATACGCTTTATCCAACGCGATGAAGTTACACATCTTTGGCTATTCCAAAGCATGATAAATTCTGTGCGCAAAGACAGGCCAGAGCTTTTTACAAAGGCCTTAGAAGAAGAGGTGATTGAGCTATTTAGAAAAGCTGTGGAGATAGAATCTGCATGGGGGGAATATATCACGCAAGGACAGATTCTAGGTCTTACAAGTGAAATCATCACGCAATACATACAATATCTTGCAGACGATCGCCTAAGCAAGGTGCGCTTGCCTAAACTCTACAATGTCAGTCACCCCATAAAATGGGTAGATACCTTTGCAAGCTTTAATGAACAAAGGACCAACTTTTTTGAAGCCAAGGTTACAAACTACGCAAAAGGGAGCATTGATTTTGATGATTTCTAAGAAGCTTTATTCGTTGCAAGTAAAAATTGGACTTGATTTTGAATCCAATCTCAAGAAAGTTTGTGCATTAATAGAGCAATGCCAAGAAGATTCTATTATTTGCACACCTGAAGTTGTTTTCAGCGGATTTGCTTACCAAAAAATGCAAGAAGCTGCAGAATTTTCTAAAGTCGCTACACAAACCCTGCTTGATCTGAGTGCATCACGCACTATTGTGACCACGATGGTAGAAGAGAGACGCAAGCATTTCTTTAATAATCTCAAGGTTTTCCACAAAGGCGAAGTGATACACACCCAAGCAAAACTCAAACTTTTCACATTAGGGGATGAGCATTTGCATTTTCAAGCGGGCAGAGAAGAAAATATCTCTCCTTTTTATATCGATTCTATTAAGTGTGCAGGGATTAATTGCTTTGAATTGCGCTTTCTTGATCTGTGGAAAAAGGCGCAAGGCGCTGAGATAATATTCGTGCCAGCGATTTGGGGTAAAGCACGTAAAGAGCAATTTGAATCATTGTGTAAAGCCTTGGCAATTATGAATCAAGCCTTTGTCATAGCAAGCGATGGAGCAAATGACACTATGGCAAAAGGAAGTGCTATCATCACGCCGCAAGGCATCGTATATAAGAATGACAAAAAAGAGCTCATCTCTGCGCTTGTGGATTTGAGTGAAACTACCAAAATGAGAAAATACATACAAACAGGTATAGAACTCCATTAGGGTGCTCTATGTCCTATCTCACTGCAAGAATGGTCGAACAGATTCAAAAGCATGTATTACTCTCCCCGAAAGTTAAAAAGGCATTAGAACTCGTTGATAGAGCAGATTTTGTCCCGGATAATTGGAAGCAGAATGCCTACAGCTTAGATGCTCTGCCTATGAGTAATTCCCAATGGATTAGCTCGCCCCTGACTGTAGCTATCATGACAGAGGCGCTTTTAAATGAAGGTGGGGAGAATGTATTAGAACTTGGCTGTGGAAGCGGCTATCAGGCTATGGTGCTCTCACATCTCTTCCATCGTGTCTTTACGATAGAGCGCATTGAAAAGCTTCTTATCGAAGCAAAGCGTAGATTCCATAGACTAAATGCCCATAACATATTCACAAAGCTAGCCGATGGACAAGAAGGATGGACAGAATTTGCGCCTTTTGATGCGATTATCTTTAGCGCTTGTGCTAAGAGTATTCCTTCAAATTTAATACAGCAGTTAAAGCCTAATGGTGTCCTGCTCGCACCAATGGTTGTCAAAGAGAGTACACAAGCCATTTGTCGCTTTATCAAAATCGGCGAACAACTCAGCAAACCTGTGGTAGTAACAGAATGCTCTTTTGTGAATGTATATGATGGGATTGTAAGAGGGGCAAATCTCTCGCATATTTTTTAGCCTAGATAGTATTTAAGAGCTCTAATGGCACTTTTAAAACACTCTTTTTGGGTGGAGTGAGCTTAGATTCTAAAGAATCTATCCCACCTGCATGCACATCATCGGGAAAAAATATCCCCAAAACCCCGGATAAAAAAAAGAATCTGTGCAAAGCTGTAAGCTGTTGAGAGTGTAATGGATTCTTATACACAATCAAATCCTTACTTTCATCATACTCTTGCAATATTTCAAACTCCTTCTTGTACCCGACAAATATATATTCATTCCCTTGCACGCAAAGTTGGAAATCCACGAATTTTTTATGCGATTCAAAAAATCCTTCCTCTTGACTTTTGAGTGGATAGGTTTGCTCTATTGCGACAATCCCATCTCCTAGTTCATAGCGCACTTCTTTTTTATCCTCCAGCGCAAGAATGCGATTTCTTACTACACCAGATGAAAGACACTCAGTCAAATACTGGTAGGCTCTATCAAGCTGTTTTTGCTGTTTAAAAAATCTTTGGAATTGTGTCAAATGCCCAACTAATGCCATGCTCCCCTCCTTAAAGCATACTCACTCAAGATTTTTGAGAATCTTCCCTACCACTGCACTTGGATTCTTGTCTTTATAGATTGGTCGTCCGATGACAATAAAATCGCTACCTGCTGCTTTGGCTTCTGTGAGGTTACTCACACGCTTTTGGTCATCACTGCCTTCGCCAAAGGGACGAATGCCAGGTGTGAGAACAAGAAAGCCTTTGCGTGTAGAAGACTTGATATTTTGCACTTCAAAGCAAGAGCATACAACACCATCCATTCCGCTTTCATCAGCAAGCATGGCCATCTTACGAGCATGGCTAGCGAGATTTGCATTATAAATCTGCCCAAAGCCCTCTGTATCAAAGCTTGTAAGCGCTGTAACTGCCATAAGCAGTGGAGGATTAGGAATAGATTTAGCATATTTGCTTAAAAGCTTCATAGCCTCACTTCCGCTACTTGCATGGATTGTCAGCATATCAATATGCAGCTTTGCAATCTCAGAGAATGCATCAAGCATGGTATTGGGGATATCATAAAGCTTGAGGTCTAGAAATATTTTAAATTCTCCTATTTTGCGGATTTCTTCAATCAGTGTGATTCCATCGCGCACAAATGCTCTCAGTCCGATCTTTAGCCAAATGCATTGTTCATACTCTTTTAGCCTGGCCACAAGAGTGAGAATCTCTTGCTTGGATTCTAAATCAAGCGCTACACAAAGCTTCATATGCACTCCTTAAGAACTCTTTGGTTTAGGCTTTCTTTGTGGCCTTCTTACTCTTGGTGGCTTTGCTTGGTATTTCTTGAGAGACTGATTGAGCTTGATGCTCTGCTGTTTGGGCAAGGCTTCAAGCTCTTTGAGATATTCTTGTAAATCCTTATCTTTCACACTCCTTTGTACAGAATCTAGCACGCCGTTTATCAGCTTTGGCGCGCTTTCATCAGCATAGGACTTGCTAAATTCAATCGCTTCATTTATCGCGAC
Source organism: Helicobacter sp. 10-6591 (assembly GCF_003288805.1). Lineage (GTDB taxonomy): Bacteria > Campylobacterota > Campylobacteria > Campylobacterales > Helicobacteraceae > Helicobacter_F. The sequence goes on along the minus strand of NZ_NHYK01000026.1, from coordinate 3,964 downwards.
GGCTGCATCAGTGTCTTCAAAACAGATTTCATAAACACCAAGTCGTAATATCGCAAGCTCTATTTTTCCGAGCCTATGGATATCCCACTCTTTCAAATGCGCGCTGATAATACTATCAAGGGCATTTTTTTGCTCCATAACGCCATGCAAGAGTGTAAGCGCAAATTCTTGCTGTTTGTGGCGGATTCTCCTTTCTTCAAGCATCTCTTTTGCTGAATCTATGGCATTTTCATTGCCCACATCATAGGAATACAAGATACTGATCACCATAGCACGTGCTTGCGTACGTGTCGCCAAACTACACTCCTAGATTCTGGTAGAGATTGATAAGCTCAATAAGCCCGCTCATACTCTCAAAGCCTTTGTTGCCAGATTTTGTGCCTGCGCGTTCGATCGCTTGCTCTATCGTGTCGGTTGTCAGCACGCCGAAGGTCACTGCCGCGCCATATTTGATCGTAACATTTGCAATGCCTTTGATTGCCTCAGCAGAGACATAATCAAAATGGGGCGTGGAGCCACGTATGATGGCGCCAAGACAGCAGATTCCATCATAATCACTTTGTGAGAGAATCTTTTGTAGCGCAAATGGGATTTCATAAGCGCCTGGCACCAAGATAAGATCAAGCAAGTCCTCATTCCCACCATGGCGTAAAAAACAATCCCTCGCCCCCTCTGTCAGTCTATTAGTCACAAGCTCATTGAAACGCGAAGTGATAATAGCCACTTTCTCATCGCCACGAAGTTGCAACTTCCCTTCAATAATATTCATACACTCTCCTTTATTTCAAATATGGAATCTCTTGTGTGCTTTGCAGATCCACAAGCAATTCTCTCAGTCGTAACAAATCATCCACAAGCCCAAAAAGCTTAGGCGTTGGCACCATATTGGGTCCATCACTGAGAGCATTTTGGGGATCTAGATGCGTCTCAGCAAAGAATCCATCAATGCCAATACTTGCTGCCGCTCTGGCCAGATACGGGACAAAAGAGCTGTCTCCCCCGCTCTTTCCTCCCGCACTACCTGGCATTTGCACGCTATGAGTTGCATCAAAAATCACAGGTGCAAAGCCACGCATAATCACAAGCGATCTCATATCCACCACAAGATTCCCATACCCAAAACTATTGCCTCGCTCTGTGAGCCAGATTCCATATTTTTCACTCTCTGTGAAACTTGCTTGGTTGCCACCGCGTGTTTTGACTGCCTTTAGCACAATATGCTTCATATCAGCGGGATTCATAAACTGTCCCTTTTTGATATTGATGATCCTATCGGTTTTTGCGACTTCAATGAGCAAATCCGTCTGGCGACAAAGAAATGCAGGTATTTGTATCACATCAGCTACTTTGGCAATCGCTTGGGCTTGAAAGCTTTCGTGGATATCGGTGATAATTTTGTATCCAAACTCGCGTTTGATCTGGGCTAAAAGCTCTAAGCCTTTTTGTAATCCCGGCCCTCGATAGGAATCCAAACTCGTGCGGTTTGCTTTATCAAAACTCGCTTTGAAATAAAAATCGATTTTTTCATTCTGTGCGATTGGCTGCAGTGCTTTGGCAGTCGCACTGAGATTTTCATAGCTTTCGATGACACAAGGCCCGCTCATAAGGATCATTTTTTTCATTGCTCTTTCTCCTTTTTGTGGTTTTGATGCAAGATTGGCTTAAATTCGCGCTTGTTCATATTGTAATTGAGAATCTCCCCAGTCTCTATGATGTAATACCAGCCATAGATACTAAGCTCTCCTTGCTTAAAACGCTCCTTGACAAATGGATAGGTCAGCAAATTTTCAAGCTGCTGTTCGATATTGATTTGTTCTGTGAGCCACATGCGCTTTGATTTGCTCGCGGGCTTCAGAGCCAAGACCTTTTGCTTTACAGGCTCAAGGAGCTCTATCCATTTTTTGACATAAGGTGCATTCTCTAATGATTGCGGCGGGTCATAAATCGCTGAGCAAGCACCGCAATTACTATGGCCACAGACAATCACATTTTTCACATTCAAAATGACAAGAGCGTATTCGATTGCTGCTGTGGTAGCAAGATAGCCTTTGCGTAATGTATTGGATTTGGATTCTGTGTAGGGTGGGATGATATTGCCGATATTGCGCACGACAAATAAATCCCCCGGATCAGAACTCGTCATAAGATTTGGGACGACGCGAGAATCTGCGCAAGTGATAAATAATGTATGTGGATTTTGCTTTTTTTTGAGACTTTCATAGAGTTCTTGGTGTGAAGTAAAATCTTCTTCTTTGAATCGAATCGCTCCATCAAATAATTCTTTCATCTGTATGTGTGTTCCTTAAGCCTCATCATCTGCAAAGCAGCGATTATAACAAAAGCAGTATAATGCCAGCTTTGCTCAAAAATCAAGGTTATAGAGAGAGGCGATGTTTGGCGAGATAGTTGATTTTATTGTGGGGTTTGTTGGCACAACAGGATATTTTGGGATCTTTTTTATGATGTTTTTAGAATCAAGCTTCGTGCCTTTTCCTTCAGAAGTGGTGATGATCCCAGCAGGATACTTGGCATATAAAGGCCAGATGGATATGACACTTGCCATAATCTGTGGGATACTTGGATCTTTAGCAGGTGCGTTGTTTAATTATTACCTGGCTATAAAATTTGGCAGAGAGTTTCTTGTGCGCTATGGAAAATATTTTTTCTTTAGTGAATCAAGTATGCAAAAGATGGAAAACTACTTCAAAAAACATGGAGAGATTAGCACTTTTGTAGGGCGACTGATTATGGGTGTGCGCCAATACATCTCGCTCCCTGCGGGATTAGCAAAAATGAATCTCTTAAAATTTAGCATTTATACAAGTCTTGGTGCAGGGATTTGGGTAATCATCCTGGCTATTTTAGGCTACTACATAGGCGATGTGTTTTCTGCATTTAGCACAGAAGATATCGTGCATGCTTTCACTTCAAAAGAACCAACGCAAGAGCAAAGCACTATCAAAACATACACCAAAAAAGCAGGGCTCTACACGCTTGCTTTTGTGCTTATAGTAAGCATTGGCTATATTCTTTGGCAAAAATTCAAGACTAAGAAATAAAGGCTTATTTTCTAATCCTTGAGAGCTGCAAGATTTTCTTAACAAATCTTTTTGTTATACCCACGCATTTATGTCTGTATCCATTGAGTATCAAAAGCCTTACTAACAATGGATGCAATACATTAAAAGCAAACACTCTGTGCTTAGTTTTAATGCTTCTGGGATCTAAAAGAGGCAAAAGCTCTGTGAAATGCTTTTGATATCCTAATGGATCTTTTGTGAATGTAAAAATGCCCATCCCACGACTTATAAGAACATCCGAAAGATTTGTTTTGAGTATTTGTTGGTTGTTTGATTTATCAAGAAACCTAGCTACAAAAAGTGAGTTTAAAAACAGACTGCTTGCAGAGTTATAGGCCTTGAATGTTTGAAAATCACCGCCAAATTCTTTGTAAAGGTTTTGTAAGTATGGAGGTATATCATGCTGGGTGGAATTTGTGATGCTATTTTCGCGGATTCTGTAGTAATACACAGAAGCAGAAAGTCTATAAATATAACTACTCTGGCCAAAAAGCATAATACCAAAGCTCTCATCTTCATAAATCACGCCTGCTAAAAAGTAAAGTCCAATCTCTTGTAGAAAATGAAAGTCAATCATGCCTAACCAAGCAAACCAAAACCATTTGGTTTTTTGTGCCCAATATCTGGATGTAAAAATACCTGTTCCATATATTTTTGTATAAGAATCGTCTTCTATAAATCTGCTGCCAATAATTTTATAGAAATCAAACCACACAATTTCTGCTTGCTTGCCTTGAGCTTTAGAATCTGCAAAGGCTTTGAGACATAATTCCACGCAATCTTCCCTCCAATAATCATCTGAATCCAAAAAAATAATGTAATCAATTTCTGGAGGAGCAGAGTGCTTGTCTTGTAAAGATTCTGAATACAAAGAGGTTTGGTTA
>NZ_NHYK01000025.1 GCF_003288805.1 Helicobacter sp. 10-6591 | reverse complement strand
AGAATCTTGTAGCACAATCTCATCGTTTTCTAGGCGTAGTTGTATGTCTTTTAGGCGTTCAAAGTTTTCATCACAAAGGATTTTTAGGTGGAATTTTAGTTCTATCATATTGTTTAGCATAGAAACGAGGAAATGCCCGCTTCCTACGCTTGGATCGCATACTTTTATGGAATCAAATATCTTATTTGCTTCCTTATAGCCATCAGGTGAATCTGTGAGTTTATCTAGCCTTAGTTTTAGGGATTGTAAATCTTTGCAATCCCAATTTTTGGCGGTGTTAAACTTCTGTATCACGACTTGCTGCAGGGATTGCTTACACATATAGTTTGTGATAAAGCTTGGCGTGTAGAAACTGCCTTCTTTGTAGCCGTTTAGCTTTTCAAAGACTAACCCTAGGATGCTTGAGCTAATCAAAGTCTTTTGCTCTATGAGTTCGCTTTCTTCCTCATCGCTACCAAAATCAAAGCTATCCAAAAACTCAAAGAGATAGTCTAAAAGCTTTACTTGCCCTTGCTTTTTCTTAGCGTTTTTATCCTTTATCTGCGTGGCTTTAAAATAGGGTAGATTCATATCATTTAGCTCACTAATATCAAGCAAATTGTTTTCAATCTCTTGCTTTTCAAAAAGGCTAGAATTGAGATAGGGCAGATAAAAAAGTTTCTCTAAATGCTTGGCGTCTCTTTCGTGTGAATTTTTGGCTAGAATTTCAAAAAATAATCCACTTAAGATACGAAAATTTGGCACTTTGTGCGTGTTTAGAAATTTCAAACTTTTATTATTATTAAATTTCACTAAACTCGCCTCAATAAGCTTTAGAAATAAAATGCGATTAAGCCACAAAATAATAAGCTGCATAAGGCTTTCAAATTTCTCATCATCGCTTTTTGCCTTGAATTTTTCTTTATCCTTTAGGCTTTGCAAAATTGCCGTGTAGATAGTGTTTTGCCCCGCCTTGCTCTCTTTGCTCTGTGCGATGATAATCTTGTCATTTTGCTTACATTCTTCAAGCCCTAAGATGTATAAAAGCTCGTTGTAGAAGTCCTTATTAAGCGAATTTGCATCATTTGGGTTGAAAGTATCAAATAAAAACTCAGGGGAGAGGGCTTTGAAAAAGGGCCTTATAGCTTTGAAATCATTGCTATTTATTTTGTCAAAAAGTGCTTTAAAATCAAGATGAAAGCCTTGAAGTGAGCAACTTTGGGATTTTCCTTGTGAATCTTTCTTTTTTTCCTGAATAGATTCTAAATACTCAGGCGAGTCTAGAATCTTCTTGCATTCGTTATAAAATTTCTCTGTGTTGCCTTTGAAAAGTGAGTTTTTATCTGTGAAGTTTTTATAGAGTTTTTTAAAATGCGTGTTTTTATAAAAAAGCCTATCAAACTCGCTGGCTTTGAAAATGTAGAATTGATAAAAATCAGTGATTATGAGAAATTTAATGCTGGTATTTATGAGCCGCTTGTTTTCGCGCTCGCGAAAATAGTAGAAAATGCATTCATGCAACGCCTTGCAATTGACATTCTGCGCGCTAAACATTTCAGCACTCTGATGTTTTTTGGCTTCAATCAACACTTCGATAGAGTCGCTATTTTTTAGTACTAAGTCGATGTTGCTGTTATTGTTACCTTGTGATTGCTCAGCGTATCTTTATGATGAGCTACTGCACTTGGGAGACAAAGCCACTCATGGTTGAAACAAACTATTATTTGAATATATTTTTAAGGAGATGGAAAACAAGATGGTTCTCTGTACAAATGTTAGATCCATCACAAGTAATGCAATCCAATTTGGTCGGTTTTGTTATTTCTATAAAGGGATTTGTATGATGCAGCTTAATAAAAAGTGTCTTTGGATGCTAACACGTGAGACTTTGCTCCAAAAAAAATACAAAGATCTTTCAGAGATTGCATGATTTGGGTTCATATTGATGCTTTGGGTATGTAATTTGTATATGAAAGTATTTATAGAACTTCTCTCATCACGCTTAGGATATTTTCAAGCTTGCATTCCCCAAAAGTGAAAAGTTCACTGCTTAAGGCAGCTTGATTAATAAGCATTTGTGTGCCATCTTGGGTTTGCAATCCTAGTTTGTTAGCAAGATTGAGAAAAGGTGTGGGTGAGCCATATACCAGATCAAAGGCAAATTTTGCTTTGGAGAGGATTTGGGAGAGGATTTGGGAATCTAGTGGAAGCAAATCAGCTTGCAAAGAGTGCAAGCCCGCGGGTGTAGTGTTTATTACAATGTCATAGCTTTGTGTAAGCAGGCTTTTTATCTCTTGTGGGCCAAAGCATGTGAATTCCTTGAAGGCAGAAAAGCGAGTACTTGAGCGATTGTAGATATTTGTCTTTATGCCATTAGAGTGTAAGATACAAGCCACTGCTCTTGCAGAGCCACCGGCTCCAAGAATGAGCGCACTTTCTATCCGTAAGTCTTGGATACACATAAAAAAACCTTGCGCGTCGGTGTTGTAGCCTATTATCTTAGAATCCTCTTGTACCCAAGTATTAAGTGCACCTATCTGCTTGGCTATTCCTCGCACTTCATCGGCTTGCTCGAATGCAGCCTCTTTGAATGGAATTGTGATATTTGCGCCAGTGAGATTGAGTGCATGGAAAGTTGTATAAATGCTAGGATTTGCTTTGTAGGTCGGTGTTGTAGTGGCAAAAGTAGTAGGCAAGCAGACTCGTCCATAAAAGGCTTGCAAACCTTGTGATAGAAATAGGGCGTTATGCAGAAGGGGAGATTTGGAATGAGAGATGGGATTGCCAAAAACGCAGAATTGTTGCAAGTTTAAAGTGCCTCAAGCAATCTTGATGCGATATATCCTTTCCTGCCATCTTGCAGTAGTACCTCCGCCCAGATTCCATCGCTGCTTATGACTTGGATATTCTCTCCTGCGAATAGCGATCCAATAACCGCGGAGTTTTGATCGGCTCTGAAACGTATATTTGCTTTACGTACTATGACCTTGTAAATGTTGGTTTGCTGTGATGCGTTTTCTTCTTGTCGTAGGGGTTCTTGTGTCGCTAGGTATGAGGCGATATAGCCTTTTTGGCTGTGCTCTGGAAGTGTTATTTCAAACCACTTGCCTAGATTGGCTGTGAGTTCGTACTTTTGACCAATATAAACCTTTGTGATAATTGGGCTTTGTTTGTTGGGCTGGGAGCGCACATTTACACTCTTTGCAGTGATGGATATAAAGTGTTTTGTGTGAATATCTGTTGGTGGAGTATTTTGAGTTTCTTGGGTTTTTGGCACTAAGTTGTCTGTATCTTTATCTGCTACTTTAGGTGCAGATCCTGTAGTGTTTGTTACTTGGGTATCTTGTGGAGTTATCTGAGATTTGGCAAGTGTATTGTGTTTAGTGAGAGTTTTATCTTTCATACTAATGAATACGAAGTAATACAAAAATATACCGCCAAATACTATAAGTGTGGGAATACAATAAAGTTTGATGAGAGATTTTAGAGGCATGTAACTCCAATTCTGAGGTTATATTATTTCGACACCTTGTAGAGATTCTACTTCTGAGAGTATGTAACCGCCGCTTTCTTGTGCGACAAAATGCGCATCATTTGCTTCCACAGCAAGAATCATTCCAATACCCATATTAAATGTTCTGTAACACTCAGACTCTTGGACATGTTCTTTTAAAAGCTCAAAAATAGGCTGGCTTTTTATTGCGTCTTTTTTGATTCGTGCGCCTAAGCCTTTTGGCAAAGCACGAGGGAGATTTTCTAGTATTCCTCCGCCTGTAATGTGCGCAAGGGATTTTATTTTTGGCTTGAGAGATTTGAAAGTATTGACATAGATTTGTGTAGGTTCTAAGAGTGTGTCAATCAAGGCTTTACCATCAAATTCTGAAGCGAGGTGAAAACCCAGCTTTTCGAAAAACACTTTACGTGCAAGCGAGAAGCCATTGGAATGCAATCCACTTGAGGGCAAGGCTATAAGCACGTCGCCTTGTTTCACAAGACTTTTGCGATAAAGCTCTTGCTTTTCTGCTATTCCTACACTAAACCCTGCGAGGTCAAAGTCCCCATCTTTATACATGTTTGGCATCTCTGCACTTTCTCCACCTATAAGTGCGCAAGAGGCTATCTTACAGCCCTCTACGATTCCAGAAATCACTCGCAGAGCTTTGGCTTTTTCTAGTTTCGCAGTTGCATAATAGTCAAGGAAAAAAAGTGGTGTTGCAAAGTTGCATATAAGGTCATTTACGCACATAGCAACAAGATCAATCCCAATACTCTCTAATCTGTCTGATTGGATAGCGAGTCTGAGTTTTGTACCTACACCATCGGTAGCACCTAAAATCACAGGTTCTTTGTATCCGCTAGGAAGCTCATATGCTCCGGAAAACGAACCAATGCCCCCAAGGACAAACTTATCAAAAGTGCTTTCTACAAGTGGTTTTATCCCTTCTACCAGAGCATTGCCCTCATCAATATCCACTCCAGAATCTTTGTAGCTTATTTTTTCTTGCATAGCCTTTTGTAGCCTTTTTTTGTGTAGTTATGAATAAGGCGCCAATTGTAGCATAACTTGCCCTGCATTATGCTGTACATAGGGCTTTGGCATTAGGTTTGGATATGTTTTAGGGTCGGATCTTTTTTGTGTATACATAAAATATTCATTTCCATTGGAAAAACCTCATATCCCAGCGGTGTAAGAAAATCCAAAATTTCTTGACTATCACTCTTGATGATTTCAATTGATAGAATTGGTTTGTGTTTTTTGAGCATTTTTCTTGCGCCCTTCAGCACTTCGACTTCCATACGCTCCACATCGATTTTCATAAAATCTATACGCGCTAGATTGAGAGAATCAATGCTTTTGAGTGGGACTTTTTGGGTGTTTGTATAATCTATGTGCTGCCCGATAAATTCGTTGTTTTTATCCGCCTTAAGTTCCAGAGAGCCAAAAGATGCAGGTAATGTGTAATCAACCTGTGGAATCTCTATATCCCCCCCCCCATTTTTGGAAGATTCTCTAGGATTCCCAAGAGCAGCAAAAATCGCTTTTGCGTTAAAGCAATTATTCAGCGCGATATTTCCAGCAAGCGCGTAGTAGATTCTCTCCTGTGCTTCAAAAGCAATCACCTCTCCGTAGTGCGTCATTTCAATAGCCCAGGCAATCGTGTGTGCGCCGATGTTTGCACCGCAATCAAGCGCTACTACCCCATCGCCAAAATACTGTCTACGGATTTGCAGTATCGTCAGTGCATTTGCAACTTCTTGTGGGTCAAAAGAGGCAGTTTGTAGATATTGATAGCCTACTCCATAAGCACCTTGCGTGGTTTGGTGCTTATCAAGATAGTTGAGAATCATCATTCCAGTATTTGTAGCAGCTAGGATAAATGGCAGGGGGCGATTGATAGCATTCATGGATTGTCCTTAAAGATTGTGGGGTTATTATGGGAGATTGTCTCGCACTACAAATTGGAATGTGATGTCTTCTAGCTCTCGGCGCAATTTTTTGTTCTCTTCATCCAGGATTTCTTTGTTTGTATGTAAAGTCGCGATTTCTTTGCTCAAATAGTAGATATTGTTTGCCAAATAGACCTTTGGAAAGAATAATACAAGTGTGCCAAAGAGCATGCAAAATGCCATAAAAAGCATTCTTGTATCAAGAAAATTTTCTTCAATTTCCCATTCGAATGGAGGATTTGAGGATTGGTTGTTTTGAAGATTTTCTTGCATACTCTACTTTCTTTTGCTGGCTCTTTGCTGTAGCTAGTTTTTGAATTGGAAAACACGCATTTTAGCACTTCTTGCGCGTTTGTTGGCTGCGATTTCTTGTGGGCTTGGAATTATTGGCTTTTTGCTTGCTATTCCTAAGGCATTGTTTGCACCGCATTCGCATTTCATTACATGGGGTAGGCAAATGCACTCCTTGCTCCACTGCTTGAAAGCGCTCTTTATGATTCTATCTTCTAGCGAGTGGAAGCTTATGATACATACCTTTGCACCTTTGAGCGAAGTGTGATTGTCATGGATAGAATCCAGCAATCTCTCTAGTTCGCCAAGCTCGTCATTTACTGCGATTCTCAATGCTTGGAACGCAAGGGTTGCAGGGTTGAGACTCTTTTGTCTGCTGATGTTTTTTGCCACAAGTGTGGCAAGTTCTCTAGCGCTTGTGATTGGCTTTTGCTTCCTAAACTCTACTATCGCTTGGGCAAGCTTTCTGCTCTCTCTTATTTCGCCAAAGCTTGATAAAATCTTCTCCAGCTCACTTACAGAGGCAGAATTTATTAAAATCTTCGCATCTGTTTGGGAATCTAGATCCATACGCATATCAAGATTGTCTGATTCAAAGCTAAAACCTCTGGATTTGTCATCTAGCTGCATTGAGCTTACGCCTATATCTGCGAGGATTCCAAGGAGATGGGACTTAGAATCTAGCAGTGATAGAGCGCTAGAAAAAGAGCTTTTGAAAAACTCCACGCGATTGCCAAACTCAGAGAGATTGTGCTTTGCGAGATTGAGCGCTTGGATATCTCTATCTATGCCTATAACTCTAAGGTTTGGATAAGCCTGCAGAAGTGCTTTTGTATGTCCGCCAAAGCCAAGTGTACAGTCAAGTAAAGTCGGATTTTTGTGTGATTTTAAGAATAAAAATGTCTCTAGTACAGCTTGTGTCAATACACTTGTGTGTGGTGGTTTTATTGTGTCGTACTGCATAAGTATCTTTGGTCAAAAAATGGCCTATTCTATCATAGTTGGGTGGGGTAAAAGGATTATAGATTAGAGCGCTAGCAAGAATCTAGCGTACTTGGTAGATTCTTACAGATAATGGTGCATTAAAGATATTGGCTGAGACTCGAGGTTGGTTTTGGTAGGCTGCATAAGCTTTGGAGTGTTGGAGTAAATACTTTGCAATGCTTTTGGGTGTGATGTTATACACTCCAAAATATGAGCTTTCAAAAACAAGCTGGTAGTTTTGGTTGAGTGCATTGAGGTAGGCTTCATCAATATAGTCCTTACTAAAAGAATCCAGATATAGCAAATCTCCTTTTTTAGGAATATCTACCCTGCTAGAACCAAAAATACTAAAGGGTGACTGGATAGATTCAAAACCATCGGGGTTTGACTTATTGGTTTGTAAATCAAAATCTTTGGCTCCATAGTATTGCAAGAAGTCTTTTACAAAGCCGTAAAGCATAAGTCCATCTGGATCGCGATTTTGTCCTAACAAGAATATCGCGGGTTTTTCTTGTGTGGTATGGGTGTAGTCTGCCATAAATTCCATAGCTTTCGCATAGCTTGGCGGAAGCATCTTGGCTTGTGTGTATTTACTTAGTGCTAAAGGCACATTCAAGAAGCAGTGCATAGCAAAAACCACCATTAAAACAATCTTAAGCCTTAAGAAATACATTTTTGCAAAAAAGAGTATTGGTAAAAGTGCGATGATATAGCAAGGCATAAAATAATACGGACTAGAACGACCAAGCACAAAATAACTAAAACCACCAACAAGTGCGCTTATAAGCAGGGAATCATAAAGCGGGTAGAGTACTTTTGTAATGTAGAAATCTTTTATGCGTAAGAACAAAATATATGGAATCAAAAGAAATATAAAAGAATGTGTTAAAAAGACATTAATCACATCACGTATATGCAGGACAAAGCTCTCTGCTTGTTCTATTACCTTTCCTTGCATTTGCGGATAGATAAAAATAAGGTAGATAAAAATAAAGCATAATGCGACAACCACACGAGAGAGCGCAAGATAACCATTTCTATCAAAGGTTTGCTTCAAGCTCTTGGTCTCATAGAATCGAAAGAGTAAATACAATGCTCCAAACCCACCGATGAAAATAAAATCTGTTTCTTTGTAAAAAATACTAATGCTTGCACTTACAAAACATACAATGAACCACAAAATATTTGCCTCTGGCTTTTGGGCAAAATACAAAGAGAGTATGAAAATACACAAGAACAGCATTTGCATACGTTCTGGATAGCAAATGCCTGTGATAACAGTAACAAAACCTATATTGATAAATACGACAAAAAGAGTGGCAAGGGTGATTTTAAAATTATTACCCCACATTTTTAGGCTCAATACACAGACAACCAGCGCCATAAAGACAAACTCTAAAGCATTAAAGAAAAAGAAAAGTTTTGGGGAACTTGAGAACTGCATAAGAATATTCAGATCTAAAAAAGCAAGCGGGAAAAACCTCCCTGCACTTGGGTTATAACCATCAAAAATTGGCTGATTATCAAAGATACGAAAAAACATCCACACATCATCAGTTTGTGTTGGGAGCGTCGCATTAAAGTATATCCCTCCCCCTATTATGCTTATTAAGATTCCTAAAAATGCCTTTTGGTAGATACTCATTGTGATCCTTGTTTATTGTCCAAGAGCTTTTATCTCGTAGCTAAAGACTTGCTCGCTTGGTGCGTGTGTAGCACTTCCTGTGATTTTGTTCCAAAAGCTGTAGTGTAACTTATAGAATCTTAAAAATATTTTTTTTATTAATTTTTTTATCCCGCTACTTCCGGCAAGAGCGTCTTTGTCTATGATTCTTACTTGCTTGAAACCTGCCATTTTTAACACATACACAAGGCTTCCTGCAGTAAAAAGTGTGTTGTGTGTGAAATCCTCATACGCCCAGTAACAGCCGGTATTGCTCTGTGCATTTGGTACAGCAACAAATATCTTGCCATTTTCTTTTAAAACATATTCTTTAAAGTGCTGGAGCGTGGGGATGATATTTTCTTTAGGGAGATGTTCTAGACAATGTGTTGTGATGATGAGATCAAATCTCTCTTGTGGCTTGAAGCTAAAAATATCTTCTACATATATTGCTTCAATTCCTAGATTTTTGACTGCTTCAATGGCGCGTGTGTTTATATCAATGCCACAAAGATAGAATTCTTTATCCCCCCCCCCCATTTAGCGTTTTTTATCGCGCACAAGTTCTGCCCAAAACCACAGCCAAAATCCAAAATTCTCGCATTGTGCTCTAAGTCTTTGAGTATCTCTATGTAGTATGGACTAAGAACTGCATCTTTGTAATCAGCTTCACTTACACCTCTTGCTTCAAAATATTCTTTCATTCTCTCTCCTTTAAGTTATGATCAAACTCTTGTGCTCACTCTATCTAGAAGATAGATAATATGCTGCCAAGGAGTATCTGTCGCATCGCTTAGTCCAATCTCACAAGTGCTAGAACTTGAGTAGAGATTTTTAGCTTTTTGTTGTGTGAAATACTGCGCTAGCTCTTTTGTCGCCTCTATATTTAGCTCTGGTATGAGAAATCCTTTATTTCCTGCAAAGCCACAGCAGTAAGTTTGTGTATGCTCTAGCACCTCTTTTGTTGTACAGGCTTTAGCTATTTTGTATAAAAATTCACTCTGCTTGTTCTTTTTTAGCGCACATACCGCATAGATTCCGATATTTTGCTCAATAGGCGTGATTTGTAAGCGGGGCATTAGAGTTTCAAGTGCAAATCTTGGCATATCTAATACATTGAGCTTTTCATAGTCTTTGAGGCTTGCAAGCTCTTTGAGAACTTCAGCACTACACGCGCTATGGTCGCATACTATAGGGACTTCACCATTTTGGGATTCTCTAAGAAGGAGTTTTAGGGTTTGGTGCAATGGATTGCAGGACTTTTGTGCGTAATTTTTGAAAGCTTTCCCACAGCACATAGAATCTAACTGCTTTGGATAGCGCACATTTATGCCGGCTTTTTGGCAGAGATTTTCAAAAACTTCTTGGATAGTGCGTCTGTCATCTGCCTTTTTGTTTGGCGCAAAGGCACGATTAAGACAGCTTGAGAAATACAACACTTCTTTTGTTTGTGTTTGTTGTGTTTGTGGTGTTTGTGGTTGTGATCCTGCTTGCTCTGGAGTGAAAAATCGTGATTGCAATTTGTAGTTGTTTGCACTTGGCATATATCTTGGCAGTATTGGTGTATGCAAGATTTTGTTTGCACGCAAGCTCCAAGTTTTTGCGCGATTTTCTCCTACGATAGCACTTATTGCATTTGCTGCGCTTATGCTCCATTTTGCTACTTTGATAACACTCTTAAGATTACGCGAAAGCTTTGTAGCCACACTGAATGCAAAGTCACTTGATTGTATATTTGCTTGTGCGATGGCGATTTTTGCCGTATCTATTTCAAGCGGGCAGATGGTAGAGCACATAGAGCAAGTAGCGCAAGTTTGTATCCCAAAATATTTGTAGCCTCTCTCTAATTCTTGCAATTCAAGCTCCTGAGTACTACTTAGTTGGTCTAAGTTTTTTAAACGCGTGATCTCTCTATGGAGTGCAATGCGTTGCCTTGGGGTAAGGGTAAGATTCTTACTCGGGCATACTTTCTCGCAAAACCCACATTCCATACAGGCATTCAGATAGTCCTCTATGCTCTCTGCTGGTTTTAGATTTTTGATATGAATCTGTGGGTCATTACAAATTATCACATCTGGATTGAAGAGATTTTGAGAGTCAAAGATGTGCTTGATTCTTTTGTTTATCTCATATGCTTTTAATCCCCATTCTTTTTCTACAAATGGAGCCATCATCCTACCTGTGCCATGCTCAGCTTTCGTACTGCCCTTCAAACCTACAACAAGCTCTACCATCTTATCCATAAATCCCGCAAAGGCTTGTCTTTGGTTTACGTCATCTAAAAGCGGCGTGATGATAAAATGCACATTTCCGCTGAGTGCGTGTCCAAAGATAATACCATCAAAGCCAAACTCTCCAAAAAGCTTTGTGATTCCCTCAATCCCTGCGGCAAAGCTCTCTATCTCAAAGCAAATATCCTCTGTTATGACAGTCGCACCATTTCTCTTGCTAGCAGCAGAGATGGGTAACAGACCTTTACGAACCTTCCACCACTTCTCTTGCACTGATGGCTCAAAGCTAAAGTGTAAGCCAAAAAGCGTGGGGATAGAATGAAGCTTGCTTGTGATGGAGGCGATGTTGTATTCTAAATCTTGCAGCTCGTTAGATTCTAATTGGATCAAAATGCAGCAATTCCCCTCTTTGACAGATTCAATCTCTTCTGGCATTCCTGCAATATGTCTTACAGCCTTTAAACAGGCATAATCCATAATTTCAGCTGCGCTTACTATATCCTGGTTGTTGCTTAGGACTTTTACAGCGCTTGCTGCTAGGCTAAGATTTTCATAAAACACAAGCGCGCATGCTTTGTGTTTAAAATCCTCCACTGTGAAATATTCCACCCGCGATACAAAGCCAAGAGTGCCTTCTGCACCGATAAAAATATGATTGAGAATGTCTTTTATATCTGTAAAGTCACAGAGGGAATTGAGTCCATATCCTGTGGTGTTTTTGATTGCAAATTTTCTTTGTATCTCCTGGACAAGCGGCTTATCTTGCAAGATGTCCTCACGCAAAGAGAGGATTTGCTCTACCATTTGTGTGTGGCTTTGTACAAATTCCGCGAGGTTTTCAGAATCTGAGGTATCTAGGATAAAGCCATCGCTTAAGATCACGCGCACAGATTTGATTGTCTGGTAGCTATTTTGCTTCACGCCACAGCACATTCCACTTGAGTTGTTAGAAAAGATTCCACCGATACTTGCATTGTTTATCGTGGCTGGATCTGGTCCTATTTTTTTGCCAAATTTTTTGAGTGCATTGTTTGCTTCTACACCAATCACACCACAATCACACCAAATAGAATCTTCATTTGCATCGATATCTTGCCAATGCTGCATACAGACTACAAGCACACTATCGCTACAAGCCTGACCACTTAGGCTTGTCCCTGCAGCACGGAAAGTAAGGGGAATACGAAATAAGTTACTTAAAGCGATAATCTTTTGCACTTCACTTTCATTTTTTGGCTTTAGCACAAGCTTAGGAATATAGCGGTAGCAGGAAGCGTCCAGACCATACGCAAAGCGCTGGAGATAATCTGAAAAGATTCTGTAGGTTTTTATGCCATTGTGTGTGTCAAAGAGAAACTCTCTGCATTTTGATTCAAAGCTTTTGTAATCCATGAATGCTCCTTTAATATCAAATAGCAATCTGTGCGATATCACCAATATACAAGAACTCCTCATACACCCAAGATACTAGGGCTTTTCGGTTTTGGGCGATTTGTGGATCTTGCTCATTAATAAAGACATTACTAAAAAACTCCTCCAAAATATCTTTTAGTCCAAAAAGTGCTTCTGCTCGCTCTTTTACGTTTGTAAAGTGAGTGCTTGCAATTGTCTCAATCGCATTCAAGAGACTATGCTCCTCTTGTGTGTTAAAAAGCTCTCTTGATGGCTTGGAATATACCTTTTTATCTTTGCAAACATTTGCCACGCGCTTAAAGGTGCTAAGCAGTGTGGCTTTATTCTCTGTAGCTTCAAATACTTCACTTAAAGCTAAGGTGTTACTTATTAGCATATTTATATCGCGATTTCTCTCGTTAGATCGGGTAATTCCAAAGAGTGCAGCACGAAAGATAGAAGGATTTGCCCCGATGCTATTTTCTAAGCGCTCAAGAAAAAAATGCTCCACTCCTTCGATTTTAAGAGTATGAAAGCCAAGCGTATCTTTGAGTATGTACAAATCCTTTTGTAAATGGAAATCTAAGCCATAGCGCTCTATGATTTTTATCACGCCATTTGCCGCGCGTCTTAATGCATAGGGGTCTTTTGAGCCACTTGGAATCTTGTCTATGCTAAAAAGTGAGAGAATACTATCAAGCTTATTAGAAAGTGCCACTATCGCACTAAAGAGATTTGATGGAAGCTCTGTGTGTCTTGGGAGATACTGCTCTCTGAGCGCTGATATGATAAGTGGGCTAAAGCCTTGCTCCTTAGCATAGTAGCTCCCCATAATACCCTGTAGCTCTGGAAACTCACCTACCATCTCACTAAGCAAATCCGCTTTACAAAGCTCACTTGCCTGCTCTAGCAACTGTAATATTTGCAGAAATTCTAAGCCCTTACAGATAGGGTCGTTGAGTAATTTTTCTTTGTATTTTTGCGCGAGAATCTGTGCGATTTTTCCTTCACGTATTGTCTTGTCTGCTAAGCTCCCTAAGCCTTCCACAAAAACCACAGATTCCAAACCTTGCGCACTCAGAGGCTTTTTGAGATCATTGCGGTAGAAAAACATTGCATCACTTAAGCGCGCACGTAGTACTTTTTCATTCCCTGCTTTGATAAGAGAATCTTGAATGCTTGTGGAATTTGAGACTACTATAAACCCATTAAAAAGCAAGTTATCTTTGTATAGTGGGAAGTAGCGCTGGTGTTCTTTCATGGAGATGATAATAACCTCGTCGCTCAAATCTAAAAACTCCGATTCGAAATACCCAAGTATGCTTTGGGGATATTCTGTGATTGCTACGACTTCCTCTAAAAGCTCATGATCGAGCTCTGCTTTTATATGATGAGTAGATTCTATGGTCTTTATCTGCTGTAAAATGAGGTTTTTACGCTCATCTTGGTCCAAAATGACTTTGTGAGCCTTGAGCTTATGGAAGTAATCTTGTGTATTTTGTATTTGTATTGGAGAAGAACCTAAATCCCTGTGGCCTAAGGTTTGCGGGCTAGAATATACGCCAAAGAGGCTTAAAGACAAAGGTTTATCATCCAAAAAGGCACATAAGCCAACGACTGGACGGATAAAGCCATGGAAATTTTCATACCTGCTTGCAATATCTCCCCAACGCATGCTTTTCCCGAAATTTAGCGAATCTATAAACTCTGTCAATACTCCTTGCAAGAGGTTTTGGGTGCTTTGGCCTTTGATTATTTGCTTAAAATACAGCACTTCTTTGCCATCTTTTTGTGTAGTGCTTATGTCTTGCTCTTGTATGTTGTTTTTATAACAGAAGCTAAGTCCGGCCTTTGTGAGTGGTGCATTCTTATCGCCATTCTCATAAGCAAGGCTTACAGGCGCACCAAAAGATTCTATGAGCCTATCATTTGCTTTGAGTGGGAAATTTTCAGCATACAACACAATGCGTCTTGGAGTGTAAAAAACTTGTGTATCTGCAGATGTGATAAAGGCATTTTGCAAGGCTTTTGTCCATTTTGTTCGGATATTTGGAAATTCTTTTAAGAAAGGCTTAGCGGGAAGTTCTTGGGTGAGGATTTCAAGCAAAAATGGCGCAGTGTCCAAGGCAATCCTTTTGTGTGAAATTTGTACAGAATTCTAACACGCAAAGATTTAAGGCAAAATTTATCTCCCCCGCTCTTAAGAAGTTTTAAGGGTCGAATATAGGGTGCATTCTTCTGATCCAAGTGTTAGAATCTACCACGCACATATCCCAGGCGCGCTCAAAGAAGCGCGAACAAAAAGATACGAATTTATTTGACAAAGGTAAAGAAAAATCCTGCTCTCTTAGATGGCATTGTCATTTTGCTGCAGCTTTTGGACAAAAAGCTCAAAATACCCTCGCAGATCAAGATTCCCGTAATATCGAATCTGAACGGGATTGAGCATATCTGCTGGCAGCATTTCTATAAGCCCACGCAAGCTTTCATCTTGGTTATAAGTTTGCAAACATACAAAAGAGCTAAAAGTCTCGCCAATGAGTATAAGATCGGTTTTGTTTTGCGGGTGGAGATTTGGCAGGTCAAAAGTTTGGTAGAACTTACATCCCAGATTAAAAAGATAGTATTTTATGGTCTGCTCTGAACTTTGGGCCAAGAACTCATTTGCGATATTGAGCCCAAAGAGCAGGTCTTTATCCTCGTTGAGTTGGACTGATTGGATATAGGCATTGGAATCTTGGATTTTCTCTTGATTTTGCAGATAAAAGAGCATATGGAGTAATTCATCGATTTCTACGCCAAAGCTTTTGGCGCTTTCTTGTATAGCCTTAAGCGAATTTTTCTTCTCATCAAGCACTTCTGTAATTTCTTGATTGCGTGATTCTAATTCTTTGATGTAGTTTGTTAGTGTTTCTAACTCCCGGTCTTTTTGCATGACCTGTGCATGCAGCGATTCTATCTCTACTTTAAGATTAGCAATCTCTTCTTTCTGCACTTGAACAAGTTGCGCATAAGCATTGTCCATCTTTTGCCCTTATGTGTTTGTGATTATGTATTTTAGTGCATTGATGTAACTCGTGGTGCTGAGAGTATTTTGCTTATAGGCTTTATCAAATGCTACTCCATGATCAACAGAAGTCCTCATTATAGGGAGATTAAGACTTATATTTATACTCTCCTCAAAATACAACGCTTTCAATACAGCCAGACCTACATCATGATACATACTCACAAAATACCGAAAGTGCTTGCGATTTTGCGGGGAGAATGCAGAATCTGCAGGGATTGCACCCACAAAATAGCTATGGCCTAAAAGAGCATTTGTCTTAATGACTGCTCTATCAATGATTCTATCTTCATCGCCCATAAGTCCATTGTCCCCACAATGAGGATTGAGTCCAAGTACAGCGCATGATTCTTTTAAATTTACACATCTTGCAAAGTTACACAAAAACTCTGTAAGTGTCTCCTCTTTGATAAGCAGGCTCACATCTCTTAGTGCTACATGATCGCTAAAAAGTGCTACATACATATTTTCACAGCCTAGCATCATAATTGCCTCTTTGTTGTAGTGCGCTCTTAGGGCTTGTGTATGCCCAATAGACTTTATTCCGGCTTTTTTCCACGCTTCTTTGTGTATCGGTAAAGTCAGCACTCCGCAAGCTTGCTGTGATTCTGTCAGGGTGAGCGCATGCTCAAAGCTCTTGAAACTATAGTATCCACTAGATTGGCTCACCTGTGCTGGTGTGATGTCTATAATCTCTGTATCTGGTGGGCTAAGCTCCTCAGGTTTTATAGGGCATTCTTTGCCAAGCAATATGCTTGCTTGATCAAGCAGCTCTTTATGTACGCAGTAGATTGGTTTGCATAATCGTAAGACTTCTGTATGGGAATCTATAGCAATTTGTAAGCCTATACCGTTTATATCCCCTATGCTTATGGCTACTTTTTTCATCTTTGGAAGGATTCTTATGACATTTCATTCAAAATATCTTTGATAGCTTGCTGTAGTCCTACAAAAATAGCTCTTGCAATAATGCTATGCCCGATATTTAGTTCGCTGATTTCTTTGATGGCAAGTATTGGCTTGAGATTGTGTGCATTTAAACCATGTCCAGCAAAGCATCCAAGACAGAGATTATGGGCGTATTTGGCGCTTTGTCTGAGTTGGTTTATCTCAGAATCTAGCAGGTCTGCTAGCTCTTTTGCTGGGAGACAAAGCTCTTTGATACTGTGCTTTGTGCGGGAGAGATTGGAATAAAGCATCAAAAAAATGTTTGCATATTTTCCCGTATGAAGCTCTACAGCCTGTGTACCTAGTTCTTTGGCAAATTCTACATTCTCACAAGAGGGATCGATAAAAAGCGAGGTAGCAATATTATGCTTGTGGAATTCTTGGAGAGTGGATTTGATTTTTGCGTGGTTGTTGTGGAGATTTAATCCACCTTCTGTGGTAACTTCATTGCGGTTTTCTGGCACAAGTGTTATGCGGTTGGGCTTAAGAGCGCAAAGCAGATCGATTATTTGATCATTCATAGCACATTCGATATTCACAGGTAAGGGGGCAGATTCTAGTATGATTTTTACATCATCATCTTGGATATGACGTCTGTCCTCTCGCAAATGCATAGTGATTTGGTGTGCGCCAGCATTTTTGATGATAAAGATAGCTTCTAATGGGTTGGGTTCATTGATCGCTCTTGCTTCGCGCAATGTAGCAATATGATCGATATTTACACCAAGAGTCATTTTGCTATCCACCGAATCTAGCGCTCTATTGCCACTACACCACTTTTGACAATTTCTTTTGGTTTATATGCTTCCAAAGCCTTGATAAATGATTCTATGCGGATTGGGTCATCAGTGGCACTTAAGATGATATGTTTATTGCTGGCTTCAGAAATGCTGCCATTGTAACTTCTGCAAAGCGCTTCAATGTCTGCTAGGGGCTGCTTTGGTGGGAGCTTGATAAGCACCATTTCCTTTTGCAAGAGATTTTGGGATTCACTTACACTTAGTACAGGAATAAGTTTGTGAAGCTGCTTTACGATTTGCTCTAATACACGCAAGCTACCTTTGGTAGTGATTGTGATATATGAAAACTCGCTATTTGGCAATGGCGCAACGCTTAGAGATTCTATATTGTAGCCTCTGCCTGCAAAAAGCCCAGAGATACGTGCTAAAACACTGTGTTCATTGATAACGCATACACAAAGAGTTTTTTTGCATTCCTTGTCTGTGAGTTTCATCTATTTGCTCCTTTTAAAGACTATCATTTCATTGAGAGCTGCACCATTTGGCACCATTGGCAACACATCCTCATACCGATCTATAAGCACTTCTAGGAAGCAGACTTTTTTGGAATCTATACATTTTTTGAGAGCTTGAGGAAATTTCTTTTTGTCTTTGACTTGGATTCCATAGCCGCCAAAAGATTCTATAAGCTTGATGAAATCCGGCTGCAGGCTTAAATCTGTATGAGAGAATCTGTTGTCATAGAAGAATGTCTGCCATTGGCGCACCATACCTAAGTAATTGTTATTAAGAATTATATTGATGACAGGCAGGTCAAACTCTATGCAAGTGATGAGCTCTTGGATATTCATCAGGATACTGCCATCGCCGGTGATATTGACCACAAATTTTGGCTTATGTGGCTTCTTGCTCCAGTCTAACTCTTGCAATGCAGTAATAACGCCAAAGCTTGCAGGAAGCCCATAACCCATAGTCCCAAGCCCACCACTTGTAATAAACTGGCGCTCAAAGCTGAAGGGATAAAACTGCGCAGCCCACATTTGGTGCTGCCCTACATCTGTAGCGATAAAGGCGTCTTGCCCTAATTCCTTGCCAAGTGTTTCTATTATCCACTGGGGCTTTATCACATCATCTTTGTCCTCGTAAATGAGTGGATTCTCTCTTTGTAAAAGATTGAGACGTTCATTCCATGCATTGATCTTTTGGGAATCATAATCTTGTAGTTGCTCCAAAAGCTCTTGTGCTACATTTTTTATATCTCCCACTATTGGATAATCTATTTCTACGATTTTGCCAATGGAGCTTGGATCGATGTCAATATGGGCGATTGAAGCATTTTTAGCAAAAGCACTCAGTCTGCCTGTCACACGGTCATCAAAGCGTGCACCAAGACAGATAAGCAGATCACATTCGCTCATAGCGATATTTGCGGTATAGCTTCCGTGCATACCCACCATTCCTAAAAGCATAGAGTTATTGTATTCCAAACAGCCTCTTGCCATCAATGTTTCTACGCTGGGAATCTTGGTTCTATTGACAAGTTCTCGTACTACACTGCTTGCATTGCCTAAAATCGCCCCGCCACCAATATAAAACAATGGCTTTTTTGCATTCATTATTGCATTTTTGAGTTTTGCTATTTGTTTGGGATTGCCTTTTGTTGTGGGTTTATACGTGCGTAAGGTTATGGATTCTGGATAGTGAAATTCTCCTAATGTCCCACTTATATCTTTTGGTAAGTCAATGAGTACTGGACCTGGACGACCACTTTTAGCGATATAAAAAGCTTCCTTGAGAGTTCGCGGTAATTCTTTGATGTCTTTGACAAGATAGTTGTGCTTTGTGCAGGGGCGTGAGATTCCGACCGCATCGATTTCTTGAAAGGCATCAGTGCCAATTTGTGTGGTAGGGACTTGCCCACTTATCACCACCAAAGGAATAGAATCCATATATGCCGTAGCAATACCCGTAAGCGCATTTGTAAAGCCTGGCCCACTTGTAATAATTGCCACACCTACCTCCCCACTTGCTCTTGCGTAGCCATCGGCAGCGTGTAAAGCAGCTTGTTCGTGGCGGACTAGGATATGTCGAAAATATTTTTGCTTATAGATTTCATCATAAATATGTAGTACAGCACCACCGGGATAACCAAAAACAACTTTAACATTCTCTAAAGCTAAAGCTTGTATTAGCATTTGCGATCCAGTTAGCTTTTTACTCATTGGCATCTCCGAAGTATTGATAGAAATTCCATTATATAGGCTTAAATTAAAGATTATCTTAATTTAAGCCTCCCCTGGTTACAATCCCACTCCCCTGTTCAATCCCAAAATCAAAGGACAACCAAAATGCTAGAAGGTATTATTAGAGAGAGTA
>NZ_NHYK01000024.1 GCF_003288805.1 Helicobacter sp. 10-6591 | reverse complement strand
TGATTTTGGATTAAAGAAGCTATATCCTAATACTAGACCTTGTGTATGTCCTTTAGAGAATACTCCTTTATCGAGTTCTACTTTTGTATAAGAGTAATAAGGCAATACAAAGAAAAGATTGTTTTTATTGCTTGCATAACTAGAACTCTGAGACAACAGATCATTTCTTATAGTAGTAGCATTTGCATACAAGTTTGCATTCTTATAACTTCCCAAAGAAGAACTTGCTCTATGATGCAAAAAAGAAAGAGTATTCAATGCATTCCCCATAACACTATCTAATAATGTAGCTCTTGCAGTAGCTGTAGCTATAAGTGTTCTGTTCAATGCAGCTGCTGCTGTCTTAGAACCATCTATGTTGGCAACAAGGCCTCGGAGGAGATCGCCATCAAAGGTTATTTCACCTTGTGTGGAGACTACTTTAGTACTTGCCAAGGCATTTGCTTTTTTATCACCTTGTAATGCTTGTGCTACCTTGGTAACATCTGTATTTTCTGCACTTATGGTTAATTTCTCTAGGGTTATGTTGCCATTATTACCTTTGAACTCTATGACTTTGACTTCTTGGCCACTACTTTTATTCTCTAGTTTCCAATCTTTTATCTTGACTCCACCAGAGCCTTCACTATTGATTACAGTCTTATCGCCTGTTTTTCCTTGGTTATCAATTTCTAAGACATTTGAGCTTTTATTGGTTATGTTTCCTTGGAGTGTTCCACCTGCTGCATTCTTTACAACACCATCTATTCGACCATTCTCACCTACTACTATGACTTCTTGGCTGCCGTTATTGTCTGAGCCTAGTTGTCCGTAGTTAGTGATACCAGCTTTCGTGCCTTTCAAAGTGCCATCTACTTGAATCTTACCTGTGAGTTGGTATTTATCGCTATTTGAGCTATCTTTACCTAGTACCAAACCACTGCCATTTGTTCCTTCTACTGTAGCATTTTGTTTGATAGTAAGGCTTCCAATTATTGTCTGATCACTGTTTGTATTAGTTTTGCTTATATTTATTCCATTGACTCCACCTCTGATTATTCCTCCATCTATTTCTAGATTGTTTATAGTTGTTTGTAAAGTACCTCCAGCATTATAGAATGCTATGCCATCTTTATTGCCTTCTATGGTTCCAGAATTCTTGAGATGGGTGATAGTCCCACCTTCTATGAAGATTCCATAGTCTCCACCTTTGATAATGCCTTCGTTTTGTATAGTCTCGTATGTTGGGTTATTACCTACCAGATATCCAAACATAATACCTGCAGAGACGTTATTGTTATTGACATTATTGCCATTGCTATTGTTATTATTTATTTCTATGGTTCCAGAATTCTTGAGATGGGTGATAGTGGTTTTACTGCCAAATATAAAAATTCCAGCTCTCTTAGCTTTGATAGTTCCTTTATTATCAAAGCTTTTGATTGTATTCTTGCTGTTATGGGTACCTTCAAGATAGATTGCTGCATGTACAGTTCCATCATTTAAGCTGCCACCATAAGTACTCGCATTCTCTATAATTCCCTCATTGATAAAAGTGTCAATAGTACTCTCCTTTAAATACACCGGATGATTCTCTTTATGCTGACCACCATTATTCCTACCCTCTGCCTTTATCAATCCTTTGTTTGTAAAGTTTGTAATAGTAGCATTGGTGAGATTTATGCCTTGACCAGCTGCCTTTATAGTTCCCTCATTGATAAAAGTGCCAAGTATATTGCTTCCCTCCTCTACCTTTATTGCAACCGCATTTCCAGTTGCTGAAATAAGCTTGCCGCTTTCATTTTTAAATGTCTCAATCTTAGCACCCTTGTGGAGTCTTATAGCAGCACCGTTATCTGTTGATTCTATAGTGCCATTATTAGTGAAATTTTTCACAACAGTTTGGCCACCTTTACCATCCCCATCTGTAAAGAGATAGACTGTATCTGCAGTACTGTTTGATTTTATTGTTCCTTTATTTTCAAAGCTCTCTATTGTAGAGCCACCACGAAAGAGTATGTTCCATCTATTATTTCCTTGCCCATTTTGAATCGTTCTATTAAGAGTAGCTCCTGCTTCTATCGTTATCGTAGGAACATTGACAATACTATTATTACTACCATTACCCACTTCTAGGGTTGGATTGTTATTGTTGTTTGTTTCTTGTTGTATAACAAGTGAGCTTATAGTGCCATTGGCATCACTTTTGGTAGTGATTTTCTTACCAGATTCAAGATTGCTAATTGTAGTAGTATCACTACTACCACTACCACTTCCACTGTGATTGCTTTGACTGCTTGCGCCATTACTTCCTTTAATCTCCCACTTAGTATCTGGATGATGAGCTACTGCACTTGAGACACAAAGAGACAAAGCTGCTATGGTTGAGACAAATTTAGGTGAATATGTTGGTTTCATTATTTCCTCCATTTTGTTTGGTATATCTTAGGCTCTATATCTCTAATATATAGAGTGGTGTGATTGTAGTTGAAGTAAAAAAAAAAAAAAAGCACTTATTCTCAAAAACACACGCAAATTTCCAATAACGTGTAAAAAAGAAACAGCAAAGAAACAAGCAAAAAAGTTTTTTTGAATTCCAAAATTATCCATAGATCTTGTCCGTTTGAGATTTGGAATGCTTAAAGTATAATTCCTCACAAAAGCAGCTTTTGGAGAATTACATGCAAGAATCCTTGCTCAAAACTTGTGCGAGAGAATTTCACACACCGCTTTATGTGTATGATTTTGATGCCATAAGCATCCAACTTGAAAAATTCAAAAATGCATTCAAAGCTCGTAAGTCACTTATTTGCTACGCCTTGAAAGCAAATCCTAATCTTAGTGTGATCAATCATCTTGCTTCACTTGGTTGTGGCGCAGACTGTGTATCCATAGGAGAAGTAAGACGTGCTATTGCAGGTGGAGTACCAAAATACAAGATTATCTATAGTGGTGTGGGCAAGCGAGATGACGAGATAGAGTCTGCTTTAAAGCTTGGTATCTTGTTTCTTAATGTCGAGAGCGAAGCAGAGCTTTTGCGTATAGAATCGATTGCACAAAGCCTAGAGAGTAGAGCGCGTATTTCAATCCGAGTAAATCCTAATATCGATGCCAAAACACATCCTTATATTTCTACAGGCTTGCATGAAAATAAGTTCGGTGTAGATATAGAGCTGGCAAAAAGGCTTTATATCTATGCGAAAAAATCTCCTTTCTTAGAACCTGTCGGAATCCACTTCCATATAGGATCGCAGCTTACGACTCTGGAGCCGCTTATCCAAAGCGCTAAGATTATTGCTGACTTAGCACATAGCCTCTTAGCACTCAAGATTGATCTGAAATTCTTTGATATAGGCGGTGGGATTGGAATCTGCTATACAGATGAGCAAGAAATCGATCTCTATGAGTATGCGCAAGGGATTCTAGAAGCAATCAAAGGGCTTGATGTAACAATCATTTGCGAACCGGGGAGATTCTTAGTAGGCAGTGCGGGGGTCTTGCTTAGCAAAGTACTTTATGAAAAGCATAATGGCAGCAAACGTTTTGTGATAGTAGATGCAGCCATGAATGATCTCATGCGTCCGGCACTCTATAATGCAGTCCATAATGTGCGCATTATAGAATCTTGCAACACCACCACTCTAGAAAGCAGGGCAGATATAGTAGGTGCGATTTGTGAAAGCAGTGATTTTCTGGCTAAAGATGTTGTGGTACCTGCTTTGGCAAGTGGTGATTTGCTGGCATTTGAGAATGCAGGAGCATATGGTGCGAGCATGGCGCATACTTATAATACAAGATCGCGCCCAGCAGAAGTAGGAATACAGAAAGGCAAGTATTTTTTGCTCAAAGAGCGCGAGAGCTTTGAGGAGATGACAGCCAACGAATTGAGACTGCTACACAAGAGATTAGAACAATAGGCATACAAATGAATGATGAAGTCTTACATAACATTCGCTCTGAGATTGATAGGATTGATGAGGATATTATCGCGCTTTTAGAGGAGCGCATGGCATTGGTACATCAAGTAGGTAAGCATAAGCAGAAGACACAAAGCACAATCTATCGTCCTGAAAGAGAAAATGCAATCATCACGCGCTTGAGTAATCTCAAAAACATCTACCTCACCAAAGAAGTCATCACTGCGATCTACCAAGAAATCTTTGCCATCTCACGCAATCTTGAGCTGCCACAAAAAGTAGCCTTTCTAGGACCTATAGGAAGCTATACACACCAAGCTGCGCAAGAGAAATTTGGCAGTATGAGTGAGTATATAGCACTGAGTAATATCTCCTCTGTTTTTAAAGCTCTCAATAGCAAAAATGTGCAGTATGGCGTCGTGCCTATAGAAAACAACACAAATGGCATGGTTGGTGATACTATCGACTGCTTGCATAATAGTGAACTAAAAATCATTGCTGAGAGTATATTGCCAATCCATCATAGCTTCGCTTGCAAATCCCAGAATCTCAGCGCTATAAAAAAGATTTATTCTAAAGACATAGCTTTTGGACAATGCGATGAATTCTTGAAGGCTTATGGGCTAGATGATTTGGAGCTTGTCTCAGTGGATTCCACAGCAAAAGCAGCCCAAATGGCAAGTAAAGATAAGCATAGCGCTGCTATCTGCTCTAAAATTGCTGCAAAGCTTAATAACTTGCCAATAATGTTTGAAAATATCCAAAATGATGCCAATAATAAAACGCGCTTTGTTGTCGTGAGTGACTTTATCAATCAGCCAAGTGGAGAGGATAAAACCTCAGTTTTTGTAACACTTAAAGACTATAAAAAAGGTGGAGCGCTCTTTGGATTATTACAAGACTTCAAATCTTTTGGGATAAACCTCACTAAGATAGATTCTCGACCAATCAAGAGAAAGGGTGATTTTGGTTTTGGCTTTTTTATTGACTTCAAGGGGCACTACTTGGATTCTAATATCCAAGAGTTTTTTAAAAAACGTGGGAATGAATTGAAGTGGCTAGGAAGCTATGTGAGCTGTTTTGAATTTGCATAAATTAAGATTGAATGAATGGAGACATTATGAAATTCCACCTTCTTACAATAGAACATAAAGAAATATTTGATAAGTATCTTAGTGCCGATAATCTAGCGCTTTCGGATATAAATTTTACAAACTGCTATATGTGGCGGCATGCAAGAGAGATAAGCTTTGCAGAAGTCGCAGGGAATCTGGTCATCAAAACCCAATACCAATCCCAAGAGCCTTTTGTGTTCTATCCGATTGGGGGAGGAGATAAAGAAGCCAGCCTAGAATCCTTAAGAGAATACTTTGGCTCTCTCAATCTTGTATGCTCTATACGCTCTTTAAGCAAAGAGCAAGCAAAACAACTGCAGCAAATCTACCCATTAGCACACATACAGCAAAACCGCGATAGGTTTGATTATATCTATAATGTCAGTGAGCTTATAGCACTTAGCGGACGCAAGTATCATAAAAAGAAAAACCACCTCAACTCTTTTCTCCAAGAATATCCGCAGTTTGTTTTTGAATCTATCAGTGCGAGCAATATCGCGCAGATTCAAGAGACATATACAACGTGGTATGAAGCAAACCCAAACAAAAATGAGGGTCTAAGCTATGAACTTTTGGGCATCAATGATGCGCTCAATTCTTATGAAAGGCTTGCACTAAGAGGTGGGGTGATAAAAATCGATGGCCAGATAGCAGCCTTTAGCTTTGGAGAGGATATCCCTTGTGTGCTAGAGAATGAAGGTATAAGTGGGAGGGTGGCAGTAATCCATATAGAAAAAGCACATTCCCAATACCGTGGAATCTTCCAAGCCATAAACCAGCAAACACTCACACATTGTTTCAAAGAATGCGCTTGGGTAAATAGAGAAGAAGATTTGGGTATCGAAGGTTTGAGAAAAGCAAAGCTTAGCTACCAACCAGCATTTTTGCTAGAAAAATTTGAAGCAACAATTTCATAAATCAAATGTACTTTGGGCATTAAATTTGCTAGAGACAATACACAGAGCTAGCAAAGGAGTGGGTTCATGCGTGTAACGTTTGGCACAAAATACAATCAAATGAATTATTACCAATCCACTATGCAAGAAAAACTCACAGATATTAATACCAAGATAGCCTCTGGACTTAAGATTCAATACGGCTATCAGGACAGCTCAGTATTCAATCAGAATCTCAAGCTTGAGCATGAGGAGCTGGCACTTGAGCAAGGAATTGATAACTCAAATACCGCCTTTACGCGCACGCTTAATACAGACAAAGCACTCTCAGAGCTATCCCAAACTGCCCTACAGTTTAAGACAAAGCTTATCCAAGCTGCAAATGACATCCACTCACCTATCTCACGCGAAGCAATAGCAAGAGATTTGCAAAAGCTCAAAGAGCATATGCTAAATATCGCAAATACTTCTATTGGTGGGGAGTTTCTCTTTGCAGGGAGCAATGTCAAAACTCGACCATTTGATGATGATGGCACTTATAAGGGCAACAATGAGCGCCTAGAAACACTTATAAGCTCAAAGAATCTTATGCCTTATAACATCACTGGGAAGGAGTTGTTCTTTGGTAGGGATTCTGATGGATACAAAAGCATTACAACAAATATCAAAAAATACAACCACAGCTTGCTCAACCCCGATATTATGGACAAAATCAAACGAGGTGAAATCCCTCAAGAGGTGTATATACAGGCAACTGACACTCTAAGAGACCTCATAGGCGATGATGACAAGGATCCAAGCAACAATGGCAAAGAATTTTTTTATATGCGGGGTGTGCGCCCTGATGGCACAAGCTTTAAGAGTAAGTTTGCTCTGGATGTAGGCTATAGCGACGAAAAAAATGCCACGCGTGTGCAAGACTTACTTGATAGGATAGGCAGAGAGTTTGGCAATACTTCTCAAAACAAAGTCGTTGATGTAGGCCTGAACTTTTGGGGACAAATCGAAATCAAGAATCTTGACCCTGGTAATGCAAATCTCGACTTCCACTTGATCTCAAGCGATGCAGATGTAGAAAATATAGATGAAATCGCCAAGTCCAAAGGCAGAATCACAAGCTATACCAAAAGTCCGTTTATGACTACTTTCTCTCAAAGCTCTTTGGATTCTATCCGTGATAATTACGACCATAGAATCTCAAGGATTCCCAGTGTATTTTTCACCAAAGACAATGCGCTTGCTACCTTTAGCACAAAGCTCCGCGACCTCTTTCCAGAGGAGATTGATACTCTTGTCTTTGCCGGCACGCGTCCAAATACCGATGATGGCAAGATAGATCCAGAGCCAATAGAACCCCTACAAATAACTATCGATGATAGTATGCAAGTGCGTGATTTGCTAAGAGAGATAGATCTGCATTTTGGTGGAAGATTAAGGAGCGAGATTATCAATGGCGAGCTTGTCTTCCAAGATAACAATGTAGGCAATGCTCATAAAGACACCCAAGAGCCGCCATTTAATGCAGAGAGTGGCTTTAGTATCAAGCTCAGCACACTCTCACAAGGTGTGGAATCTAATGGCTTAAGGAGTGATCACAAAACAGAATACGATCGCTTAAGCTTTGATAATCGTGGTTCTAAACTACTCTCTAATGTCCAGCAGATTCTCAAAAGTGGTGCAGGGTTTGCTAGCGGTGAGAGTAAGCTTGTAGATGTAGCTGGTGGGAGTGTCGATGGGCAAGTTTATAATCTAGATTTGAGCGACCACAATGGCAAGGCATTGCAAGCAAGGATTGAGCTAAGCAATAAAGATGGCTCATTTCTTATCATTTCAGATAATGCAACAAACGCAGATTCAGAGATAAAAATCCCACTCTTTAGTTCCCAGAGTTTAGAGATTACAAAAGCAGATGATGTTACATACCGCCAACTTATGGATGCTATAGGTATCGCGCTGAATTTCACAAATAACGATATGCAGCAATATGCACTCACGCAAGTAAAGCCAAACACTAAGCCAACCCAAGAAGCCAAAAACGCCTATGAAGAGCTTCTTAGGTCTTCTAAAACTCGTCTGGAAGTAGATCTTAATGCACAAGGCAAAATGGTCATCAGTGATACTATGCGCTCTGTCTCTCGCATGCAGTTTATGATCTACAATGCACAAAGCAATGATTTTTCTCCCCAGGCTTTGCGTGATCATACAAGCTTGCTTACTTTCAATGCTAACAATGCTCTTACAATCGATCAGCCAGATGTCAATATGTTTGAAGGCATTGATGAAATCATTCAGGCTGTGCGTAGTGGAATCTATCGTCCAGATGGTTTTGGTGATGGCTATGATAAAAATATGCGCAACATTGGAGTACAAAATGGAATCGAACTCTTTGATCATTTTAGTAACCACATCGAAAAAATGCTAGCTCAAAATGGCGCACATACTAGAAGCTTTGAGAATGCTATCCGTCGTAATGAGGTGCTAAGAGTGCAGCTTGCTTCAATCAAAACTGATAATATCGGTACAGATATTGCCAAAACCTACAACCATTTCTCAAACCTTACGACAAACTACAACGCAGTCCTTTCATCCACAAATCGTATCAACCAAATGTCCTTAGTAAATTATCTATGAGAAATATTCCAATTATTCGCTATGAGCATATTCGAGACATCGGAGATTCTCATAGTGTCAGAGTGAGAGAGTTTGAGCGACAAATAGCTTATTTTAAGAGTTCTCATTACATTTTTTTAAGCCTTGATGAGTACTCAGAACTCAAATCCAGTGTGCTAGATAAGAAGGCTGTGTTGTTGATTTTTGAAGGTGCTTGGAGGGATTTCTATGAAAATGCCTATCCAATCCTTAAGCGATTTGGTGCAAAAGCAGGAATATTCCTCACAACCGAATGGGTACAAGAATCAAGCAAACAAGAAGCCTTAGATTCTCAAAATCCTTCTGTGTATTTAGCACATGACAAAACTCTGCTTGCCTTAGAGCAAAATCCACGCGCGTATGTTTGCACATGGAGCGAATTAGAATCTACAAAAGATCTCATAAGCTTTGGCTCACTCACCCATACCTACCAGCTATCAAATTTTGTGAGTAAGCCTTGGCATGATGATTTGCAGCTTTCAAAAGAGCTGATTGCAAAGAATCTTGGGACAAATACCACGCATCTGCTTTGGCCGCGAGGTCAGTGGGATATGAGCTTGCTTCGCACAGCCAAAAAGCTTGGCTTTAGTAGCTTTTATACCTATGAGAGCGGGCAGAATCTGCAGTCTGAAGATCTTGAGAGAAACAAAACCTTTTTGGCTACAAATAGCTTATTTGAACTCAAAAAAGAGCTTTTTGTTTGTTCGAACACATTGACTTATAAGCTCTTGCATTTTCTTTTGTGAGTGGTATATGAATAACGAGCAAATACACCAAAATATCGAAGAACTCAGCGCATTCCTTGCCCAGTACGCCATGGCATTGCTTTCAAATGGGGCTTATACCTCGCGCATTATGCGCTGCACGCAACGCATAGGAGAAAGCTATGGATATGATGTCGGCATGATTGTTTGGCTCAAAAACATCACGCTGAGCATTTCACAAAAAGACAACTATGAAAATCGTCGTACGCAAATCACTTCAAATCCTCCACTTGGAGCAAATTTCCGCATCATCTCAGAGCTAAGCGCACTAAGCTGGGAGATTTACGATGATAAGATTCCCTTGCAACTAGCTAGAGAACGATTTGAGCGCATTATGCAAACAAAGGACTTCACATTTTTACAATCTTTATTTTTTATAAGCCTTGCAAACACTGCATTTTGCAAGCTCTTTGGTGGGGATGTTGGCACACTTTTATGTGTGTTTGTAGGGACATTTGCAGGATTTGCAAGTAAGCAACTGCTAGGTTTATTGCGTATTGATATTCGTGGAATCTATGTGGTAGCGGCATTTGTATCGTCTTTTGTGGCATATATTGGTGTGTATCTGCAGCTTACAAGTACTCCAGAGATAGCCATAGGCTTAAGCATACTCTATCTTATTCCCGGGATTCAGATTATCAATGCCCTTGTTGATATACTGCACGAATACACACTTATGGCACTTAGTCGCGGGCTAAATATGGCGATTTTGCTGCTTTGTATAACATTTGGTGCTTATATGACCTTGAGTATCGCACAGGTTAATCTTATCGATGTATGAGTTTTTGCAATCTTATCC
Organism: Helicobacter sp. 10-6591; assembly: GCF_003288805.1. Taxonomy (GTDB): domain Bacteria; phylum Campylobacterota; class Campylobacteria; order Campylobacterales; family Helicobacteraceae; genus Helicobacter_F. The sequence continues at coordinate 13,255 of NZ_NHYK01000024.1, read as the reverse complement.
GAGAGTTTTGGAATTTCTGCATACAGATTTTTTCAATACATCTACTTCCCGTGATATTTTGATTAACATGCTGTTTGCTATGGTTGCAAGCTTTGGCTTCTCTTATCCGAGCAATCCACCCAAACGCGTGTTATTTGGCATTATATTTATCGCCGGACTTGGATACTTTATCCGCTCACTCCTTCTGCAAATTTCTTTTTTCAATCTTGCAGGGGCGAGTTTTTGTGCAAGCTTTTGTATGGGGATTGTGGCATTTCTTATCGCAAAGCAAGTGAAGGTCCCAACAGAAGTTATCGTTTTTCCGGCGCTCTTGGCACTATTTCCGGGAAGCTATGGATACAAAAGTATTCTTTCGCTGCTTATATTTGCCAAAAATACAGATAAACCAGAGCAACTACAACATTTGCTGGCATTTTTTAATAACCTCATTATTATGTTTTCTGTTTCGATTCTGCTTGTAGCAGGTGCGCTTGTAACATTCATGATTTTCTATGAGCAAAGCTTTCTCATGACAAGAGGCAGCAAAAGAACTTAATGCGTTTCATAAAACTTGTATCCGCACTCAAGCATCATACGATGGATAGATTCTTTATGCTCTTTGCCTTTTATCTCAAGTGCCAGCTCTACAATCGCATCCCCGTATTCTAGCTTCGCACTTACACGAGAATAATTGATAAACACGATATTTGCGCCCTCTTGCGTGAGTAATTCTGTGAGCTTTTGCAGACTTCCGGGTTTATCTACCAAAATCACTTGGAATTTCATCTTTCTATCGCTCTTAAGCAATGCTTTTTCGATGATGGTATTGAGCATTGTTACATCGATGTTTCCACCACTTATTATCGCGCCCACTTTAAGTTGTGGGTCTAAATCAAGCTTGTGGTGCATAAGTGCTGCTACAGGAGCTGCTCCAGCACCTTCTACGACAAGCTTTTGGGATTCAAGTAAAAAGAGGATAGCACTTGCTATCTCCTCATCATCGACTTCCACGATACAATCCACACCTTCTAGGATACATTCAAACACGCTTTGATTCACATCTCTTACAGCGATTCCATCGGCTATAGTGCGCACACTTTGGGAATTTTGGATTTTCTTTTGGTAGAAGCTTGTTTTCATAGCATTTGCGCCTTTGGCATTCACACCTACAATCTTTGTGTTTGGGCTAAGTATCTTGTAAGCACTTGCAATCCCACTTATAAGCCCACCTCCACCAATTGGCACAACCACAATATCCAATGCCTCCTCTTGTATCATCTCAAGCGCGATACTCCCTTGTCCTGCTATAACCTCGCTATCAGCAAATGGATGTATGAAGGTCAGCTCTCTTTCTTTGGCAAGATTGCGTGCGTATATATAAGATTCGTCATAATTGTTGCCTGCAAGCACCACTTCAGCACCCATTGCCTTTGTTCCCATAACCTTAAGTAGCGGCGTAGATTCAGGCATCACAATGACGGCTTTACACTGAAAATATTGGGCTGCATAAGCTACGCCCTGTGCATGATTCCCAGCGCTTGCACAAACCACTCCTTGTGAGAGAATATCTGTGCCATTTGTCTGATCATATTCTTTGAGTGTAGCGATTTTATTAAATGCGCCTCTTATCTTGAATGCACCAGTAAGCTGGAGATTCTCTTTTTTCAAAAACACTTGGGCATTGGCTATCTTGCTAAGACGGGGAGCATATGCTAGTGGATGGTAAGAGATTATTCCCTCAAGGCGTTTGGCTGCTTTTTGCACACAATCAAGAGTGAGAAGTTTCATAAAGATTCCTAAAATATATATCAAGCCGCTATTGTAATCAAGCTTTACAAAGCTTACCCATAAACTTAAAAATGAAACTTCGCTAGAATTCCGCGCTTTGGAAACTACTTTAGTCTTTAAAAGGATTTACTATTTCTGCACGCTTTGATTCCTCTTATAAGACAATCCTCATTCTCGCTCTGAGTTCGTTTTGTATGGGTGTTACAGAATTCGTCATCTCAGGGGTGCTCTTAGAAGTGCAAGCATACTTCAAAATCGATGCACACAAGGCCGGCTACCTCACGACTGCATACGCTGTAGGTGTGGTCATTGGCGCACCGATTCTTACAATTCCTATAAGTGCCTTCAATCGCAAAATACAGCTACTTCTCAATCTCTTGATTTTTGCAATAGCAAATCTGCTCATCTATCTGAGCGACAATTTTATGCTAAATGTCATTGCACGTTTTGTCGCAGGTACGCAACATGGCGTGTTTTTTGTGATTGCTACGCTTACGGCTGTGCAAGTAAGCCCAAAAGGTAAAGAATCTAGCAATCTCGCGCTCATGGTCTCAGGTCTTACAATAGCCTTAGTGAGTGGTGTGCCACTTGGTACTTTTATCGGCGAGGCATTTGGATTTAAGGCGATTTTTCTGCTTATTTTTATTTTTAGCATGACTGCTATTGTCTGCGCACTTATCTTTATGCCAAGCAATATCAAAGGAGCGCAAACCCATCTCATTTATGTAGTAAAGTCTTTGATGATTCCACAGCTTCTTAAGGTGTATTTGCTTACGATTTGCACTTGTGGTGGGGCATTTGTGCTTTATACATATTTGAGCGAACTGCTAGTAAAAGTTGTAGGCTTCTCCCAAAGTGCTATGGGCTTTATCCTGTTAGCTTATGGCGGATGCGCGATTTTGGGGAATCTCTTTGGTGGCAAGCTCACAGATTCTAAAGGTAGTATTACCTCGCTAAAAATCATCCTTCTTGCGCAATTTGTCATTTATGCGCTTATCAGCATCACTTACCATTGGCAGTGGATTCTCATAGCAAATCTTTGTCTGATGGGATTTGTGGCATTTGCTGGCATTTCCCCGCTGAAACTCAACGCAATGGATAATGCAAAGAAATACACACCAGATTTCACAGATAGCACTGTGAGTGTGAATGAAGCCTCTTTCAATGTAGGAATCGCACTTGCCAATCAAATCGGCGGACTAGTGGTAGTTGCTGCAAACTTTGGAATCACATTCAATCCACTCTTTGCCGCTATGTTTGTCTTGCCAGCTCTCATTGTGCTTTTTACCAAAAGCTAAGATGGGGTAAATAAGTAACAAACAAAATCACTCTATATAACAATTTATATTATTTTTTCTAAAAATCATATTTTGTTTATTAGAATGCGAGCCCATTTTTTAAATCTTTAAGGAGCTACGAATGAAAACAGCGAAGAATAATAATATTTCCAGTATGGGGGGGGGGCAGACTTTGAAGCTTGTCAAAAAGATGGCAACCAGCAAGCTGCCAACGAACATAAGCATGACAGGCAAAAGTATAGTAAGCAAAGGTATAGTAGGCAGTATTCTAGCTCTAGCTCTCTTCTCTAGCACACTCTCTGCAAAAAGCGGCTTGTTTGTGGGGATTGATCTAGGTGCTTCGATTCTTACCCAAGACTATAGAGGCGAAAGCAGTAGCGAAATTACCACCATGAAATATTCTTACCTTATGTCTCAGATAGGCTTTCGTCTAGGCTATCAGCATTATTTCACTCCTGCAAATGGTCTGCGTCTGTATGGAAGCTATGCATTTGCACGCACTGGTATGGTGAATGTCGAAGAAAACACACGAAATTCGGGAGCAAACCGAATAACAGACCAATACTTTTATGCGACCAAACGGCTTGAAGTGAATCTGGATTATTTGCTTGATCTTGTAAAAACTGAGAATAGTAGTGCTGGTGTGTATCTTGGTGTGTTTTATGGTGCTCCTACTATCACACTCAATAGAAAGAATGCGCGACCACATCAATTCTCAGGCGATTTGAAGCAAAGGATTGTAGGGATTAACCTTGGATTGCAAATGACTTTGGCAAACCATCATAGAATCGAAGTTGGTGCAAAAATCCCTTTGAATAAGCAAAAAGTAGAGCGTATAGACGTCGCTAATGGTTTGCCACGTGCTCCTGTGAATAACAGCACAACTAAGACTTTGTATGCCTACCAGCTAGCTAGCGTTGGGCTTTCTTATGCATTTGTGTTTTGAGGCTAGCATTTTTGGGTACAGATTCTTTAAATCTCATGAGACAACTTAGTATTTAAGGATCCTTTTAGGTTGTTTGTTATTAAGTGCTTTTTTGGTTTTTGAAAATCAATAATGTAAATCACAAGAACTTTAAGAGATATAAATCATGAAAAATCTGAAAATAATTTACATATCTTTGGTCCTCTCATCCTTGCTTTATGGACAAAATGATGCTACACAGCAATCCCAGAAAGCAGATTCCAAAGACTATGCTATGCAAATTATCAGCATGGACAAAATACGGGAAAACACATCATCGCCTACAGGTAAAGGTGTTGTTGTAGGGATTGTGGATTCAGGATTTAACACTTCTCATTCAAGCTTGCAGAGACAAAACAAATATACCATCAGTAACAATCCCTGTTGGGTTAGCAATTGTAGTCCCTATGATGCTGATAGGGGTAAAAGAGAAGTGTATGCTCATGGCACACACGTTGCTGGCATTCTATTAGGCAAAAAACTAAGTGATAATAAAAGTCCTCAAGGTATCGCTTATGATGCAAAATACCATGGAGTAGGTTATCTCCACCCACAAAACAAATACAATGGGAATCTTTACGATGAATTTAAAGACAAACAAGAGATAAAAATTATCAATAATAGCTGGGCTGTAAATTTTTACCCACTTATCAATCGCTATGAAGGATCAGGCTTTCAGGATTTTAAGGAATCCAATAAAAACGACGCACAAAAAGGCTACCAAAGCATATATAAAGGTGATGATAGATTCCAACCAGTAAGTAGCTCTAAATACTTTGCGCTTATTAATAGAGAAATAGAAATGGATCAATACAATCCAGCCGGCAAAGCAAATGGAGTTACAGGACTTTATAAACTAGCTACAGAGCGGAAAGTTCTCAATATTTTTGGTGCTGGAAATTCTGGGATGGTAAGCCCAACAGCAACAGCAGTCTTGCCTAGCTATGATGAGAATGTGCGAAGCTGGCTTGTTGTAGGAGCATTAAAAACACACAAAACAGATTCAAATAGTGCTATCACAAAGTATGTAGAAAAAACAGAAGATAAAATAACCATTAAACCCGAGGGAATTTATGCTTATAGCAACCACTTCAAAGGTTCTGCCCAGCTTTATGCGCTTATGGCACCAGGGGAATACATCAATTCTGCTAATGCGTATTATCAAAACAAAAATAATCAAAATACAGCTACTGGCACCGGAGGACCTTGTGTCAATAGTGATGGCACAACAGCCAAAGGAGATGTATGCTATATGAGTGGCACTTCAATGGCTACTCCTATGGTAAGCGGTGTAGCAGCACTTGTACAGGAGAAATATCCCTTCTTAAACGGTGCACAGATTGCAGATGTATTGCTCACAACTGCCAATAAGAATATAGAAGCACCAAAACTCATTGTAAAGAATTCTGTTAATGGCAACCAGACACAACATACAATAATTTACATCCAAGACTACAAAGATGGTGAGAAAAACAACAAAGCACCTACCAAAGAAGATAATAAAATAGATATTGAAAAAGTAAAAAAAGATTTAGAGGAGATATATAAAGACATTGATACTCGCAAAACATCAAATTCTCAAGCTACACAAGCTACACGAGTAGAGGTAAAAGGATGTAATACAGGAGACCAAGGATCTACTAGCGATGTTTGTAAGGTTGTCAATGAGCTTTTACAAGAGACACAAACTAAAATAGACCCCAAATACAACCACAATGCCATCCTTACTCTCACTAAAGAAGAAGTCTTTGGTCAAGGCATTTTGGATGCTAACAAAGCTCTAGGTGGTCTTGCTGGACTTGATGCCAATAGATTAAACTTAGAGGATATACAAGACTTCCAAGAGATTCCTAGAACACAAGAAGTTTCTGAAAGAGAAGTATCTCAACAAGCACCCCAAACACTTCAGGCAACACCAGTTTTAATACAAGCAGCACAGCCCTTAAATACTGAAGATAAAAATAATGCAAACAATGCAGATTCTCAATTAAGCCAGCAGGAGCAAGAAAGAAAAAGCCTTATTGAATCCACAAAGCAAGCTTTCTATACGCTTGATACAACAACAGACAATCCAAAAAGCACATTTATATTCAGCAATGACATATCCCAGAGAACTTGGGATAATAAATACCATCTTGATGATGCGCTCAATTCCCCAAAAGAAACTATGCAATACATAACCAAAGTAGGTCTTATAAAGAAAGGCTCTGGCACATTGGTTTTAAGCGGAGTGAATACTTACGAAGGTGCTACAAGAGTCCAAGGAGGTGTGCTAGAAATAACAGGCAAACTTACAGAATCTAACGCATATGCAGAAGGCAATGGTATCTTAAAGCTCACTGGCAATCAAAAGACTCAAGTGCAAGAGCAAGCAAAATCACAATCACAAAATGTGCAACAACCCCAATCAGATTCCACCACCTCAGATCTTGTTGCTAAAAATGCCATTGCTAGAGACAATGGTTCTGTTATCTTGCATAATAATGTTAAAGTAGGCAATCTATATGCCCAAAATCAAGGTATCATCTATGCATTTAGTGGAAGCGCAGAGTCTGCTACTATAACCAGAGGCAGCGCTCTTATTTTGACAAATCAAGTACCAGAGCATCTAAGTAATACACTTATTGCAAACCAAGCTGTCGCAGATAAAGGACAAAATCAAGAATCTCAGGCGCGATTGCAAATCCCAAATATGTCACTCCAAGCAAACCAGAATACAAATAATTCTAGTGCGAATCTCGCTCCTGCCAACCTAAATCTCAAACTTTTAAGTGATAATAGAGATTTGCCCTCTGTAAATAACAACAATGCCATTGCTGGCACACTCACTTTAGAATCCGGAGGTATCCTCGCAGGCAATGGCAAGCTACAAGGCAATGTAGAAAACAAAAGCGGTATTGTTATGGCTGGGTTTGCTCCTTATAATAAGGCATATATTGATGGGAATAATACCCTTACAATAGATGGTTCTTATACACAAAAAGATACAGGAAGCCTGCACATCCTCTATGATGGCTCAAGCAACACAAACACGAAGTTTAAGGCAAGCACCTATAAGCTTGAAGGAGGTGCTCTTGTCTTTGTCCCTACTTATAATTCTGAAAGATTACAAGCAAACCAAGAGATTACAATCACAACAGCAGACAACACAGGAAGTAACTCTTTCCAAGAAGCGCTTAAGCAAGCTATCGGACAAAATAAGCTCACTGTCAAAACATTATCAAGCAATCTTTTTGATATTGCCTTTGACAAAGAAAATTTCAAGCTCAAAGTCCAAGCCAAAGACAATCCATTCAATCTGGATTCTAAAAATACAGATCCAAATCTCTCAAATGTTTTGCAAAGTATCTTTACTGCTGATAATCTTTCCAAAGACTATGAGAATGTTATTGGCAGATTGGATATGAATGCAAATAGCAAACAATTTAATGACGCCATAGAAGAGATTATAGATTCTAGCAATCTACAAACACAAGAAGCACTCTATTTAGGACAAAACTCCTCTATATTTGAGAATCTTAACTTTACCCTAAGCAATGCCACCGCATTAGTTGGTATAAAAAATAATGTCCGTCTTGCAGCTCTTAGCACCAAACAAAGATATGCACAATTACTCGCTAATACAAGCACAAGAAGCGATGCATACTATTTGCCATTAATCCAGATGCACTCTAATAGCAGAGCACAGATACTTACACAGTTCAACTCCTCAAAGCTTAAAGCTAAAAATTATGCTGCTAACTCTTATGCTCTCAATGTCCAAGTCAAATCAATACTTACTCAAGGTTTGTTGCTTGGTGGATTTATAGATATTGATAACACCCAAGCCAATTTTAAAAATGCCAATGTCAAAGCAAATACCTTAAGTATAGGTGGGAATGCAATACTAAGTATAGGAGATTACTTTGATATTATCAGCTCTCTTAGTGCAGGCTACGGGGTGAATAAAGAGCAAAGACGTTACAGCCTTTTGAATCAAAATCTAGAAGGAAACTACAATAGCTACTATGCAATGGCTCAGATAGGAGTAGGCAAAAATATGTATTTGCACAAAAAGCTAGTTTTAAAGCCTATGCTTCTTATGCAATACAACATCATAAACAACTCCGCTTATTCTCAAAGCAAAGCTCTTTTTGCAAAAAGCTATGATTCTAGTGCCTATGATACATTAGCTAGCAGTCTAGGAGCACATTTAGGAGTGAATGCTTTAGATTCTAAGAGTTTTAAAGTCTATATCAATGCCTTTGGTTTCTATACTTACAGATTAAATACTGATTTGAGTTCAAATGTAAGATTTAGTGATTTTAGTGATAAGAGCTTTATCCAAAAAGAGAACATAGACAGAACAAGTATATATATAGGAGCAAATATAAGCACATATTATAAAAACTACTTTTTACAATTAGGCTTTAGCACACAAAGAGCAGAGTCTTATGTAAGAGAGACGCTCAATGTAACTCTAGGATTAGAGTTTTAAGAAAGATTCCTTGCATTTTTATATCCCTTTAGTTTGGCACTATGGAGTTTTTGCGTGCGGTTTTTTGGAGGGAGAAAAGCACTAAAGCTAAAAGTATGGTATAAATCGTAATCAAAGCATTTTTAAAATCATTGTATCTTATTGTTTTAGTGTTTGTATTTTTCGCGTAATTTTTCTAAAATATTTTCATTCTTGAACTCTGCTTTAATTTTCTCATTATCACAAGCCTTTGTGTATATATCAATGATTTCTCTAATATCTTGCTTATCTAAAATTTTCTCATTTTCTAATCTAGCGATAGTATCAATCACTTTTGGCAACATTGTTCCGCTTATTACAGAGATACGCTCAATAAGAAAAAATGCTTGTGCTTTTGAGAGATTTTTAATATATTTATCACAATCATAAAAATGTTGCATTGCCTGTATGATTCCAAATACTTGCTTGTCAAAACGCACGGCATTTAGATAGATTTCAAGCTGATCTTTCTTAGATAATATCTTATTAAGCCAGTAACGACTTAAACAGATTTCAGCTAATTTTCTTCTTAATCGTTTTTTATTCATATTTTCAATAAATAAAGTTCTAAAAAGTTGTTGTGTTATAGTTGAACCACCAGAAAATGGTATTTTTGAGATATAAGGTATCTCTTTAATATAAGGTATTTTTCTTGCATAGGATAGCAAAGCTCGTCCTATCGCTCTATAATCTATGCCTTTATGTTGATAAAAGTTTTTATCTTCAATAGCAACTAATATTTTTTTAGGGTTATCTAGATTAATTCCTTGTCTTTGACATTCATAAACTGATAATTTAGCTCTATATAAAATATGTTCAAAGTTATCTACGAAAGTTATGCCAAGTATTGAAAATATAAATCTAAAAATAACTAAAGACATTGTTTCGTTTATATCTAAAATACAATAAATATAAAATAGATACAATGCGACAGATATTAGAATATTTAAAGTAAGAACACATTTTAGAGAATATTCTAAAAAAATATTTACAACGAGTAATACCACAAAACACAAAATAGGAATAATAAAGTATAGATAATTAACTTTTAACTTAATGCTAAAAGGCATATTAGCACCTTCAAGCATACCTTTTTTGAACAAGAATTCTTGAGTTCCATAATCTATGCCTAACATTCTTCTTAGCATAATAATTTTTCGTTTTGCAAAAACAATAGACTTTTGCCTTTCTGCAAAGTTTTTTGTCATAAAAATAAAAAATAATATCATCAAGATAGCAATACCGATCCATATATAATCTGTATTGTTTGTAATTGCGCTAAATATTTCTTTTATTGTTTTATTTGCGCTTGATAAAAGCGAAATAATAATTGTTCCAAATGCAAGGACATATTTAACTAAGTTATCAAAAATTTTTTCTTCACTTTCAAGAATTTTACAACAGAATTTATATTCTTCTAAGGCAATATCTCTATTTTTATTTTCATCAAAGTGATAAGTGGGAAAATATTGTTTCCAAGTTGAATTATTAATTTTACTCTCAGATTCCATTTATTTCCCCTCTATGATTTTTATTTCATCGTTGGTTAGGTGGTAGAGTTTATAGACTAGAAAATCGATTTTAGATTCTAGCTTTTTGGTGTCTGTGGTGGGGTCTTTGGCTTTGGAATCTAAAATTTGCTCTACTAGGCTTATTAACTCATCGCTTAAGGCTTTGTTTGTAGAATCTATCATATAGCTAATTCCTTGCATTTTTATATCCCTTTAGTTTGGCACTATGGAGTTTTTGCGTGCGGTTTTTTGGAGGGAGAAAAGCACTAAAAACATAGAAATTATGTAAGCTAGTGTTATAAAATTTAAAAAAGGATCTGTTATCTCTAGCGTATCTGTAAAAAGCTTACCTATTAGAGGGTTTAGGATTGCAATCTTGTATCCTATAGCAATAGATACCGTCATATAAGCAATAATAACAATCAAACATCGCACAATCGCAGAATCCAGAAAGACTAATGAAAAATACATGAAAAAAAAGAGAAAGAAACCTGTAATATTTAAAAAGCTCGGCAAAAGGATTGATGGCGTTAACTTAAATAATGTCGCAACCAATACATAAAACATTATAATTACTACAAGTGGCACTATAAGCATTAGGATAAAATATCCCACATTCTTTAATAGAGCTTTTATAGAAGTCAATATCCACGGCAATATATCTTTAAAAATTTTCCATACTGAAACAATCAGATATAGCACAAGCAATAAGAGTATCACGATTTTTACATTCATAGCTACACACTCTAGAATAAACTTTGCAAATATATCTACAAAATCTATCTTTTGTAAGATATCAGAGGATGGTGCTTTGTTTTCCAAAAAATTAAAACTGCGCAACAACAAACATCCAACATACAAAGCCACCAAAAGCACAAGATTATTAAAACATCTCAAAAAATCCGTGTGATGATCACAGAGATTGCGATAGAATCTTAAAAGCAAAAAGTCTATAAACTCTTTAAAGGGTTTCATATTTTTTCTTATGCCTTCATTATCGTGTGCTTTGGTGCCTCGTTTACGCACACTTTCTCTTAGCTCAATTTCTTTGCAATAGAGTTCGAATCTATGGAATTCTGAAGCGTCTAGTAAATTATTATCTTTTATCAAAGCGTTTTTAAAAATCCTAAATGAATCTCTAAAGTCGTTTGCAAAATTATCTAAGGGCTTTTTATCATGTTTGTTATATTCTATATGCTCTTGCTTGATTTTCTCTTTTAGGCTTTCAAAATCAAAATCAAGATTTGTATTTACTACATTAAGGCTTCCCTTGAATTGTGCTTGTGAGAAATTAGGGGCTTTATCAAACTTCACTCCATAAAAACAAGCTGTTTTTTCAAACTCACATTCGTGAAAGTCAGCGGAATCTTTAAAAGTAGAGTTATTAAAATAAGCATTACTATAAAATCGTGCATTTTGGAATGCTGCCCCATGAAATTCATTATTCTTAAAATACACATTATCATGAAATTGACAATTTAAAAAATTACCATCTTTAAAGCTACAGCTCCCAAAATGAAAGCCTTTTTCAAGATTTGGGTCATTTATTTCTCTACCAAAACAAACTTCATTTCTAAAAATAGAATCTCGACAATCAATAGATAATAAATTCACGCCAAAAGCCATTACATTATCGTGAAAAACACATTGTGTAAGATAAAGCTTATTTTTAAATTCACAACCAAAAAACCCTACTTCTCTATAAAATGTATTTCTTGAAAAATTTATACTTTTAGAAAACACAACATTCTCGAAAATAAGCTTTTCTTTAAATTCCTGTTCATTTACTAATAAATCTTGTGAAAAATGACACTTAGTGAATTTTAAAGGAAAGTTTCGTAATTGGCTAAAATCTACTTCCTTTTTAATTTCTAATTCTTGCAATGTTGATATAAGATAAACTTGCTCTTTCTCATCATAATTAATACAGCCTTTATTAATGCCCAATACTTTGGCTATATCCTCTATCCTTTGTCCCATTTGATTAACACCCAATACTTTGGCTATATCCTTTATCCTTTGATGTGTATCCTTTATGTTTTGAATCCTTTCCATTTTATTTTCCCTCTATGATTTTTATTTCATCGTTGGTTAGGTGGTAGAGTTTATAGACTAGATTATCAATTTTAGATTCTAGCTCTTTGGTGTCTTTTGTGGGGTCTTTGGCTTTGGAATCTAAGATTTGCTCTACTAGGCTTATAATCTCATCGCTTAAGGCTTTGTTTGTAGAATCTATTTTGGGAATAGGGATTTTCTTAGCAATTTCTGCTGAAAATTGGAAACTTCTTATTGCTTTGGCAAACACAAAACGATAACAATACCAATTTAGAAACCTTGAATGCAAAAGAGCTAGGACATAATAATTTGGAAATTCATCTCTGCAGATAATCTGATGAATAGTATTAACGATTCTTACATTATCAATATTCTTTACAATCGTTCCTGTCATTTTGATATGTGGAGTTGGATTTTCTATATGAGCAATTAATCTTTGCATTAATACACTATTATCTTTAATTATTGATTTTGGACTAGTTTTTAAAGTGTTAGAAATATATCCTTTGATTCCCCTAATAAAATATCTTTGGATTTCTTTTCCGCCATAAACCTGAAATTCTCCTTTGTTGCTAATATTTTTGTAAAAAACATCTCCCCAAATATTTTCTCCGCAATCATTAAGACTATTTGTAAAGTCTTTTAGAATGCGGACACCAATCTTCAATTCTTTTTCTGGTAAGGCATTTGGGTAAAAACCAAAAAAATCAATATATTCCTTTGGGACTTCAAGCACTTGTGAGAATCCTTGTGTTTCATTTAAAAAGCCTGTAACATAACTAGATGTTGGGGTATTTTTTTGTTTTGAGTAAATAATCATTTCAAGCAAAACATAACTCCACGCTTTGCCACAATCCACAATATGACTGACATTTGTTTTTAAAAACTCTCTAATCTGCACCCAATTATTTGCAAAAGTTAAGGCTTTTGGCACGATAAATGTATTGAATCCATTTTTGCTTAAAATCTTATCTGCTAAAAATATAAATAGCTGAGCTGTATCGCTGGAGCTTGAGTTATAAATTTCTCTATATTTTTTCTTGTCAAATTCTGTAAGATTAACCCCATAAGGTGGATTGCCTATCACTAAATCAAAGCCCAAAAAATCGCCATTGTTATCTAGCACTTCTGGGAATGCAAAGCGCCATTCAAAAGGCTTGTTTGA
>NZ_NHYK01000023.1 GCF_003288805.1 Helicobacter sp. 10-6591 | reverse complement strand
GTGTGAAAAAATACTTTGCAGGATTGCAGCTATCAAATGAAATTGCTAAAGATTATTCTTGGATTAATGCTGCGCTTAATGTTGGATTGGAGTTTTAGGAGGAAGAGAAATGGTGGAGTTGTGGGGAATCAAACCCCAGTCCAAAAACCAAACCCTCTTAAGAATCTACATGTTTAGACGAGATTTTTTATCTTTTTATTTGGCAAGTAAATCTCCAAACTCCGCCAAATAAGCAATTCTTAATCTTTTTGCTCCAACCGAATACATTAAAGCAAGCATCTAGCAAGATTACGATAGAAGACAAAGCGCTAGAAACCCTATTTCTATCGGCTCCAAAGGAGTTATAAACTTACGCGGCTTTTGCGTAAGCTGGAGCGTAATTTGTGTTGTTTGCGTTTAATTCAATGCGACAGTTTTAGAGCTTGTCAGCTCACATGCACTTAAGCAATCCAGTTTCTGTCGAAATTCTTTTCAACCCCAAAAATCATTAATCCGATGCCGTTTAATGAAACATCGGATTCTAATCAATCCAAGGCACCCAAGTCAAGCATAAAAACTACTCTATACTGTATTTCTCTAAAAGCTCTCTTAACTCCTCTTCTAAGTCCTCTAAACTAATCTCATCTGTACTAATCACAAATTCTGCATTTAACATAACTTTTACCTGTCTCTCAGCCATACCTTTACTAGAACCAAGCGATTCAAATTCAAAATTCAATTCCATAAACCTCACCCCCTTGATAATGATTCTTTAAAACAACCCTTTCAGCGAAGACCACACTACTTCCATATTTTTACTTTTAAAACCTTTTTTATCATAAGCCATCTTGAGTTTGCGTAAAACTCTTTTTTCAAAATATGAACCAATTCTTAAGCCCTCTGCACTCTTCATAACCACATAAAAACCTAAATCATGATTGTTAGCATATTGTTTCAAATGCCCAAGATTTGCATGAGAAACTAGGTCATTGATACGCACACACTCTTTATCAAAAAATTTCAAAATTTCTGGCGAAGTTTCAGCAATTCTGACGGCGTGTTTATAATACTTAAAACGACCCTTCATACATTCCCCTCCAAAATATTTAAGTTGTTTTTTTTTTTTTTTTACAGGCTTTATCAAATCCCAAACTATCGAAACGACAATATTATGGTAAGAATTGCAAGATTTCACAATTTTAAGTAATCAAAAATTATGAAAATACACAAAATTACACACTTAACAAATGAGAAAGTCCAGTACTGCCATTCTAACACATACTCCATTTGTAACTTGATCCAGGACCTTAGAACGCGGATCTTTTAACACTTCATCATCAATATCAATATTCCTATGAACAGGTCCTGGATGCAAAACGATACAATCATTATCCCCTAACACTTCCTTTGTAACACAAAATAAACTGGCATAATCTTTAAGTGAACCATAAATAACTTGATTGTGCCGTTCAGTCTGTGTCCTCAGACTCATTATCACATCTACAGAATCTGCCACTGCTTTCAAATTATAACTTGTCTTAAGAGTAGTCTTCGGTAAAAAATGTGGTGGAGCGACCAAAATCACTTCCATACCAAAACGTGTAAGAAGCTCAATATTGCTATTTGCTACACGAGAGTTTGTAATATCACCTACAATAGCAATTTTTTTGTTCTGGAGAATCTGCATACAAATATTGAAAAAATCACGAGATTCATACCCCATGCTTCCTTGAGATAGACAAAAATGCTCAATAATGGTAAGCAAGTCTAAAAATGCCTGCGTAGGATGAGAATGTGCACCATCACCACCATTAAGTATGGGACAATTTACTTTTGAGCTCAAATAGTATCCAGCCCCTGCATTTTTATGCCGTATAACAATAGCATTTGGTTTCATCGCATTGAGATTTGCTGCAGTATCAGAAATTGTCTCACCTTTAGTGGTTGAACTCCTTGATACATCAAGACGCAATATCTCGCCACCGAGATTTTTGACAGCCAATTCAAAGCTTGAAAGTGTCCGGGTAGAATTTTCAAAAAAGATTGTGATGACCTTCTTATCTTTCAATGGAAAATGTGTAGGAGTTTGGCTAAGAATAAGAGATTTGTAATACAAGGCTTTTTGGAAAATAGAGAGAATTTCTTCATTGCTAAAGTCACTTGTCCGGATAAGATGGCGTACATCTTTTGGATTACAATCCGCTCTCACTGATATTCCTTATATAAGCGTTCTTGAGCCTCATTATACTTGCCTAATCCTGAAAATTAAGCATTGTTGTTTTATGATTGCGCGCTTAATTTATACAAAGGGTAAGAATGTTGGTTGTGCAAAAATATGGTGGCACAAGCATGGGTGGGTGTGACAAAATCCAAAATGTGAGAGATCGCATCATACAAACAAAACAACAAAAAAAATGCTCTCTTGTTGTTGTAGTCTCTGCAATGAGCGGGGAAACTGACAGATTATTAGAATACGCACATTTTTTTAGCAAGCTCCCTGATACAAGGGAGCTGGATATGGTATTAAGCTCTGGAGAGCGTATAACAAGTGCACTTTTAGCTATAGCCCTTAATGCACAAGGGATAAAAGCTATTTCACTTAGCGGGCGCGGGGCTGGGATCGTCACCGAGAGCATGCATACAAAAGCACGCATCAAACATATAGATACGCAAAAGATCAGCCAACTCTTAGAGCAAGATTATGTCGTTGTAGTAGCTGGATTCCAAGGTGTAGATGAAAATGGCGAGGTTACTACACTAGGGCGTGGGGGCAGCGATCTGTCTGCTGTCGCACTTGCTGGCGCACTTCAAGCAGATTTGTGTGAGATTTACACCGATGTGGACGGAATCTATACGACTGATCCGCGCATAGAATCCAAAGCAAAAAAAATCGAAAGGATAAGCTATGACGAAATGTTAGAGCTTGCTTCTATGGGGGCAAAAGTATTATTGAATCGGTCTGTAGAATTAGCCAAAAAGTGGGGAGTAAAGCTTGTTTCTAAAAATTCATTTAGCCAAAGCGAAGGCACACTAATTACCAATGAGGAGGACATAATGGAGAAGCCAATCGTAAGTGGTGTAGCACTTGATAAGAATCAGGCGAGAGTAAGCATTGCAGATGTGCTTGATCGCCCAGGCATCGCTGCTGAGATTTTTGGTGCTCTAGCCCAAAACAACATCAATGTGGATATGATAGTCCAAACTATTGGTAGAGACGGGAAAACTGACATTGACTTCACAATACCCCAAACTGAAGTGGAACTGACTAAAAAAGTTCTAGATAGATTTCATGATTATGTCCAAAGCATAGAATATGATTGTGATATAGCTAAAGTTTCAATTGTTGGCGTCGGTATGAAATCCCACAGCGGTGTGGCTAGTACAGCATTCAATGCGCTTGCAAAAGACAATATTAATATTATGATGATTGGCACGAGCGAGATAAAAATATCAATGGTGGTGAATATCAAATACGCAGAACTTGCAGTACGCACACTGCATGATGTATACCATCTCGATAAGTAGTCGCCATGGAGAATCTTGATATATGGCTACTTAAAGCTATACGAGCAGAAGATAACAAAGGAATAATGAGTGGCTGGCTAGAAGAAAGAAGACTAGAGCTCACACCACTATTCAGGCAGGCACTAAGACATTTATTTTCGCGTGGCAGCTTTATCGTTCTGACAGATTCTGCACGTAAATGGTTTGGGGATTACATAACCCAAAGTATCAACTTACCCAACAAAACCCGACCATTCTTTTCGATTTTTGAAATAAATTCGCTCGGATTTATTATAGATTCCACACTCCGAGATACGCAAGATAGAGGATTTCTTTCGATTTTTAAGATGCTAGATAATTCCTTTTGTCAAAATTATGCCTTTTGGTATATTGGTAAAAAATCTACAAGAAGCGAGTTTGCGCTAGTTAGAGACAACTCTTTTGTATGGTTACTTGATGAGCGTTTGCCAAATACCTTAACCCTAAGCTCTGCTGATGAATTGCTAGATTTCAAACTTTTGCAGCTTTATAGGTTGTTTGAGCAGGCATTTTGCGCAGCAATATTAGGACAACTCAGTATAGAGCCTTAACCATGCAAACCCAGCAAGAGTTCTTTATCGGTGAGCTTCATATATGTGCGAATTTTAATGAGGTACTTAGTAATCTTACACACAACAAAGACAAAGAGAATCTGCGTATCTTATACCCAAGAGATGAAAATGGAAAAGAACAAGAGTTTAAAATCGACAATGCACGAGAGGTGATAGCCCATGCATACATAGCTTGCTCTCAAGTCAAAACACTTATTCTCTGTGCGCCAAAATATCGCATAGAAGCGCAAAATGCCTTACTTAAGATTTTAGAAGAGCCACCTATTAATACACAATTCATAATGATTGCGCCAAGTAAAAATGCCCTTTTACCGACAATAATCTCGCGTCTGCGAATAATCACTTACAAAGACCATAAAGAGCTGCCACGACTGGAGCTAGACTTGTGTAAGCTTGATCTCAAACAGATTTATAACTTTTTGCAAGACTGCAACAAACAACACAGGAGCGTCCAAGAAGTCAAAGAGAGAATCCAAGCTCTGCTTCTAAGCGCACACAAGCACCAGATTCCTCTTGGAAACCAAGATTTGCAAGCTTTTGACAAAGCCATAAAACAAGCAGATTGTTTTGTCAGAGAAAATCTTATATTTGCGCCACTTCTCTTAAAAGTCCGCTCCGCTGTTTTAAAGGCCAGAATGTGAATCTCACACTTCTTTCACCTACTTTAGCTCTAAATGCACTCAAATATGTAGGTGCAGATGCGCAAGGCCAAAAAATTATGGGCAAGAAACTCGAGTTGTTATGTTTTGAAATTAAAGGTCTCTCATATGTAGCAAGCGGGATTCTCAAACAAGAAGCATTAAGTGTGGGTGCAGAATATGCTACCCCAAAAGAGCAGATTCTCTATCAGGGTCAAAAGCTTGGCCTGCTTTTTGGTAGTAAAAGCGCTCTCTTGATACTTTGTGCAAAACTCAAAAAACAAGATTTTGGACTCAAAGAAGTCGCACACAAACTCTCCTTACACTTAAACGCCCGCTCAAATAGCAGGCGAATGCACACTCCAGGCACTCTCTTGCAAAATGCACTCGATGATTCGCTACAGCAAATTATGGCTATTATCAATATTACACCCGATAGCTTTTATCACAAAAGCCGCAAAAATAGCAGGCAAGCAATAGAGCGTATTTATAATCTACTGCAAAAGGGTATAAAATACATCGATATAGGCGCGGCAAGCTCGCGTCCAGGAAGCGATCTTATAGAATCTGATGTAGAAATTTCACGCTTACAAGAAGTATGTTCTGAGATAAAAACACAAAATCTTGAGAATAAAGCATTTTTTTCTATCGATACTTACAATCCACAAACTGCAGAATTTGCACTCAAACATGGATTTAAAATCATAAATGATGTGAGCGGATTCAAAAACAAGCTTATGAGCAAGATCAATGCACACTATAATGCAATCGCCATCCTCATGCACTCAAAAGGTACACCAAAAGATATGCAAGACTTTACCCAGTACGAAAATATCTTTGAAGAAATAGGTATGTTTTTTGCACAAAAAATTGAAGAGATTCTCCAGGCTGGAGGAAAAGAAATCATTTTAGATATTGGTTTTGGGTTTGCTAAGACTTTGCAGCAAAATCTCGCACTTACCGCTCATCTCAAGCACTTTAAATACTTTAACTATCCTCTATTGTTTGGTGCAAGTAGGAAAAGCTCGCTTGGCGAGATTACAAAAAAAGAACCGCAAGAACGTTTAAGCGCTACTTTAGCCCTGCATCTCCTAGCAATCCAAAATGGTGCAAATATCTTACGTGTCCATGACGAAGATGAGCATATTGATATGCTCCATGTTTATCATACATTACAGCGCAATCACCTAGATACACAAGGATTAATCTAATGCTACCACCCAAGATGGCATCAAAACCTACGATGATAATGCTCCTAGAGCAGTATGGCTATACAAAAGAAAGCCTCGATAGTATGGATATTGAAGATCTACATGAAGCATACACAAAATGCGTGAGACAATTTATCAATGTATTTATTTCAAACGAGAATAAAGAGAATCTCAAAATTTCCTCTCTGGTAGATTTTGAACACATAACAAGTTACAAACAAAAACTCAAAAGCAGTCTTAATAACGTCTCCTCATTGATACAAGCATTGCTTGAAGGCTACAAAGAATTGAGCTACCAAGAAATCAATGACATACTTGTAGCAATCACCAAAAACCAATCCGCACATAAAATCCAGAGAATCTCGCGCATAGCCTACCGCCAATTCCAAGAGATACTACTTTCACAAATCAATGACCACATCAAAGAACTACCAGTGCAAGAATTTATAATGCTAAGAGACCATTACGAGAAAGAAAGAGAGAATCTCGCTTTATTGAATGAAACCATCCATAAACTGATAGATCCCAGCACAAAACAACAAGTTTTTATTATGGCTCGCACAAAACTTCTTATTATCCAAGATTTTATGCCAGATCTTATGTATGCAACCTACAAAGATTATTATGACAATACAGCAGAAAAACTTGAACTTGTCGCAAAAATCATGACGCTCACTGGTCTTTACACTAAAAACTATCTGAAAAGCATCCCTCTAGAAAATCTCCAAGAGATGCACCAAGAGATGCTTGAGTATAACCGCCAAAATGATCAAGACAGAAAAATATTCCTCAAATACTCAAGGGCGATACAAGAGAGCATTTATAGCAATGATGATGATGCATTCAATGAAGTATGTTCTCGCGCTATCACCCACTTAACCAATAAGCAGCTCACGATGTTTACTGAATATATGGTCGGACAAAATCCATTTTTCCTCAGTAAGTTTGAATCTGCGATGAATGAATATAAAAAGAAAATGAATATCAAGTGAGCACCAAATGAATATAAGTGTGAGTGAATTAAACGCTCAACTCAAAGCATTGGTAGAAAGCACTTTCTTGCAGGTGTGTGTAAGGGGCGAGATTAGCAATCTTACAATCCATAGCAGCGGACATATCTACTTTTCACTCAAAGACAAAGATTCCCAGATCCGCTGTGTGATGTTTAAAGGCAACGCACTCTCACTAAGATTCCAACCCAAAAATGGCTTAAAAGTTCTTGTGAATGGAAGTATAAGCGTATATATTCCGCGTGGAGAATACCAAATCCAAGTCTTAAACATCACTCCAGATGGCTTGGGCGAGCTAGCCTTAGCCTATCAAGAGCTCAAAAACAAACTGCAGGCTAAGGGATATTTTGATAAAAGTGCAAAACTCCCGCTTTTTCCTAAGAAAATCGCCATCCTCACTTCAAATACTGGCGCAGCAATACATGACATGCTTAAAATTGCTACCAAAAGATGGAATCTCTGCCAAATCCATTTGCTCGATACCTTAGTGCAAGGCAAAGATGCAGCAGAATCCATCGCAAGAAACATTGCTTATATCGATAGCTTTCATAAGACGCCAGAAGCCTATGATGTGATAGTCATAGGCAGAGGTGGCGGAAGCATAGAGGACTTATGGGCATTTAACCAAGAAGTTGTAGCTGAGGCTATATTCCATGCACAAACGCCAATAGTGAGCGCGGTAGGACATGAAAGCGATATGCTTATTTCAGATTTTGTCGCTGATGTGCGTGCACCTACACCAAGTGGGGCTATGGAACTTTTATTACCCGACAAAAACGAGTGGTTCTTGCGATTAGATGAAATGTTAGATTCTCTGCATTGCGCATTCTCACAGGTTATAAAACACAAGAGCGCTTCCTTACAGCGAACACAAGAACTCTTAAATCCGCAAAACTTTGAATCCAAAAACACTCTGCGCACTTTAGCGCTTCATCATCTCAAGAGTACTCTAGATTCGGCATTAAACAACATCTTGCAGACAAAAAAGCACCATATTGGATTATTATCTCCCCTGCTTTTTCAAGAATCCCAAAATATCTTCTCGCGCAAATACGCACATCTAAATACTCTCACAAACACACTTGAAGCAATCAATCCGCAAAGTATTTGTGCGCAGGGCTTTGCACAAATACGTAAGAATGATGAAGTCATAAGTCTCAAAGAACTCCAAAGCGGCGATACTATCACTCTGCAAGATTTAGAAACGAGCAAAGAAGCAAAGATTCTTTAAGTTTTTTTTTTTTTTTTAATGGTCCTCTGTGGAAATGTTACAAGCATGGAATCCAATTTGGAAAATACCTGATGGGTATAAATATTTTTGGGGTAACCGCTTGGGGGGTACGCTTCAGTTATGCCACACTCTCAAACATGACGCTAGTATGTGATGAATATTGGCATCCATCGTGATCTTGTTAATGATGGACCAAGTCTTATGCTCCTATAATCTCGCGCACTCCCTTGGCATTACGCTTTGAAAGGAAACCTTCTTTTTCAAGCTGCTCGACGTAATTTGTCGCACGATTGAATCCTATAGAAAATCGTCTTTGGACGCTGCTTGATGAGGTATTGCCACTCTCAAGCATAAAGCGCTTTATCTGCTCTAGCATATCTCCATCTTCTTGCAGCTCTGCTTTATCTGCAAGAATACTTTCCTTATCATCAAGCAAAAAGCTCTTGTCGTATTCTGGCTGCTTTTGTGACTTGATAAATTCTACGACTCGCTCTATTTCTTCCTCTGTGCTAAAAGGAGCATGGAGCCTAATCATTGTGTCAGAGATTTTAAAGAGCATATCACCTTTGCCTAGCAGTGATTCTGCTCCTACAGAATCTAAGATAACCTTCGAATCTACCTTGCTACCTACCTTATAGCTTATGCGCGAAGGGAGATTGCCTTTAAGCGTGCCGGTTACTACATCTACACTTGGACGCTGTGTAGCGATGATGAGATGGATACCACAGGCCCTGCCCATTTGGGCGATTCTGCTTAGTGGTGCTTCGGCTTCTCTGCCTGAAGTCTGCATCAAGTCTGCTAGCTCATCGATGATAATCACAAAATAGCTTAAACACTCCTCACCCTCCTCTTTTGCCTTTTTGTTGTAGCTCTCAATCTCTTTGACACGCATATCTTTCATTTTTTCATAACGTCTATCCATTTCACGCATTGCACTTATAAGGCCATTGATGGCCTTTTTTGGATCAGTGATAATAGGAGTGATAAGGTGGGGAATATCCGCATACAAAGAAAACTCCACACGTTTTGGGTCTATCATCATAAGCTTCAGATTATCTGGAGAATTTTTATAAAGGAGTGAAAGAATCATCGCATTTATCCCAACACTTTTGCCGCTTCCTGTCGTCCCTGCAATCAATAGATGCGGGAGTTTTCTAAGATCTTGGACGAAGGGATTACCTACAATATCTTTCCCAAAAGCGAGTGTAAGACTTGAGGTCGTGCTTTTAAAGAGATCTGATTCTAAAACTTCACGCAAATAAATTGTCTCTGTCTTGTTGTTTGGAATCTCTATTCCTACAACATCTTTGCCTGGTACAGGAGCTTGGATTCTTATAGATTTGGCAGAAAGTGCAAGTGCGAGGTCATCTTCTAAGTTGAGAATTCTTGAGACTTTGACATTTGGTGCTGGACGGAACTCAAAAGTCGTAACAATAGGTCCGCTATAGGTGCGCACAACATCACCATCAATTTTGAAGGTCTTAAGCTTGGCTAACAAAATCTCGCTTTTTGTGTCAATTTCTACCTCATCAACTTGGTTTTTGAATCCATCAGGCTGATTCAAAAGGCTTGTAAGCGGAAGTTTGAAATTGAGCGGAGTGAGTGTTTTGCCAAAATCCAAGTTTTTGAGCAATTGAGTGTTTTCATCAAGCTCACGCACTATTGTGTGTGTTTTTCCGTCTTGCTGAGATTGCGCACTCTGACCTGAAGTATTTGGCGCGCTCTGTTCTGGTTGTATAGATATTGTGTGCTGCATAGGTGGCTGCTCCTGTGATGGCACCACTTGGGTAGAACGCAAATCTATAGCCGGTGTGTTGCCAGATTGTGTGGGTGTCTCGCTTTGTATAGCAAGTGTGCGTGTGGAATCAGGCGATTGGATGGGGCTATGTGAGTCTTGTTGAATATTGGGTATGTCTTGAGCTATGAAAGTCTGGCTTTCTGTATCGGGAAGTTGCCCATCACTTGGCTGAGATTCTGGTGTGCTTGGCTGATAAGAATCTGGCTCTGTAGAATCCAACTTAATAGAAACCTGAACCTCCTCTTTTGTCTGTGTTTGTGCTTCTGCTTTTGTCTCTTGTTTTGGCTCTGTTTTTATTTTCTCTTGGGATTCTTCTAAGTCGTTTTGAGTATCTGTAGATTCTTGTATTTCTGTGACCAAAGGGGTTTGGGGAATCTCTTGGATAATGCTTTGTATATCAAGAGGTGCTTTTGGCATGTTGTCCAAATGCAAATGCTTAAAAGTCTTATGCAATGCAAATGTATCTGCTATCTGAGGTTTTTGTGTAGATAAAGGCTCATTGGTCCTAAGGAGAGTAATTTCTTCTATAAGATCAAAATGCTCTTCTTTACGCTGTGAGAGATGAGGTTGCAAGACATCAGTTTGCAACAACTGGGCATGTGTAGTCTGAAAATGTTTGATTTGCTCTTGCAAGAATCTTTGCGCATCAAGTTCGGTGTTTGGGACTATTTGTATATCAGATTCTTCGGATGCTGCATCGTGCTCTGGAGTTTTATTTTGAGCATCTGCATTGTTCGTAGTTTCGTGTATGACTTGGTTTGCATGTCGGTCTAGTTGTGCTTGGAAAGTATCTGCACGCTCTTGTGTGGTATGGCTCAAAGACTCTAACTTAGCAGGCTCATAGACCTCTTTTATTTCTGTAAGATTCTGCACAGCTTGGAGATTCTTTAGTCTTTCTTGCTCTTTTTGAATCATCGATTCTCTGGCGATTCTTAACTTTTCTTGTCTCCTATGATAGGCCGCTATGACAAAATCCATAAACTTATGGAGTCTCTTGACACAATAAGCAATGGAATCTTTTGCAAACCGCAAGGCTCTTTGCACAAAGGCACATAAAAACTCCCAGTTCTTCTTGGCATATTTTTTGGATTGTTTTTTTAAATACTCCACCAAAACATCTACTTTGCTCTGTATAGCTACAAAGATTGATAAGAACAAACAACCCAAACTTAATATCCACACGCCAAAATTCCCAATCAATCTTTGCAAAAAAGATACAACATTGTTACCAAAAACCCCGCTTGCAAATAGCAATGACTGTATGAGTAAAAGGCTTGCAAATCCAAGTAGCCCGGCTATACTCAATTCTATTTTTCGGAAGTTTAAATGGGGATCTTTATAAAGTCGATAGGCTGGATACAGAAAAAAAAGCAGATAGATATAAGCAAGATACCCAAAAAGATTGGTATTAAAGTTCGCAAAATTTCTTCCTATAACGCCAACAGCCCCACTTTCGCCAATGATTGTGGCAAGAAATAAAAAGATTATAAGAATATTGCAGGCTATATAAATATAGATTTTGTAAGAATAAGTGTTTTTGTCTTTTATGGGGAATCCTTTACACCAAGTTATACCAAGCACATATTTAAGCCTTGAAAATAAGCATAATAAAGATTCTTAAAAGCTTAAATATACTACTATATCGCACATTTTCAATGCTTTTTGAGGATCTTAATGCACGGAAAAATCTCAAGGTATTCTGTACGAACCAAAAGTGGTACAGTGATAAATGCCTCAAAAAAAATTTTTGAATTACCTGCTACTAGCTGGCATGATCCAAAAATGCTTCCACAAGTCGGTTTATTTGTCGAGTTTCGATGTAGTGATAATGGCTATACGATACTGGATTGCCGAGCATCGAGTTATCAGGATTTCCCCAAAAATTCTGTAATCAAAGAAATTGATTTTTGGCGCACAAAAACTGACGAGGAACTTAAGGCAAAAGAAGCGCAAATAAAAGCAAACATTATTAGAAAAATTTGTATGTACACAAATTATTTTAAACTCGTAGAAATCGGATTGGACAAAACACACCAAGATTGTATAAAGAGCTTTTTTCGCGATGGATTTAATGCAATCTCATACCTTGAGCAAATACAGCAATCATCCAGTCGTAATGATTTACCAAAACTTAATTACATCATCTTAAAGCCATTTTTACAAAAAGCTATGAATTATTTTATTGCAAATGACAAACATGAGATTATGGATAATTTTGCCTCTGAAATGCAAGTCATTGCACGACTTGAGTATTCTTATAACTACTTTAAGACAAATGCCAATATCAGTGCCAAAAAAATCTACAAAGCAGCATTCTTAGATGAGCAATACAATTATCAAAGTGTCTTACAAGCTATTGAGGCATTTGGCGAAAAAGATATGCAGATAAAAAATAAAATCCAAAGCCATACCATGGAGCTACAAACAATCCAAACAAAACTGGATTCCAAAACAGGCAACCAAGGAGTTTTAAATAATAGAAAATACGAATTAGAAAAAAATATTAAAAAATTAACAAATGATTCTCAAGCTATACAATCACTCGTAGCGCGTTTAAAAGATATGAGCAATAAGTTTGTGGAAGATAACTTCAAGATTTTTGAGAAAGTTTTTTTACAGATATATAAGATTCTTATAGAGCAAACAAAAGAAGCTCTGGACATTTCAGCTACTCTTTTAGACGACAAAATTTATAGCTTGAGCACATCATCTCAAGCAATCAAAAACATCTTTTTTCGACAAAATATCAACACACCCTTTTGTGCTGCTACATTTTTAGGACATCACATTGCACGTTTGAATAAAGAAAAAATGAGCAATCTTGATACGGTCATGTACAACTACTACAAGCGGTATAGCAAGAGCTACAAAAATTATGTGATTTTTAGTGAAAATGAGGCATTTAGACTGGATCTGAAAATGAAAGTTTTTGCAAAATCCAAAATCAATTGCGTGTATATCTTTGCAAAAGAGATTGAGTATTTTACAGCTGTCAATCGCATGAAATTTGAAATATGCTTTATTGATTCTGATTTGAAAAGGACGAATCCAAAAGACATACTGCAAGCTGGTGCATCTTCTAAAATCAATAAGGACATAAAATTTGTATTGCTGAAATTTAACCAAATCAATAATTTAGAGTTTTAAACTCTTACCTATGACACTCCTTAATCTTCTCAATGTGCGCAAGCAATACAACCACAAAATTATTTTAGACAATGCTAATTTTCATATCCAAAAGGGTGAGAGAATCGCCATTATTGGCAAAAATGGGAGTGGCAAAAGCACTCTTTTAGGCCTGCTTGCTGGTGTTTTAGAAGCAGATGCTGGTGAGCGAGTGGTAAGCAAAAATCTGCAAATACTTACATTACAGCAAAGCCTAAACTTTCCTCCAAACTTTAGTGTAGCTCAAGTTATAGAGGAAGGATTGAATGACTTGAAAGCCGCCCATACCAGACTGAGTGCAATCCAACAGACTCTGCAATCTTGCGCAGATTCTATTTTGGAAGAATATGCAAACTTGAGTAATTTCATCGATGAGCATAATGCTTGGGATTTGGAATCTCTAGTTTCTGAGGTTATTGAAAACTTTGGCTTGCATGAATTCAGAGATAGACTGGCAACTTCGCTTAGTGGAGGAGAACAAAAGAAAATAGCTTTGTGCAGATTGTTTTTGACAAGCGCAGATTTATTGATTTTAGATGAGCCGACAAACCATCTTGATACGGAAATGGTAGGTTTTTTGGAGAGTTTTCTAAAAAAGAGCAAATTAAGCATTGTCTTTGTAAGTCATGATAGGTATTTCATAGAAAATATCGCTACACGAGTAGTCGAGGTAGAAAATGCCAAGCTAGAGAACTATGATGGAGGCTACATAAGCTACCTAGCACAGAAAGAGGAGAAACTGCGTGCTTTATGCAAAATACACCAAAACCTTCTAAAAACGCTCAAAAGAGAGGAAGAGTGGCTAAGACGCGGGGTACAAGCTAGAGTAAAACGCAATGAAGGACGCAAGAATCGCCTCTTGTCATTAAGAGAGGAGGCAAAAACAAATCCTAGTATTATCAACAAGATGCGCTTAGAGATACAGCGGCAAAAAAAGCATTTCAACAGGAGCGAGGGTAAGAATGCCAAAAAATGCCTTTTTGAGATTGAAAATCTCAGCAAAGATATGTATGGCAAAACACTACTAAAAGACTTTAGTATAAGAATCTTGCAAGGTGAAAAGATCGCTGTAGTTGGTAAAAATGGCAGCGGGAAAAGCACATTCTTAAAGCTTTTGCTAGGGAAGATTACACCTAGTGGTGGGGTAATAAAGCGCGGCAATATCCGCATAGGTTACTTTGATCAGCATTTGGATATCTTGGATGATTCCAAAGATTTATTTGAGACATTTTGTCCAAATGGTGGAGATAGTATAGAGGTAAGAGGCAAAAGTATGCATATCTTTGGCTATCTTAAGAATTTCCTTTTTCCAAAAGAGTTTTTGAACAAAAAGATTGGCTTTCTTAGTGGTGGGGAGAAAAAGCGCGTGGCTTTGGCATTGCTTTTTACCAAAGAAGTTGATGTGCTATTGCTTGATGAGCCTACAAATGACTTAGATATCGCTACCATTAGCATTGTAGAGGAGTATCTTTCAGAGTTTAATGGTGCGCTTATTTTCGTGAGCCATGACAGATATTTCGTCGATAAGCTTGCCTCAAAGCTACTAGTTTATGGGGAAAATGCCTCTCTGAGCGAAAGCTATACCAGCTACAGTGAATATTTAGAGCTAGATTTTTATCTGAAAGAATTACACAGCTTAGAGCAAGAATCAGTAAAAAACACCACAAAACCCCACACACAGACAAAGCCTGTGAATTCCAAAAAAACCACGAAGCTAAGCTACAAGGAGTCTCTACTCTTAGAGAATCTGCCTGATGAAATTACGACATTAGAGAAGCAGATTGCCTGCATCAATGATGACTTAAGCAAACCAGAGGTGTATAAGACAAAAGGAATTAGCACATTAGCAGAGCAGCTTTGCCAATTACAAAGTGCTTTGGATTCTAAACTTATGCTTTATTTTGAACTCCAAGAAAAGCAAGAAAACCTACAAAAATAAGACTGGTATTAAATTAGTGAGTTATAATCCGCGTCCTTTTTTTGGAACTAATTTCTCTAACTTATAAGGATTGATTTATGAAAGTTTTTTATCGAATATTTTTGTTTCTTTTATCTACTACTACAGCTTTTGGTGCAAAAGATTCTCTTATCACCTATGAAATAGAAGGTGGCTTGAACTACTATGACTATCGCGAATACAACCAAAGAGCGCACCAAATAATGAAGATATCTGGTTTTATGAGTGGGATACAAGGAAAAATCTCTCACAAGTACAACCCAATTCTGTCTCATAATATTAGCGGCGGGTATTACACAAGTATCAATACCAAATACGATGGCCAACTCCAAGATGGTACACCGTATGCCACAGATTCCAAAGATTATTATTACTTCGCGCAATATATGCTAGCTCCGCATATTAACAGTGGATTTTTGGACTTTGGAATCGATACAGGTTTAGGCTATCGATTCCATCACCAAAAAGACAAAGTATCCTATCGCCGTGACCAGCACTACCTCTATTATATTTTGGGCGTCAATGCAAGCCTTAACTTCAAACAAAATATGACCCTCACTTTTATCGCACAAAACCAATTCATGCTCAAAGCTTGGAACAAAACCTATCTCACTGATATACGTTATGACCGCGATATATTGCTTAATCAAAAAGAAGGCTATGGATATTATTATGCGCTCAAGCTAAGCTATGCCCCAAATAATCAGATCTCGCTTTTTAGCACATTGTATTACCAGTTTTGGCATTTGCAAGATTCTGATGTCAAAACAGCAAAGGACAGACAATCACAGTCAAAAGAATTTGTAGAGCCAAGAAATAAAACACACATCATAGGGCTAAATGTCGGTGTAGAGTTTTAAGCTAGCAAAAATTGATCAGCCACCAAAGACTTGTGCTTTGAGTGTTTGGGTTTCCATATCAAAATTTTTACTTGAAAGGCGTTGGCTCAAAAGGGTTTTGGCCTGCTCTATCGGGAGGTTTGGCTCAAAACTCAGTGCGCTTAATGCATGGTAACTGATTGTGCTAAAAGGCTTTGGTATCTTTAATCTGTCCCATGTTTTTAACTCCCAATAATCACTAAACAAAATTCTTATCGGGAGAATTGCTACATTTGTTTTCATACTCATAGCAATACAACCATTAGCAATAGAATGATAAGGCCCCTTTGGTCCATCGGGAGATATTCCTATGCTAGCACCAGATTCTAGGACTTTTATAGAATCTACTAGCACCTTAAGCCCGCCTTTTGAGCTAGAGCCTCTCAATCCACACAATCCAAACAAACGACACAATCTCGCAAGAATCTCACCATCAAAATGCTGTGAATGGATGATATAGACCTCTTTTTTTTGCCCTTTTTTCATATACTTTTTGAGTTGTTTATAAATAAAGGGAAGCATTAAAAATTCGCCGTGCCAAAACGCACCTACAAAATTGGAATGCAAGCTTTTGGTATCAATATAAAATCTATGGCGCGTAAGACAATACAATATCCATAGCACGCACCATATAAGATAGGGTGCTATGAGAAGCAAAATTTTGCGCTTTGTTTGTTTTGAGAAAAAAGGCTTCTTAAAAATCATCATATAACCTCAATACATACTTGTTAGACAAGGGGTAATTCTAACGGAATTTTCTAAAAGTTCGTTGGCACATATTATTAGAGAATATGCGCTAGAATTGCGCACTTTAGCTATATGTAAGGAAGCTAGCGATGCAAAGAATTTTAGAACAAGCACTCAGTGGTGAGGAGTTGAGCGCGCAAGAGCTAAGTAAACTCTATGAGCTTGATATATTCACACTTGGTGAGGCTGCTGATTCTATCCGACAAGCAAAATACCAAAAAAAAATATTCTTCAATGTCAATCGCCATATCAACCCCAGTAATATTTGCGCAGATATTTGTAAGTTTTGCGCGTTTTCCGCACACAGAAAGAATCCCAATCCTTATGAAATGAGCATTGATGAGATTCTCATCCAAGCGATTGCTTCTGCTAAAAACGGTGCAAAAGAACTCCATATCGTTTCAAGTCACAATCCAAACTACACTTATGATTGGTATATGAATGTTTTTAGAGAGATAAAAAAAGCCTTGCCTGATATACATATAAAGGCCTTAACCGCAGCGGAGGTGGATTTTATCGAAAGAAAATTTGGCATAGACTATCAACACGTGCTTGAGGATATGGCAAAAAATGGCGTAGATTCTATGCCTGGAGGCGGTGCGGAGATATTTGCACCAAAAGTGCGCGAGTATATTTGCAAGGGCAAGGTCAAAGCCAATCGTTGGCTAGAGATCCATAGATACTGGCATTCACTGGGGAAAATGAGCAATGCAACCATGCTATTTGGACATATAGAATCCAAAATAGACAGACTTGATCATATGTTGCAACTAAAAACTGCACAAAGCGAGAAAAGCCGTGTGGATTCAAAACTTGGTGGATTCAATGCATTTATCCCGCTTTTATACCAGAGAGAAAATAATTATCTTAAAGTCGATTCATTTCCTACAGGACAAGAGATTTTAAAAACTATCGCCATTGCGCGCATTGTATTAGATAATATTCCTCATATCAAAGCCTACTGGGCCACTTTGGGGTTAAATCTTGCGCTTGTAGCTCAAGAGTTTGGCGCTGACGATTTGGATGGGACGATTGAGGTAGAAAGCATACAGTCTGCCGCAGGTGCTAAGAGCAAAAATGGAATCCCAAAAAATGAGCTGATCTACCAAATCAAAAACGCAGGATTTCTCCCTGTAGAGAGAGATTCTATCTATAATGAATGTGCGGTATATTAAATGCAATATTTTTAAGGAGTGTTTGCAATGAAACAAAAAACTATTGGTAAAAAAGTCGAGCTTGTAGGTATAGGGCTGCACAAAGGAGTGCCTGTAAAAATGACTTTAGAACCATTAGCAGAAAATAGCGGGATAATCTTTTATCGTAGTGATTTGGGCGCAAGCATAGAACTCAAACCCCAAAATGTAGTAGATACAACTATGGCTACCGTCCTAGGTGTGGGAGAAGCACGCGTTTCTACAATAGAGCATTTGCTCTCTGCCATCCATGCACATGGGATTGACAATCTTAAAATCATACTTGACAACGAAGAAGTGCCTATCATGGATGGAAGTGCTATCGGGTATTGTATGCTCTTAGAGGAAGCAGGCATCATCAAACAAAACGCATCAAAGCGTGCAATTGGAATCAAAAAACCTATAGAAGTCAAAGAAAACGATAAATTCGTACGTGTGGAGCCAAGCGATAAGACAATCTTTGATTTTGCTATCAAATTCCCACACCAAGCAATCAAAGAGCAGGCATACAAATTCACGTTCTCGACTTCAGCTTATATCCAAGAGATAGCACGCGCTCGCACTTTTGGATTCTTAAGCGAAGTAAATTATTTACGATCGCAGGGTTTGGCTAAGGGAGGGGATTTGAGCAATTGTATTGTGCTGGATGAAAATGGAATCATGAACAAAGAAGGTTTGCGATACAAAGATGAATTTGTGCGTCACAAAATCTTAGATGCTATTGGCGATATGGCACTTATTGGCATGCCTTTGATTGGGACTTATATAGCTTTTGCTGGAAGCCACAAACTCAATCATCTTTTGACTGAGAAAATTTTAAGTGACGATAAAGCTTATGAGATTCTAAATTTAGAGGATTACGCAGAAGAAGAAGGGATTGAATACAGCGTAGCAACAATTCCTACTATATAGAGGCAGACATGAATCTTACCAATAGCATCAATAACTTCAATGAAGCAAAGCAAGTGATTGTAGGCGGGGTGAATTCTCCTGTACGCGCTTTTGGCGCTGTCTCTGGAACCCCAAGATTTATAAAAAGAGGTGAGGGCGCATATATTTATGATGAGGACGACAATAAATATATCGATTTTGTCCAAAGCTGGGGGCCACTGATTTTTGGACATTGCCATAAAGATATAGAATCTCACATACTCCGTGCGCTCAAAAATGGCACAAGCTTTGGCGCTCCTACAGAGCTTGAGACTGCACTAGCAAAAGAAATAATAGCTGTGTATGAGAATATCGACAAAGTGCGCTTGGTAAATTCTGGTACAGAAGCCACGATGAGTGCTATAAGACTTGCGCGAGGCTTTAGCGGTAAAGATGACATTATAAAGTTTGAGGGCTGCTACCATGGACACTCTGATAGTTTGCTCGTGAGTGCAGGGAGTGGCTGTGCGACTTTTGGCTCTCCAAGCTCACTAGGCGTGCCACATGATTTGAGCAGGCATACCTTAGTAGCGCGTTACAACGATATAGATTCTGTGAGAAGCTGCTTTGAAGAGAGTGCAAATAAAGGCAGTGGCGTAGGATGTGTGATTATAGAACCAATTGCTGGGAATATGGGGTTAGTGCCTGCGGATAAAGAGTTTTTGTACTCTCTACGCAAGCTTTGCAATGAGTTTGGCGCGGTGCTGATTTTTGATGAGGTAATGAGCGGTTTTCGCGCTTCGCTGAAGGGTGCATTGGGCTTTTATGATGTTTTGCCTGATATGGTGACTTTTGGTAAGGTGATAGGTGCTGGGCTACCTCTGGCAGCTTTTGGTGGTAGAGATGAAATAATGAATCTCCTATCACCTCTGGGCGGTGTCTATCAAGCAGGCACATTAAGTGGCAACCCTCTTGCAGTAAGTGCTGGACTATGCGCGCTTCTTACACTCAAGCAGAACCCAAAGATTTACTCACACTTGGAATTTTTAGCAAAAAGATTACTTGAAGGTTTTAAAGCCGCAAGCCAACAAGCCAATATTCCTATACAAACCAATGTATGCGGTTCTATGTTTGGGTTTTTCTTTTGCTCTCATGAAGTGAGAAACTTTGAGGACGCTAAAAGAGCTGATAATTTATTGTTTGCAAAATTCCACGAAAAGATGCTGGCAAAAGGTGTGTATTTAGCCTGCTCGCAATTTGAGACAGGATTTATTTGCACCCCTATGACTGAAAAAGACATAGATAGTGCGATAAATGCTGCAAATGAAAGTCTATGTGAGATAGCACAGGGAATCTAGAGCAGCTATACGCTCTTTTAAAACTCTACCACTCTTCCTACTCTGTACCTCCTGCAAAAGAGGTTTATATATAAGGGATAAAAATGGAATCTTGTAGTGATTCTAAAAACGCTCACCCAACATTCCAGCTAAGACTGCCACTTGCTGTATGTATGATTTTAGATTCTTTACAAAATGCTGGTTTTGATGCTTTTATTATCGGTGGATGCGTGCGCGATAGGCTTTTAAAAAAACGCGTTAAAGATTGGGATATAGCTACAAATGCCACGCCTCAAGAGATTATAGAGATTTTTTCACACAATGGGCATTTTAAGATTGTGGATTTTGCGATGCGCTTTGGTTGTATTGGTCTGGCAAAAGATAAGAAAGTCTTTGAAATTACTACTTTCCGCACAGAAGGAGAATACAAAGATTATCGGAAGCCAAGTTCTGTGAGTTTTGCGAAAACTTTACAAAAAGATGTATTGCGGCGTGACTTTAGTATCAACGCACTCGCTTATACGCATCAAGTCGGTATCATTGACTATGTAGATGGATTACAAGCACTACAAAAGTGTGAAATAGCCTGTATTGGGGATGCAAATAGATGCTTTAGCGAGGATTCTTTGCGAATTTTGCGAGCCATCAGATTCCGTGCTACTCTAGGTTTTCAAATACACCCCGATACGAAAAGAGCAATTTTTTCAAATGCTCACCTTTTGTTGTATTTGAGCAGTGAGCGTATAAACAGCGAACTTAGCAAAATGATTCTAGGAAAATATATTTTTTACGTATTAACAGAGTTTGAGGAAATCTTTTGGACTATTTTTGTGAAATTCTCCCAAGCTTCTAGTTCACATCTGCAAGATCACACAACGCTTTTTTATAGACGCAACTTAGGACTTATAAAATATGCTCCAAAGAATCTTGTTGTGCGATTTGTGCTGATTTTTGGGAGTTTTACTACAGATTATGTTGTAGACAAGACTTTAAACAAACTTAAATATCCAAAAAACTTTAATTTGCAGGTGTTGGGTCTTTTGGAAACATACAAACAAGCACAGAGATTTGAGCAAAATGGTTTTGATAAATTGGATATCAAAAAGCTTTTTATTGCACTGGGAAGAGAGAATATTGGAGATTTTTATACACTTTTAAAAACGTGTCAGAAAGCAAAAAATTTGCCTGCTTTTTGCTCTTATGCCTATGCGAATAAAGATAATTTGTGTCAAGTTTTAGAGATAAAAGATCTCTGTGTAAATGGAGAAGACCTAAAAAAGCTTGGTGTATGTGAGAGCAAAAAAATTGGCAAGGTCTTACAGGGACTTTTTTATGAGGTTTTACAAGAAAAGCTTTCAAACACTAGAGAACAGCTACTCACAAGAGCTAAAGTACTTCTAGAAATTTCAAATTAGAGTTAAAAAAGGATGAAGAAAGACTGGTGCGGAAGAGAGGACTTGAACCTCCATGCCTTGCGGCGCTAGATCCTAAGTCTAGTGCGTCTGCCAGTTTCGCCACTTCCGCGAACAAGCCTAGCATTCTAATGATGCTCGGCTTAAGTTAGGCTCATCAAAAGCCCAATAGGGGATGTCTCTTAAAATGAAGCTTTTACAAAAGCAATGATATTGTTTCTGCGCTTATTGAAATCTATACCGTTATTTTCTATATCCTTAAGCGATGCTCTTGAGCTCACAAAACCGCCACCAATCTTAACATTTGTACCATTATTCTCTCCATAGATTCTGAATTGTGCAACCACAGAAAGCTCTGAATAGCTCCCACCAGCATAAAGCAAATCAAGTTCTAATTTAGAATCTGGCTTAATCCCACCAAAGATATACCAAATGCCTGCATTACCGTAGTAGCTAAATGGATTTGTGCCATACCAGCCGTTTCCACGATACCCATAGAATCTACTATTGTCATGTCCATAGAGGAGTGTTCTGTGTTTTCCTGTCTTAATATATCCTGCACCGACCTTAAAAATATTAGAAATGATAACCTCTTCATCGATCCAAAGAATGAGAGAGTTTTGGGCTTGTTTATTTATTTCATACTTTTGCCACAACACTCGTAATGTAGTGTTTGAATCTATGCCTTTACTACCTTGAACGCTAAGTACTGCTTTCATCCCTGCACTTAATATAGTTTTTGCGTTACGTTGTTGGTAATTGAACCACCTATAATTGGTGTCATACATTAAGAAAGGGCTGAATTTAAAAGTGTCATAGTCTAAGTCTATACCACCCATAAATACTTCTCCAGGGTGAGTGTTTTTGTATGAGCTGAAAGTATTAAAGTGCGCCATCTCGTAGGACATACGATTTTGGTTTCCATACACACCGAGTTTTGAATTCATCCATAATCCCCAGATTCCAAAATTTCGTGCATTAACATTGAATGCTGCCCCTTGGATATGTCCATAGAGCCAATCCAAACCTGAATACGCTTGTGCACCTTTGGAACTTCCTTTTTTTCCGGTATTCTTAGAATTGTCCAAATAAAACCTACCTACATCAAAGCGTCCTGCGATAACAGAGACGGCCTTATCATCGTATTTAAGATAGATATCTGATACATCATAGTTTTGCCAGTAATGCTTCTTGCCTACAGGAGTTCCTTTATTACTGTATAAATAATTTTGGTATACAGGAAATGCACCCCAAAGTCCAAGACCAAAATTTAATGTATTACTCAAACCTATGTCTACCCCTAGATTCCCTACGATTGCACTATAAGCTGCTTGAGTGCTTTTATTGTTTGAAGTGAAAGCTGGCATATTATTCAGACCTTGATAATAGTATGCACCCAAGAAACCAAAAGGTGTAACTTCTGCGCTTAAAGATACGCTTAAGCCAAGCGTACTTGCAAGTATTATAGAAATATGTGACTTACTCATTTTTTCTCCTTATTGAGGAAATTTTTATCCAAACAACAAACGGCTATGATAGCAACTTTTTACATATTTTTTATTAAATTGTTGCAATAAAAAATCAGCTAGATTCGGGGTTAAACTTTTTCTTATAGAAGTTTGATTAGTATGAATACTCTGAAATAAAGCCGTACAACTAGGTGTTATCAAAGTATTGAAGGGTGTGTTATGGGAAGGGCATTTGAATATCGTAGAGCAGCCAAAGAAAAACGTTGGGATAAGATGAGTAAGGTTTTTCCAAAACTTGCTAAAGCTATAACACTCGCAGCAAAGACAGGAGGAGAAGATCCTAGCATGAACGCAAGACTGCGTACAGCGATAGCCAATGCCAAAGCCCAAAATATGCCAAAAGATAATATTGACGCAGCGATAAAACGAGCAAGCGGCAAAGACGAACAACTATATGAAATGACTTATGAAGGCAAAACTGCTAATGGAGTGTTGATTTTCATTGAATGTGCTACCGATAATCCTACACGCACGATAGCAAATATAAAAAGCTATTTTAATAAAACCCCTGGAGCACAGATAGTGCCTAATGGGTCTTTAAATTTTATGTTTGAGCGCAAAAGTGTTTTTGCATTTGAGAAACCACAACAAGATTTGGGTGAATTAGAACTCACTCTTATTGATTATGGCTTACAAGAGATTGAAGTGAGAAGTGATGATGATGGTGAATTTGTAGTCGTATATGGAGATTATAAAGATTTTGGAAGCTTAAATGAGGGCTTTGAATCTCTGGGTATACCGCTCAGAAAAGCGACCCTACAGAGAATCCCAACAAATCCAATCACACTTGATGAAGCACAAATTATGGAGTTAGAAAAACTTCTAGAGAGAATCCAAGATGATGATGATGTGCAAGCACTTTATACAAACCTTAAAGACTGACCAGATAGCCTGCACCATGAGTATGGACAGATTTGCTTTAAAATAAGTCAAGAATCGGGATTTACTTACATAGAATTGGGGTAAGAGAAAATGCAGATTCTCTATCTCATCTAATACGCTTCACTAAGACACCCATTACATGAAAGGTAGCAAAATGATGAAAGCCTTTTTTAGTATCCTTAGCGTTTATAGCACGCCTATGAGTTTGCATGAGTTTGATCGCACACATTTTCAGAGCGCTTTAAGCTATGGATTGTATGCGCCACTTGCCTCTAAGTTATTAGAATCTCGTGGTGTTGTCTTGCACCCATTTTTTGCACAGGGACACAATTTTCGCTATGAAATCGGCACAGAACATGGTGTGAGTGCATTGCTTGCGCATACACTCGGGGATTTGCTAGAAAATATTGATATTGGTTATATCGCAAGCGAATGCAATATTTCAGAGGAGGAATTGGCGTTTTTAAACAAGTATAAAGATTCCCAACCAATTGCTCTGCTTTTAGGCAGAGACCTCTATTTCCACCCGCACGCGGAATTTATCGCGCATACGCTTGGCAGACTTTCTACAAAATGCCAGATAAGATTTTTTGCCCAAGATTTTACTCCAATCCCACATACAAACCACACACAAGAGATTCTCAATACAGACATTTTAGAATCTTTACCTGACAATAACGGTGCTTACGTCTATCTACTCAAAGACAATGATTGTAAAGATTT
>NZ_NHYK01000022.1 GCF_003288805.1 Helicobacter sp. 10-6591 | reverse complement strand
TTGCATACTAATATTTGTAGCGCTGGAGTTGCTATAAAAGCCTCCTATACCTATGCTGGCGTGTTCGCTCACACCTAAACTCTCTAGAGCCAATAGAGGTAGTATAAGCAGCCTTTTTAGCATGTATTCTCCTTAGTTGTCTGGTTAGTATCTTGTTATAGGTCGCATGATGTAGGGTGGTTTGCCCATAAAGATACGTGTTATCCACCTTGTAAATGCCCATTGTGCTCCTTGTATTTCTTGGAGCTCTTGTTCGCTAAGGATGGCTACCTTTATTTCTTTGGCATCAGCACCAAAGAGGAATTGTGAATCTGCACTGAGTTGAGGGTCTTAGAATATAACCCCAACTTCTACCATAGCACTTACACTCTTGCTTGCTGGATAGCTGATATTTGCAACCGGTGTGGCATTGCCATTGATATCAATAGGCGCTCCTTTGGATTCTCCAAAAGTTCGGTATTTGCCCTTCGCTTTTACATACAAATCCATCTTTGGAGTAATGTTTGTGATAAATCCTACACTCGCGATGATGTCATATCCTGGTTTTTTGGTATCAACAACTGGGGTTGCACCACCATCAAGCCTACCAAATCTATATCCGGCTTTTGTATAGAGATATGCTGCACTATAAGTGAGCTTGAGATTCTGTCCAAGAGGAAGTGCTCCTTCGACTTCTAGACCAAATTTTGCAACACTTCTTGCAAATACAAATCCATCAAATTTGCTCCGTCCATTGATAGATCCATCAATTCCACCTATGAGGTTGATAAACAAAGGCACTTCTTTTGTAGCGGCATTAAATCCAAATCGTAGGAAAATATCTAAATAAGAGAAGTTGCCACTAGAGCCGTATTTATCAAGATGAGAAAACAAAGAGCCTGAAGTTTTGCTAGTGCCATAACCATACTCAAACTCTGCACCAACTTTTGTTCTGTGATTCTCGCTAGTATCATCCCCGCGGAAGTTGAGATAGATACCAGAATCTCTGACATTAGCATTTGTAGCTTTTGAGTTGCTATACAAGCCACCTACACCTATGCTTTGATGTTCAGTAATACCAAAGCTCCCTGCAGCCAATAAAGGCAGTACCAACAGTCGTTTTAACATGCATTTTCCTTATATTAAAGATGACAGAGAGAGCGCATAGCTTAGAGCTATGCAAGCAGATTTAGAATTTAAATTTCCACCAGCCTTTCTTTTTGGTGTGCTCCCAAGCTGTATTAAGGACTTTTTGTGTAGCCCAGCCAGCAGCACCTGCTAAGATAGCTGTACCAATAGCTGCTCCTTGTGTATCTTGAAGTTCTTGTTCGCTAAGGATAGCTACCTTTACTTCTTGAGCATCAGCTCCAAAGAGGAATTGTGAATCTGACTCTTGCAAAGAGTTTTCAGAAACCTCAGCACTTACAAGGCTAGAGCCAAACAATAAACCTGCACAAACTAAAGAAACTAAAGCTTTCATACAAATCTGCTTGAAAAAATTGCCCTCAAAACAAGGACATGCCGAGGATTTTATAGTAAAACATTAATTTTTACTCGTGAAATATTGATTTTTTTTTTTTTTTTATTTTTGTTTCGATTCTACACAAAAGTGTAGTAGTGTGTTTATCTCAAAAATAGCACAAAAAAGTGGTGTGAAAATTCGATGAGTAGCCTTAAAGTGCGCTAAGAGTCCTACTTTAGTCGGAATCCAAACTCAAGCATTGCGCTAAATTGTAAGAGTGAGGGATAAGTACTTGCTATCCTGTGGTGGTCTGTCACTTCGCGCGCAGAATCTAGTGCTTGGAGGATAGTGCCAAATCTTGTGTAAAAATCCTGGCTTATATGTAGTGTGAGAAAGGCACGAATCTCGTGGTTATTAGGCTTTATGCGTGCTTGTGTGTTTCTCTTGTATTGGGTAGGGTAGGTGTGGCTTGCATACACTCCATAAGCATAGCTTAGTGTGTATGTAAGCGATAGATTGTTTTTTAAAGGTCTAGTACTAGAGATTCCTACTCCTAGATTGAGTATCGCGCTTGTGGGGAATCCTGAGCTTTGGTAGTAGATAAAATGCTTCATATTAATAAGCGCTTCTATAAAAAATGGATTTTCAAGCTCATGGGTGATATTTTTACCAAAGCGCGCATTTATATCTACTAATGCACCATCCACAGAGAAAGAGCTTTGTGTAGGGGTGAAGGTGTGGGGTCCTTTGACATTCCCGCTTATGAAGCCAAACTGCGTATCAAGCGCCACTCCATAATACCTATCCCATCTGCGGTAAGGCATAGAGGCGTATATGCCTTTAATTTCTGCATCGTGTATTGAGGTATGCTGTAGTGAATAGTATCCGCCAAAGCCAAGCTGATAGCCGCTGCAAATAAGTCCATCGCAGGTATGCTGCGTATAGGCTAGGCTCAAAGATGAGCAGATGAGACAAAAGAGATTGTGTATTTTTAAGAAACATGGGGGGCATGCTTGCGCCTTGAGCAAACAATTATCCTTTAAGGATTGATTAATACCGCATCACGGATAGGAGGATTGAGTAAAAAGAGGACATCCATAGAGACATTAAGCCACCTATCCACATCACATGGACGCAAACCTATACCACGCCCACGGGGTAATCGTGGATTTTTAAAAGCCACCATACATTCATTTTTGCTTAAGACAAATGAGCGGATTTGCACAGCAGGTGTTGTCGTGGGGATGATTGTATAGAGTGTCTCATATTCTTTTCTGTCTAGATCCTCCTTGCAACTTTTTATTCCAAATAAGCCGGTTTCTAAGATTGCTAAACAAGTGTCTTTTGTATCAACTAGCACAAACTGCACTGCTCCTAGATTAAAACCTGCAAAGGGGTCATCTCTTAATATATCCTCTGTTACGGGAATATTGCGTATCACCCAATTTCTATCTTTTCCAGATCCTAAAAAATCCCCACTTAATACACTGCGTATAGAAATAGGCGGTGTGAATTCATCAAGGTCTTGTGTCTCAGGATCCTTTGCATTGGTATGAACTATCAGTAATAAGAGTATTAATATTTTCTTTATCATTTAGGATTCCTTGTGTTTAGAACTTTCCAAAACGTACAGGGAAATGGTCAGAGGATAAATGTGAGCGCATGCCGGCTGCCATCAATAAGGCTACAATGGGGATAGGCCCCAAAGTCGCAGTAGCATCTCGAGAGCTTCTGCCTACCACTGCATAATCGAGAATTCTGTTTGCACCTGTCGAGCTAAAGTGTGTGGCGGAGTTTTGCGAGACAGTATGTATGTGATTTGAGATTCTCCTGTCAAGTCCTGATAGGAGACTTGCAGGGTCGCGATTAAAATCTCCAGCAATAAGCCAAGTGATAGTTCTTCTGTCAAGAAAGTTATCATGCACAGCAGTAACTAATGCAGTAGCATCTCCGCCACCGCTTGCGAGAGCATGGATATTGAAAAATGCTTCATTGCCGATTCTGATACCGATGGCAGGGCGCGAGACTTCCGGCGCAATAGTGCT
This sequence comes from Helicobacter sp. 10-6591, assembly GCF_003288805.1. Lineage (GTDB taxonomy): Bacteria > Campylobacterota > Campylobacteria > Campylobacterales > Helicobacteraceae > Helicobacter_F. The sequence continues at coordinate 21,900 of NZ_NHYK01000022.1, read as the reverse complement.
TTGTCTTACTACAAATACTTCATCAGCTTGTCTATTACTCACAATGGCCAGATTGACGCGTCTTGCACCTACATCAATGTTTGCATAATAGATGAATACGCTAGTTGGACGTGATCTGGTGCCCAAATCCCAAACATACTCTTCAATAGGAGTTCCCCCAGGCTGAATCACTCTGCCAGTGCGTCTAGCACTCCTAGGTACGCTCCCGGCTTCCTGCACCATCAAAATATCAACAGGGTTGCTTCCTGTGATGAGCTGTCTTACACTTACATTCCATTTATTTTCTGTGCTTGCTGAGGAACCTTGTAGATTCCAAGTGCCAACGACATAATCCTCAATGCTACCAAACAATAAACCGCAGCTAAGAAAAAACAACAAAACTATACGTATCATAAATCTCCTTTACTAATTTACACTGAATACTATGTCTGCATCGAGAGGTTCTGCGATTATAATCCATTGTTGGTCGGAGTTTTTCTTGCCGGATTTCACGCAGTCTGTCAGATAGATGAAAAAATATGGATCTGATGCTTTTGATGGGGTTTGTAAGCATTGTTGTGTGCCGACATTTTGAATCTGCACTGCTTGGTTATCAAAAAGATTGAATTTCCAAAGCTGTTTGGTGTTTTTTGAATCACAATATGTATGCACAACACCATTAGCATATGCAGTCAAACAAGTTTTTTTCTTTACATTTTCTATTATGGAATTTCCATTGGAATCAGTATGTATGCGCCAGATTCTTGCTGAGCCAAAATCTATACTATCATTGAGTGAATAGCCCCAGACCCAATTTCCAGGATTGAGTGCCCAAAGAGTTAAAACACCTCCTTCAGGACTCATGATACTTAGTGGGTCGGAGGTAGAGCTTTTAGAAGCTGCATCATTTGCAAACAAAAGTAAGTTTGGGGTTGATGTATCGCTTGCTTTGTTATCGGTGTTGAGATGCTGTAATTTTGCAGATAAGTTGGGGCCGGATACGAGTTTGAGACCTTTGGATTTGGTAGGTGGATTTGGTGATTTGCCAATGCCTAAAACATCTTTTTTGGACGAACAACTGCTAAAAAATACTAAAAAAGCAACCAAAAGAATATTGCGAATCATAAAGAGAGCTCCAAAATAATAAATTGAAGGGTTAAAAAAAATCGGGGATTGTACAACAAATTACACAGATTAAAACTCATGGACATGTCAAGATAAATCGCGAATTGTTTTGGCTGGATTGCAGAGTTTTGTTTCTGTTAAAAAAGAAACATTTGTATTGGAGCAAACCCTATGCTGATTGCTAGATTCTTATGTCACCAAGTTATCAATAAATTAATGAAGGGTAAATAAAGCAATATATAAAAAAATATAGATATTGCTTTCACTGTGAGGCAATAGTAGAATCCTCGCGCAAATCTAGGTTATGGGATTTTCTATATCTAAAACAACGAAGGAGGATATGTAACCGGTACACAGTTTCTTACAATCACTTACAACAACACATTAGGAGAAAATATGCAATCAAACTTAAATCGTCGTGAGTTTATTAAAAGTGCAGCGGTAGTCTCCGCTGCGACAGCTGCTGGATTGAGTGTGCCAAGTGCAGTACTAGCTAAAGGAGAAGATGCACAGAAATCTTGGAAATGGGATAAGTCTGTATGTAGATTCTGCGGGACAGGGTGCGGGATCATGGTTGCTACAAAAGATGGACAAATCGTTGCAGTCAAAGGTGATCCTGAGGCTCCTGTAAATCGTGGGATAAATTGTATTAAGGGGTATTTTTGCGCCAAGATTATGTATGGGCAAGACCGTCTCACACAACCGCTTTTGCGTGTTAATAGCAATGGCGAGTTTGATAAAAAGGGTAAATTCACTCCTGTGAGTTGGAAAAGAGCATTTGATGAGATGGAGAAACATTTCAAAAAAACTTATGACACTTTAGGACCTACAGGTATTGCGGTTATGGGAAGTGGGCAATACACCGTGCAAGAAGGCTATGCAATATCTAAGCTTGTTAAGGGTGGATTCCGTTCAAACAACCTCGATCCTAATGCAAGACATTGCATGGCGAGTGCAGTGGTTGGGTTTATGCAGACTTTTGGTGTAGATGAACCATCGGGCTGCTATGATGATATCGAGCTTACTGATACGGTTGTAACCTGGGGTGCAAACATGGCTGAAATGCATCCTGTACTATGGTCAAGGGTTACTGATAGAAAACTTTCAAATGCCGATAGAGTGAAAATCGTTAATCTTTCTACCTTTACCAATAGAACTTCTGATATTGCAGATATAGAGATCATTTTTAAGCCACAAACCGATTTGGCAATCTGGAATTACATCGCAAGAGAGATTGTCTATAACAAGCCCGAATCTATCGATAAAAACTTTGTACAAGATCATTGCGTCTTTAGCACAGGGTGGGTAAATATTGGCTATGGAATGCGCAATAATGCTGAACATAAAGACTTCTTGCAAGCAGAGCGTCCTATCGTGGCTAAAGAAAACTCGAAGGTTTTGAGCAAAGATGAAGGTGTAACCTTGCAATATCTTGGACTAAAAAGTGGTGATAAACTCAAGATGAATAAAGCAGCAGAGGCTGATGTACATTGGCAAATCAGCTTTGAGGATTTTAAGAAAGCTTTAGCACCTTATACACTTGATTTTGTTGCACAACTTGCAAAGGGCGATGAAGCTGAAAGCCTAGAATCTTTTAAGACAAAACTCCAGCAGCTTGCAGACTATTACACACAAAAAGATCGTAAGATTGTGAGCTTCTGGACTATGGGCTTTAACCAACACCAAAGAGGCACTTGGGTCAATGAGCAGAGCTATATGGTACATATGCTTTTAGGCAAGCAGGCAAAGCCTGGAAGTGGTGCATTCTCTCTGACTGGGCAGCCTAGTGCGTGCGGTACTGCAAGAGAGGTTGGCACTTTCTCGCACAGACTTCCTGCAGATATGGTAGTGGCTAATCCAAAACATAGAGAAATTGCCGAAAAGATCTGGAATCTTCCTCAAGGTACAATCAATCCTAAGCCAGGCTATCCATATCTTTCAATGATGCGTGCGCTGGAGGATGGCAAAATCAAATGGGTTTGGGTGCAGGTCAATAATCCATGGCAAAACACTGCAAATGCAAACCATTGGATAAAAGCAGCTAGAGAACTAGATAACTTCATCGTCGTAAGTGATAGTTATCCAGGTATCAGTGCCAAAGTCGCGGATTTGATTCTGCCTTCATCAATGATTTATGAGAAATGGGGTGCTTATGGTAATGCTGAGCGCCGCACACAGCATTGGAAGCAGCAGGTATTACCACAAGGTAATTCTATGAGTGATATTTGGCAGATTCTGGAATTTTCTAAGCGATTTACTCTCAAAGAAGTATGGGGTAAAGACTATCCAGACTTGGAGCTAAAAAGCGTGCTGCAAGAAGCTCAGAAAAAAGGTTATAGTGAAAATACAACTCTCTTTGATTATCTTTTTGCCAATGAGAAAGCCAAAAAATTTCATGCCAATGATTCAATGCTGAAAAATAAGGTGTTGAATTCTGAGGTTTTTGGCGATAGTAGGAAAGTACAAGGAAGTGATGGTAAGGTGTTTGATGGTTATGGATTTTTTGTGCAGAAATATCTTTGGGAAGAGTATCGTCTCTTTGGTATAGGGCATGGACATGATTTAGCAGAATTTGATGTCTATCATAAGGTACGTGGATTGCGCTGGCCAGTGGTTGATGGTAAGGAAACGCAATGGCGATTCAACACCAAATATGACCCTTATGCGAGAAAGGCTGCTCAAGACAAGGAGTTTGCATTTTATGGAAATGGGGGAGCGGCTCTTATGCAAGGTGATTTGCTCAATCCGCATGGCACGGAGAAAAAACCAATCACTAACAGAGCAAAAATATTCTTCCGCCCATATATGGATCCCTGTGAAATGCCTGACAAAGAGTATCCATTATGGCTCTCAACCGGACGCGTTTTAGAGCATTGGCATAGTGGTACCATGACTATGCGTGTACCTGAGCTTTATCGTGCTGTACCTGAGGCTTTGTGCTATATGAGCGAAGCTGATGCGAAAAATAAGAATCTCAAACAAGGAGATCAAGTCTGGGTGGAAAGCAGACGAGGAAAGGTAAAGGCCAAAGTTGAGATAAATGGTAGGAATCGTCCGCCAAAAGGCCTAGTATATGTGCCTTGGTTTGATGAGAATGTGTTTATCAACAAAGTTTGCCTTGATGCGACTTGTCCGCTCTCAAAACAGACAGATTTTAAGAAATGCGCTGTGAAGGTTTATAAGGTCTGATGTCCTATGGATATACAGCGACGAAAAACGCTCAATTCCATAATGCAGACAATGGGATTGGTGGCTTTGGGAGGATTTATCTGGAGTGCTTTTATCTCTGAGGCGAAGTCAAATCCTCTTTGGCTCTATCCACCTGGGGCAAGAGATGATTTTGTAAATTCCTGTATTCGCTGTGGGCTTTGTGTAGAGGCATGTCCATTTTATACACTGAGATTGTCCAAAGAAGGTACAAAAGGGCTTCCGATATTTGTGCCACGTGAGATTCCATGCTTTATGTGTGAGGATATTCCTTGTGCGTCTGCATGTCCTACTGATGCACTTGATATAAATCTAGTGAGCACAAATAACTCACTAGATATTACAAAAGCTCGTATGGGCGTCGCTGTAGTGGATACATTAAATTGTATCGCTTATGCGGGCATACAATGTGATGCGTGTTATCGCGCTTGTCCTTTGATTGATGAAGCGATTTATTTGGAGTACAAAGCCAATGAGCGCACAGGCAAGCATACGATGATTTTACCTATGATCGTAAATGATGTGTGCACAGGCTGTGGGAAGTGTGAGAAGGCTTGTGTGACTGAACTTGCTTCTATTAGGGTTTTGCCACGAGATATTGTGCTTGGGAAAATGGGTACTCATTACATAAAAGGCTGGGAGGAACAAGATGAAAATCGCTTAGATTCGCTCTTGCCAAAGCAGCCAAAGAGCGAATCTAAAAAACAAATGCTTGATTATCTTAATAGCGAGAATCTATGATGAAGTGGATAAGAAAAAATAGATATTTGCTTCTGCGCAGATTCTCTCAAGTTACGATTTTGGCACTGTTTTTCTTGGCGAATTGCTCCTTTGTAAGTATCAATAACCAAAAACATCTTGTGTTCCAGGGTGATATAGCACGATTTGAATCCCATGAGCGCAATCTTGCTATTGCAAACACAAAAGAGGAGCTACTACCTTTTAAGATTTTAGAAGGCAATCTGAGTAGTTCAAAGATTCTGGGAGTATTACCCATGAGTGATCCGCTAGCATTTTTGCAGATTTTTCTAGCTGGTGGTGCGCTCAGTATGGACTTACTCTTAGGGGTGTTAGTGGTTGTGGTGATTTATGGAATCTTTTTGGGTCGTGGGTATTGTGCCTTTGTGTGCCCTATAAATGTACTTACAGATTTGAGTAATTATCTGCGAGCAATGCTTAGGATAGAAAAATTTAAATTTTCTGTGTCGAGAAATCTACGATTTGCTGTGCTTTTTTTGAGCCTGTTACTTTCGTTTGTCTTTGGTGTATTGGCTTGGGAGATGATAAGCCCTATTTCAATGCTGCATAGGGGTATTGTCTTTGGTATGGGGGTTGGATTTTTTGGAATCTTGGTGGTGTTTTTGTTTGATTTGTTTGTGTTAAAAAATGGATTCTGTGGGCATTTGTGTCCGCTTGGAGCAACTTTTGGGCTCATTGGCGCAAGGTCTGTGCTAAAGGTTGCGCATAATGCACAAAACTGCACACAATGTATGCATTGTGTGAGAATCTGCCCAGAACCACAGGTGCTAAGTATGATAGGTAAGAGAAGTGAGCCAGTAAAAGATATGGCTTGTATCAAGTGTGGGCGCTGTATAGAAGTGTGCAATGATGATGCACTTAGGTTTAGTATAGTAACTATGAATAAGGAGAGAAAATGAAAAAGTTGTTGTTTTTAGTATTGGCTGCAGTTTTTGTTAGTGTAGGGTTGTTTGCATCAGTAAGCGATACAGAGATAGGTTTGCGTAAAGCCCCGCTTGAAAGCGAGGATGTCAAGCTTGGAGAGTATCAGTTTATCGCTGCGCCAGCAGGTGAGAGTGAAAGGATAGAGCGTGCTTATGAGAATGCCCCACCTATGATTCCTCACGATATAGAAGGCATGACGCCTATAACACAACAAGATAATGCGTGTATTGGCTGCCATGATGTGAATGTGGCTAGTGATATGGGTGCTACGCCTGTGCCAAAATCACATATGTTTGATTTGCGTGCAAACAAGAGCTTGGAGGGCATTGCAGATTCTCGATTTAACTGCACACAGTGCCATGTGCCACAAGCAAATACAAAGCCTTTGGTGGGCAATAATTTCAAGCCTGATTTCACAAGCGAAAACCAAAAACACCAATCAAATCTGCTTGATGTGATAAATCAAGGTGTGAAGTAACTCCGCTCACGCTAGATACTCTGAAGGGAGAGGGTTTGCAAAAGCTGCTTGTTGTATCACTATGCTTGTTTGCTCTGAGCTTTGGCAGAGAGCTTACACCAAAGGTAAGTATTGATACAAAATATGAGGTCGTTTCTATCAATGTACAAAATAAGAATCTGTTTGTTTCCACGACTCAGGGTGCATTGCTGGTGTATGATATTGCGGATTTGGATTCTATAAAACTCACACAAAAGATTGTTTTGCCGCCTTATGAAGATTTTTTTGGTAATAGCTATAAACCTAAGATCTATAATTCCGCGACAAATGCAAATGGCGATATTCTCATAGTTTCTGCTAATGCACAGGCTACGCGCGATTTGAGCTTGTATAAAAATGGCAGTTTGGAATTGGTCATAAATGATAAGAATATTGCCAAAGCAGTGTGGTTCTCTCCCACACAAGTGCTTATTGGGTTTTTAAGCCATGAAGTAGGATTGTTTGATTTTCAAAGAAATTCCTTTGTGTTCCAAACCCATATCACCCAAGCCAGCTTTAGTGATATGTTTTATAACAATAAAGACGAGATTCTCTACACTACTGGGGAATCTGGCGTGATCTATGTGATCAACCCAAGAGATGGTGCTATTCTCAATAAATTCAGCAATTTCAATAAAGACAAGGTCTTTTGTCTGGCTTTTGGCGGGGGGAAGTTGGTGAGCGCAGGAAATGATAGGCTTGTAGGTATTTATAATCTTATATCTGGCAAAGAGCTCAGAAGGTTTGAGAGTGTGCGATCAGATTTTTTGGTTTATAGTGTTGGGATTAGTGAGGATGGCCAAAGAATCGCTTATATGGGTGATGAGAGAGGCAATGTGTATGTACTGGATTCTGTAAATAAACAGAGAGTTTTACTCACAGGAATAGACAGTGTGGTAAATGGCATATTTTTCTACCAGGATTTTGTGGTTGTAAGTAGCGATAGCAGCAAGATTTATTTTTTCAAGATTTGAAGGAGGGAAAAAGAGTGAATATCTCAAGCATAATAATTCGTGCAAAAACACAGGATTGGAGCAAACTTTTGGAGATGATTGGCAAAGTAGAATATGTCGAGGTAGCGCTTGATGATGAAGCCAAGGGTGTGGTAATCGCGATAATACAAGCTCCTAGTACTCATGAGGATATAGACTCACTCAAGCAACTAAGCAAGATCAAAGGTGTAGTAAGTGCTGATATGCATCTTACTTATAGTGATGAGGAATTTAGAGGCTGTGAGGTCAATATGCAAGAGATAGCAGAGCTTATTGACACACAGCCAGTAGAGCAGATGAAATATAGTGGCGATGTACAAAATCTTTTGAAACCCTAAGCTCTTGCAAACTCTAAATCTTTTTTGATTCTCAAAGAATTGAGCACGACAAGCAGCGAGCTAAGACTCATTGATAATGCGGCAAAAAGTGGTATCACAAGCCCGCAAAGTGCTATTGGAATACTCAAAGCATTATAAGCAATACTCAAAGCGATATTATGCTTTATGCAAGAATAAGTGCGCTTGGCTAGTTGCAAGGAGTACCCCACACTCTTTAAGCTATTATCTAAAATCACCACATCACTGCTTAAAAGTGCTATATCACTTCCATTGCCCATACTTATAGCAATATCGCTTTTGCTCAAGGCAAGCGCATCATTTATCCCATCACCCACCATTACTACGACTTTGCCTTGATTTTTGAGCTCTTGTATATAGCTAGCTTTTTGCAATGGGGAAAATCCCCAAAAGCATTCTTGGATGCCAATTTCTCTAGCTACCGTATTCACACTCTGTTGTCTATCCCCACTTAACAAGACACTCTTTATCCTTTCTGTTTTCAGATAGCTTATAAGTGCAGCAGCTCCACTCTTTAGAGAATCTTTGAGTTCAAAGACAGCAAGTAGTTTGCAATCTCTCCCAAAACCAAAGAGCATATTTTGACCTAGCTTGAGATTGCAAACTTCTATACCTTCCTCTTCTAGAAATTCCAAGCTCCCGCCAACGATTTTGCTTCCATTGTACTGGGCTTTGACACCTTTAGAATCTAGCTGGATAAAGTCTTGTAAAACACAAGGTGTAAGCGTCTCTTGTGCAAGATATTCTTTGATACCTAAAGAAATGGGGTGGGTGCTAAGAGTAGTCAGTGCATAAAGCAAGGACTTGTCTTGGTTGCTAAGCGGTTGCAAGATATGCGAGTTTATGACTTGGGGCTTTCCCTGTGTGAGTGTGCCTGTTTTATCAAACACCATGACTTCAGCCTTTGCAAGTATCTCTAAAAAGCTTGCTTGCTTGAAAATAATATGCTTTTTGTAAGCTTGTGAGATTCCTACAATACTAGCAAGTGGTGTAGCAAGTGCAAGCGCACAGGGACAGGCTATGATAATCACAGAAATAGCGATAATCAAAGACTGCTCAAACCCTATACCTCCCAGAAAATACCAGCCAATCATGCAACATAGCGCAATCAAAAGTATTGCGCGTGAGAAATTCTGTGAAATGCTATTAGCGAGATTTTGGATTCGTGGTTTGTGTGTAAGGCTTGTCTCTACAAGTGAGAGAATCTTACTCATAAGACTATCTTGGAAGCTTTTGTTAGCGCGATAGAGAATCTTGTGGTTGAGATTGATAAACCCTGAGAAGATTTCTTCATCTTTGCGCTTTGAGACAGGCAGACTTTCGCCATTAATGGCTTTGCAGTCAAAAAGACCTTTTGGCGAGATCAGTATGCCATCAAATGCGATTTTTTCTCCAGGTAGAGCCAGGATAATATCCCCGATATTTACCTCCTCTGGTTTTTTGACAATCACATTGTTCTCTTGCTCATTTTCAACTACATTGATGTTTTGGGGCAAAAACATACCAAGCTTCTCAAGACTTTCTCCTGCACTCTTTTTGGTGCGTATCTCTAAGAATTTTCCAACCAGCACAAAGGTAATAATCATGCTTACAGATTCAAAATAACTCTCGACACTATGACTTAGGGCTGCATAGATTGAATAGAGATAGGTCAAGCTAGCGCCTACGCTTACAAGCATATCCATTCCTATGAAGCCAGATTTGAAACCAAAATACGCGCTCCGATAAAACACAAAGCCGGAGTAGAACAGGGTTATGGAGCAGAGTAGGAAAGAGGCAATATTTAAGATATTTGTAATACTGGGGCTTATACCAAGGAAGTATCCGCTGTATTGCGCGATAGCTATCCACATAATATTCATTGTGCAAAACACCCCCACAATCACGCGCATATAATATTCGCTTGTCTGTGCTTTGTTTTGCTCTTCGCCTAGGTTGTAGTCATAGGCAAGTGCGTCATAGCCAATAGAACGGATGAGCTGTATGATTTGTGAAAGCGAGATTATAGAGTTGTTCCAAGTGAGCAGGAGCTTGTTGTTTGTATAGTTTATATAGGCAGATTCTATGCCAGTTTGTGCATTGAGGATTTTTTCATTCAGCCATACACACGCAGAGCAGTGGATATTTGTAAGGATAAGAGAGCAGGAAAATAAGCCATTTTTGTCCGTGCGGATGTATTTCTCTTTAAATCCCGGAGAGTCAAAAAAGCCCAAGTCATTCTTAGACACACTCTTAGGAGGCGTTAGGGTGGTTGTGCCTAGTTTGGTATAAAAGCTTTGTAACTGCGCTTTTTGTAGCAAAAAATACACACTCTCGCAACCATTGCAGCAAAAATACAATTCTTGCTCGCTGTCTTCAGAATCTTGTGTAATAACTTTTTTGAGTTCTTGTTCTTGGTAGAGTAGGTGGCAATGGCTGCATTGTCTTTGCACTTTGTGCCTTTGTGGGTTAAATGGGAGGCATTATAGCTTATTTGCTATGAGGTAAGGCAAGAGCGAGATTTATCCACCAACAAAGGAATGTTCTTTGCTTAAAGTTTTGGACATTACTCAAATCTTTAAGGACAATACGATGGTAGAAGATGTTTTACAGACACAAAATAAGGCGATTGTGAATAATGCGAAAAACAAGCCAAAAGGGGATTTTAAAAGCTATTTGGGTGAAAAATTGGGTGAAAATCCAGAAAATATACACACCAGTAAAGAGATATCTAAAAAAACTTCCAAGCCTGCAGAAAACTCCCTTGAAAATAGCCATGAAGTTATAACAAAGAAGCTAGCTCAAGTGCCAGAAGATTCTCAATTGCTTACAGAGGGCATCCCTCTACCTGCACAAGAGTTACCAAAGGATATATCCAAAGAGTTGCCAAAAGACATATCAAAGGAGCTATCAAAAGACATACCAAGAGAGTTACCAAAGGATATATCAAGAGAGTTAGTAAAAGAAGCCTCAAAAATGCAGCAATCTGTCCCGCTTGCAAGTGCGCTTAGACAGCAAATAGCAAAGCCGACACAGCCAAATATAGAGGAGCATGATTCTCAAACGCTCCAAGATGTTCTAGATGTGGCTAATGAGCATAATCTCAATCCGACTAAAATCAGTGCAGGCTTGGCTTTATCTGATACTAAATCAAAGCCACTTTCAGCCACACAAAAACTTGACTATGAATTCGAATCCAAAAGCGAGCGTGTAGCAATAATCAATCGAGGAAAAAAGAAGCCAAAAAATGTAACGGCTAAGATTTCAAATATCTATGTTGCTTCTAGCAAAGACGAACATAATGTTTCGCTGAGTTCATTACTTAGCCAAAAGGATTTACCCCAACGACACAAATGACTTGCTAGAGTCATACAAGTTCCAAGACCTCAAAGAATTAGGTGTATCTTATGCGCTAGCTAAAGAATCTCAACGCAAAGATTTTAACCAGCAAGAAAACACACTAAGGGCTAATACTCTTATGCAGGCTTTGCAAAATACACAACTGAGGCAAAATGAGTTTGTAGATGAGTTTGTGGATTTTTTGGAGGAATTTGAGGAATTCTCAGAATCTATGGAGAAAAGCGAATATAAACATACAAAGACGCCAAATTCTCCTAATTCACATTCCAATAATAAAGAAGTCAAAGAGGCTGCTACTATACAGCCACTCCAAGCAGTAAAAACACAAAACCAACACACGAGCTTTCGGGGTGTTGTAGCAAATGAGTTTGTGCGCCATTTTGCTTCCTCTTTTAAGGAGGAGATTCAAAACTACAAACCACCAATTAGCAAAATAACCCTAGAGCTCAATCCAAAAAATCTCGGGACTCTTGAACTTGTGATTTCTAAAAATGGGAGTGATTTGATTGTGCAGGTGAGCTCAAATCAAACTGCTCTTGCTATTTTTATGCAAAACCAAGAGCCCTTGCGCTCTAATCTCCAACAAATTGGCTTTGAGAATGTGGAGCTAAGTTTTTCGCAGAGCAACCAACAACAAGACAGACAACAAGAGCATTCCCATTTTGTGAGGAATGAAAATAGCTTAGAAGATTTGCAAGAAAATGAGGAAATACCTACGATGATGGAGATTAGGATTCCAAAATATGCATAAAAGGAAGTAGATATGGCGGTCGATTTAGGCGAGATAACAGGTGCAAATACAAAGATTGCAAAACAAAAAGAGAATCCAAAAAATATCAATGAACTCAGTCATGATGCTTTTATGCGATTGTTTTTAGAGCAGCTTAAAAACCAAGATCCAACCGCACCAATGGAGACAGATAAGATAATCACCCAGACAGCACAGCTTACCCAAGTAGAAATGCAAGAGCAGAATAAAAAGACAATGGTAGAAGTTGCAGAAGCGATGAAATCTACCCAAGAGACAAACAAAGAGCTCAAAGAATTCCAATCTTCAATGAAGCAGGCTTTAGAATCACTCAACCAGAGCTTGCAAAACACAGCGGACACAAACACTGCAAATGCCTCTTTGCACGCACTAAATTCTGTTTCTATGATAGGCAAGATCGCTGAAACTGATGTTTTTGGTGTGAAACTTACCTCTGGTGAAAGTGTGCAATTCCAGATTTACTTTGATGAAGCTATCTCAAGCGCAAAGGGTGATTCTAAAATCTCGATCTTTGATGCGCAAAACCAGCTTGTTCGCACTATCGCACTCAAAGAATTTGATGGCAAAAAGGGTTATGTGGAGTTTAGCTGGGATGGGCTTGATGATAATGGAGCGCAAGCAGAATCTGGAAACTACAACATCCGCGCAGAATACAATCTTGATGAGACAACAAGCCAATACCGCACTGCACGAGTTGGTAGAGGTGAAGTACAGAGTGTGATCTTTGATAAAGGTGTGCCAATGCTAAGGATGGGCGATATGATTTTGCCACTAGAGAGCGCTATTGAGTTTTACAACAAGGAATCTTGATGAATGCCACGCTTTTGAGCTCATATAGCGGAATCAAAACACACCAATTTGGCGTGGATTCTATTGCAAACAATATCGCCAATGTCAATACCACAGGCTATCGTGAGAATCAGCCGCAGTTCCAAAGTCTTTTTTCAAATTCGCTCAATTCTTTGAATGCCAACTCCCCTGTCTCAAACGACTACAACTATGGTGCAACTGGTTCTAGCAATGCCATCTCTACAAGAAGCGGAAGCTATAAGGCAAGTGACAATGAATTTAGCGTGGCATATGAGGGCAAGGGCTGGTTTGTCGTAGGGGAGAATAAAAACGGAGAATTTAGCATCACAGATGCTGGCTACCAAGCCAAGCAAAAGACCTATTTTACGCGAGATGGGAATTTTAGCAGAGATGGGGAGGGCTATATAGTCAATTCCAAGGGGCTGTATATGTATGGGGTCAATCTGGGCAAGATACAAAACAATGTATTTAGCGCATCAAATAATAGCGATGAGGATTTCACAAAGCTTGCTAGTGGGAATTTGCAGCCCTTGCAGATTCCCCAAGATCTCTACTACAAACCAGTGGCTACCACACAGGTTGCAGCGAGTATCAATCTGAACAAGACTCAAAACACTATCAATGCTTTGGAAGTGTATGCGGATAATAATGGGAAGTTTGATGAAGCGAGATTCTGGCAAGCGGATTTGAATGCCTTTGCCACAAATGGCCAGCCTCTTGATGCTACGACCTTTGATAGATTCAAAGTCACTATCAAGACAGATGACAAGACACAAGAGCTTGAATTTACTTATGGCAAGGATTTTGTGACTTTCAAAGATTTGGATGCACTTTTATCACAAAAGGCAGGGTTGGGACTTGATTTGGTGCGATTGCCTGATGGAGAAGTTGGCGCAAAAACAGGCTTAAAGATTTTTAACACATCTTTTCATGCTCGTGATATTGAGATAAGCGGCAGTCTTGCACAAAAACTTGGAATCTCTGGACGCAATGAGAGATTTGGAAGCACTCTAGCTTCTTTGTATGTACAAGACAAAGAATATGAAAAGGGTGATCTTGTGAGTCTTGATGGTGTGATTTTTACATACAAAGGAAGTTTGGGTAATAGTAATCCTTTTGAGGATCGCGAAAATTGGGAGATTGTTGATACAAGCGTTCTAAAGCAATGGCGTAATGGTGTGAGCTATGAAGTAGGCTCGCTTGTGATTTTTGAAGATAAGGTATATCGCAAGGTAGAAAAGAGTGAGAATGAGAAGCCTACTGAGAGTGGTTGGGAGGAGATTGGAGATTCCAAAACAGGGCTAGCAAAAGATTTTGTCGAAAATGAGAGCTATGAGCCAAAAGCGATTGTAAGATACCAAGACAAGCTTTATATGCGACAGATTGCAGGGAGTTCAAATCCACTCAAAGATCCGATAGGATGGAAAAAGATTAGTGCAGATTCTTTTGAGAGTGCTTATTTGGAGGTACCAAGTTATCAGAGTAATGTTGAGATTTATGATGAGAGCGGAAGCAAGTTTTTATTACAAAGCCATTATTATTTGCTTAATTCTGCCAACTCCACCACACAACCAAAACAAAATGAGCTTTGGGAGGTGCAAACACAGATTTTTAATAAAGATGGAACTATTCCTGTCGGAGAGAAGCTTATACACGAGATTGCCTTTGATGAAAATGGCACTCCAATCACACAGCCAATAACGCTCAGTTTTGACAACAGACAAATCACTTACAATCTTTCTGGCACATCTGATAAGCCAAGCTCCAATAGGCTCTATCAAGATTCCCAAATCAATAAGACGAATCAAGATGGTCGTAGTGAAGGGCATCTACAGGATATAAGAATTGATAGAGATGGAATTATTTTCCTTTCTTTTAGCAATGGTGTGATGGAGCCAATGGGGAGAGTTGGCATATCGGCTTTTGTCAACGATCAGGGTCTAAGAAAAGTTGGTGGTAATCTTTTTGAGATGACAGAATCTTCAGGCAATAGCTATGCTTATGTCAATAGAGCGCGCTCTATTGTTGGGTGGAGGGGAGTATATCCGCGTACTTTAGTCGCTTATGGCGATGCGTACATAAGCAGTGGAAAGCCTTTGCTTGGATGGGAAGGGCAGCATTTGCGCTTTGGTTCGATACTCTATAAGTACCTAGAAACAAGCAATGTTGATGTAGGGAGTGCGCTCACTGATTTGGTTGTCATGCAAAGAGGCTATTCGATGAATGCAAAGGCCTTCAACACAGGCGATGATTTGCTCAAGGAAGCTATCAATCTCAAGCGCTAGATTCCCAGTGTTTTATTGAGTATCAATGCCCTAAGAGTGCTTGCATTTAAGATTTTAGAATGGGATTTTTTCTCTGTGCTAGTCAGCAGTGCCCCGTTGCTTGTCAGCTTTGCTATGGCATTTTGATTTAGTTTATCAGCCTTTGTATAGAGTGTGAGGATCTCTTGGTCTGGGTTTTTGAGATGTTGTAAAAATCCTAAAACCTTCTCATCTAGAGGCAATGCAGTATGCCTGCTGTCACGCAAGTGCAAAAAAAGCTTTATATTTGTGCGTTTTTCTAAAAACTCTCCCAGATTCTTTTGCCATTGGGATTGTAAATCTTTGCTCACCTTTGCATACCCAAAGCCTGGCAAATCAACCAGGACCAAAGGGAATCTCTCTTCGTCATTTTTTTGCCACTCTACACGAAAGAAATTTATTAATTGTGTTTTACCCGGTGTGTTGGAGCTTTTTGCAAGATTTGTGCCTAGCAAGAGATTGAGGAGGCTTGACTTTCCTACATTACTCCTGCCTAAGAATGCTATTTCGCTATATATGGGGCTTGGGGCTTGGTTTATGTTTTGTGCGCTTGTAAGAAATGTGGGTTTTTTGGCTTGCATAAGGTTTATTTTTTTTCTTCATCAAGCATAAAAATCAGTGTTGTGGGTTTGTCTTTATCGCCTGTAGAGTAGGCTTGTCCTTTTTTGTTATTAAGCGTGATAAATTCACCAGTTATAGTATTTGGGCTGTCTTTTTCTTGGATTTTTGCATTTTCATATAAGCGGTATTCATTATCTACTGTGTTATAGACTACTTTTTGCGCGCTCCCATTGATTTTCCTACCATCTTGTGTTTCTACATAGAATCTTACTTTGCCTGTAGCGGTGTATTCTAAAGGTTTGCGTTTAGAATCTGTCTTGATGACTACAACATCTGCCCAAAGCTTATCATTGCCTTTTTTGATAAAAACATCGCCCTTGAGTATCGTCTTGCCTGCTTTATCGTCGCTACTGAAAGTCTTTGCTTGCACTTCGAGCTTATCGGCGGCATTTAGCCCCAAACACAACATAAACAGAATATAGAATGCTCTCATGGTAACCTTCAGTTAATGTTTTTTCGGGTTGATTTTTTGGGGATGGGAATTACAAGCTTTTGTTTGATTGTGAGCAATGAACTATTGAGCCCATTGATACGTTTGAGTTCGCTAATGGTAGTTTTATACTGGCGCGAGATTGAGCTGAGGGTTTCTCCTTTTTGTACTTTATGTAGGACAAACGCAGAATTCGCTTTATAGCTACTGGAATCAAAGTTTTGCAAGAAAAGAGCGAGTTTTTCATAGGGTATATGGACATTGTACTTCTTGCTCGCTGGTCCGGGTGGCAAGAATGCATATTTGAGGTGCGTATTGTATTTGCGCAATTCTTTGAGGCTTAATCCAATGCTATTTGCTATAAGTCCTAGTGGCACGCCGCTTTTGAACTTAAGCGTAGCTAGTGTGTTGGTTGCACCACGATTAAGCAGGTATTCTAAATCATTTTCCTTCAAGAAGTCTACGTCATTAAAAAGCAGGCTCATTGCGACTATTTTGCGTATGTAATTGCGGGTTTCGCGCGGAAGAAATTTTTTGTTATCATCGATGAGAACATGCAAGGAGGTGTCTCCACCGGCTTGTTGGATAGCTTTTTGTAGGCGAGTGTATCCGCAGTTGTATGCCATTACAGCCAGATACCATTGCCCTGTTTGGTTGTAAAGATATTTGAGATACATAAGTGCAGCGCGAGTGCTTTTGATAGGATCTTTTCTTTCGTCTATATAGTCATTTATCTCAAGACCTAATGATTTTGCGGTTGTGGGGATAATTTGCCAGATTCCCGTAGCTCGCTTAGAGCTCTGGGCATTGGTGATAAATTCTGATTCTACCATCGCGACAAAGAGAAATTCTTGTGGCAGCCTCTCTTGGGTTATCATATTACGGATAATGGGGATAAACATATAGCTGTTTTCAAAACGTTTCAAAAAATACTGGGAGTTTTCTTTTATAGCATCTCTTTGCTCATACTGCTGTGGCAAAAATTGTGAATCCAAGTCAAAGGATCGTAAGATCCTAGGGCTAGTACTATCGTATGAGTGGTATTCGCTCGCTTGTAATGTCATAAAGCATACAAATATACATATTCTTTTGATACAGCTCATAGTATCCTTTCTAGGTTTTTGGTGCGTTTAGCGTGTAGGTCTTTTCCAAATTCTGCGATTTTTTCAAATAATCTATAAGCATTTTCCGTACTAAGTCGCGCGATAGATTCTATGCTTTCACCAAGAGTCTCTGCGATTTTTTCTGCGATAAGTGGTATATAACTTGGCTCGTTGCGAGTGCCTCTGTGTGGATGAGGTGTGAGATATGGCGCATCAGTTTCTAGCAAAAGCCTCTCTTTTGGGATAAGTGGGAGGACCTCAAGAAGTTGGTGTGCATTTTTGAAAGTGCTCACCCCGCCAATGCCATAGTAAAAGTTTTCGCTCAGATCCAATAAGATTCTATCAGCGTTGTAGCAGTGTAAGACGCCTTTTAAGCCTTGTTTACTGAATTTTTCGAGAATTTTAAATGCTTCAAGTGAAGCTTCTCGGATATGTACGATTAAGGGGAGTTGTAGCTCTAGTGCGAGTTCAATCTGGGATACAAAGGCATGTATTTGTCTTTGTTTATAGGCAATGATTCTTTGCTTATAAGAGTGTACGCTTTCATTTTCTTGCTTCTCTGGCAAGCCATAAAAATCTAAACCACATTCACCAATAGCTACACATTTATCGTTTAAAGCATATTCGCGCACTTTATCAATCTCAAAATATTCTAAATCGTAAGGATGTGCGCCAGAAGCAAAGTAGATAGATTCAAATCTATTAGCAA
This sequence comes from Helicobacter sp. 10-6591, assembly GCF_003288805.1. GTDB lineage: Bacteria > Campylobacterota > Campylobacteria > Campylobacterales > Helicobacteraceae > Helicobacter_F. The sequence continues at coordinate 3,978 of NZ_NHYK01000022.1, read as the reverse complement.
GGCTTCTGGCTCTTTCTAGTGTGCGCATATCAGCAGCGGGGATAATCATTTGCTGTACCTGAGCTTGCAAGGCACGAGTGATCACAGATTCTAAATCTTGTTTATAAACTTCATTGTCTAAATGACAATGCGTGTCTATTGTTTGTATTGTGGCTTGCATTTGCATTTTGGCTTGCCTTCAACATTGAATCTTTGTGTGGTGTGGGAATATGGCGCTTTCAAGTCTCGCAAAATTTGGCTAGAATTGTAGCACAATAAGGCTTGTTTGAGGGTTATATGTTCAGTGGGTTGATACGAGAGATTGGCAAGATACATGGCTATAGTGGCAGTAAGATTCAGGTAGCTTGTATATATAAACCAGACATCGGAGATTCTATAGCTGTAAATGGCGTATGTCTTACAGCTATAAGTAGAGAAACTTTTGGTTTTAGCGCAGAGCTTAGTATGGAGAGCAAGAAGTCCATTGCTTTGGAGAGATTTATCCCACAAAGTCGTGTGCATATCGAGCCTGCATTGCAAGTAAATGCTAGGCTTGATGGACATATTGTGCAGGGGCATATTGATTGTATCGGCACGATTACTCAGATTATACACACAAAAGAACAGAGTGATTTTTTTATTAGATTGGAAAATACGGCATTGGATTATGTGTTGCCTAAGGGTTCTGTATGTGTTGATGGTGTCAGTCTCACAGCAGGGAGTAAAAGTGTGCAGGGTTTTGGTCTGACTATCATTCCGCATACACTCAAAAATACACTTTTTAAAGATTATAAGGTGGGTATGCGTGTGAATATCGAGACTGATATGTTTGTGCGCAATGCCTTTAGTGCGCTGAAAGCGTTAGTGGAAAAAAAAGATAGCACGCAGTATAGGCTCAAATGGAGAGATATCGATCATATTCAGATGCAGTTTTAAGGTGTTAGGGTTGCTTTAGGAGATGAGGAAAGTCTTGGTTAGATATTTGGAATGTTTGAAAGAACAGTATAAGTTGCGCTGCTACTAGCAGGAAGACGTCGTGAGGTATTGTTGGTATCTACATCTACTTCTTATTTACCTCATATATTTACTAAACCGCCACGCGCACTTGCATAACCTCCATACAGACGGATTCCATGCGTCACCCAAAGTTAATGTTGATATCTTGTATGAACGCCTATTCCAGATATGAGATAGGCGTATTTCTCCCATTTTCTAGCACCTTAAAACTTCCGCTAGATTCTACTTCTAGCACGACATCACCCTTGTCTGTGAAATTTTTGATATTTTGGGTTACGATATCCCAACTTTGACGCGTGAAGTAGGCTGTGCAGCCAAAGTAGCGAGACTTTGCTTGTTTTTTAGGACTTAAAATTGCCTTGGGCAATTCTCTAGCTAGATACCAAGTATCAGGCTTTTTAGGTGTTTTAGAATCTTGGGCTAGAGTTTGCTTTAAAGATTGTATAGAGGTGCTTAAATACTGCTTTAAAAGTGCAAAAGTTTCGTTATCAAAGCCATTTATAAAGAGTTCTTCACATAAAAATTCTTTTGAGAGATTCTGCCCGTTAGCTTCAAAAAGCGTGAGACTTTTACCATTGCAAAGTGCGTAAAATGGAGCTTTGAGTTCAGGATTGATTGCATAATAAAATGCTTGTCGCTCTGTTTTACTTTGTGTGCTAATCTCTACTTTTGGGACTTTTGCATCTAGCACACAATGGGGCTTAGAAACCACATATAGCACATAATCAAGGAAGCGCGTAAAAGTGATTTTTTCATTACTGCCTGTAATTGTGGGACTTGTAAGCTTTAGTGATAAAACTATTTCTAGCCTAGAGTTTTTTTTTGCGATTGCTTAGAATCTTTCGGCGCAAAAAGCCTAATTGTTTCAAAAGTGGCACAATGGATAAATTCCCGCACAGAATCTTCTTTAAAATCTTTCTCTTGTAGCTTGCTAAAGTCAAAATTTAACATTATTTCTTTTTCTTAGAGATTATGCCACTTATCCTCTTATACTGCTTGAGTGCCTTTGTATGCTATGCTTGTGTAATTGTTGCGCTTTTTAGCTTTTTTATGCCTTGTTGCTTTGCCGGATACATTTGGCTATTTTTACTTCCTGCTTTCCTCTACACATTAGATTTTACTATTTAGATTCGATTAAGGATTATAGCAGGTTGCTAAAAATACAACGATCTTTAATATCGCAAATTTGTGCTTTGATATGCAATGATTTTATACTCTAGATTATTTTCTTGCAAAAATTTCTCTACGCCGTAGTCAAGATTCTCGCAGCTGGTTACAAATACCCTCCGCACATTCTTTTTAGCAAAAATCTTGTGGTTTTTCTCTAAATATGCAGTGCAATCACCCAAAAAGATTCTCAAATGCTCTTGCTTTACCTGCGAATACTCCCAATTTTTGCATTGTATCAAAAGTGCCTCATTGCCCTTATATGCTATTAAATCGATTCCACCATCAGCCTTGCCTTTTATGAATCCTTGCGGATAGACTTTATAGCCTTGCTTTTTATATAGCTTTAGAATCTGCTGCTCGTATTTATCGCCTTTTTGTTTGTTAGCTTGTGCGTTGTCAAAATTACTATATTGTTTGTAAGTTTTATAGCTATATTTCTTTGGCTTTTTTAAAAATATGTGATAAAACATTTTCCATAATAAGCTCATTGATTCTTCCTGACTCTTACCACACAGAATCTGTATTGGCTAAATCTTGAGGATTTTTGCTAATGTCTAAATCGCCCTTAAAATCTTGCCCTATAAGTTTGATGAGATTTCTTATGGCATTTTCCTTGTATTTATCATAGTCTCTAACACTCACATGGATACCACCATACCATAGCAGTGTGCGCTCCTTTTGCTCTCGAGAAAAAATATAGATTCTGATAAGCTTATAAACATAAACTCCTGTATAAACCTGCGTATGGGTAGTTGGCACTTGCGTCGTAATCGTTGTCCCGGGATTATATCCATTGCCCGAATATGTGCCAGCTATATAAGTCCTTTGTGTATTGTATGTCATGTAGTTGTAGCTTCCTGTATAATTGGAAGATTTTGTCTCTATATCAAAACCAAGAGCATAGGGAGTTTGTTTCATATCTGTATTAAATCCATTGATAGAAAATCCCTCCTTTACCATTAATTCGCCTAGCAAAAGTCCAAATTTTTTATCAGAAACACTTGGATTTTCGCCTAAATAGATAGTAAGCGGTTTTTGCTTGTCAAATGCTATTTGTGGGTCTTGCTCTGTAGAATAATACGCCATAGTAGCACAACCACTGAGGGCAAGACAAAGGGCTATACTTAGAAATAAAATCTTACAATATGTCCTTATCATTACTATTTTCTACCGTCTTCTAGCACTTTTGTCTCTCCGTTAGATTCTATCTCTAGGACAACATAGGGCAAGCCTTGCTTATTTAGCTCACTCATAAATGGGTCTGGGTCATTTTGCTCCATATTCCACACACCACTTCCTTGTAACGTCTTATTGGTGTTTGTAACAAAGTTGGTTTGGTTATTTGATAAATTTCCATCTTGATAGCTATTAGAATCTGCGAATTCTGCTGCATTATCTATACCTTGATATTCCCCACCTTTTGGCATATCGCTATTATCTGCGTTATTTGGTATTTTTGCCACTCCTATGCCCCATTTACCCTCCAAAATCAGTTTTGCTCCAATCATCGCAGGCACACCTGTAGTGTAGCTCACACCTTGGGCATTGACTTCCTTGTAGCAAGTCTGATGATCACAAATGTTGTAGATATAAATTGTGCGTTCCTTGCCATCTTTGTATCCTTTGATAAAGCAGCCTATGTGTGTTTGCCCTTTGGTTCGAGGCGCTAGAGAGGCTGGATCGGGTAAAAGCGTCTTTAGCACTTGTATTGGCACGATTTTTTGCCCATTATGCTCTATTTCATCGACACGCAAAAGCCCTACATTTTCTAGGCATTTCATATGTGTAAGATAAGATTCTCCAAATGTCATA
>NZ_NHYK01000021.1 GCF_003288805.1 Helicobacter sp. 10-6591 | reverse complement strand
TGATTTTGGATTAAAGAAGCTATATCCTAATACTAGACCTTGTGTATGTCCTTTAGAGAATACTCCTTTATCGAGTTCTACTTTTGTATAAGAGTAATAGGGCAATACAAAGAAAAGATTGTTTTTATTGCTTGCATAATTAGAACTCTGAGACAACAGATCATTTCTTATAGTAGTAGCATTTGCATACAAGTTTGCATTCTTATAACTTCCCAAAGAAGAACTTGCTCTATGATGCAAAAAAGAAAGAGTATTCAATGCATTCCCCATAACAGTATCTAAGAATGTAGCTCTTGCAGTAGCTGTGGTTATAAGTGTTCTGTTTAATGCAGCAGCTGCTGTTTTAGAACCATCTATGTTGGCAACAAGGCCTCGGAGCATGTCACCGGTGAATTTGACTGATTGGTCTGTGGATTCTATTTGGGTGTGTGCAAATATATTGGCTTTGTTTGCTTTATCATCTGTAGTAAATGCATTAGCTACTTGGGTAACATCTACATTTCCTGCACTTATTGTTAATTTATCTACTGTAATGCCTTCACCTTTGAATTGCACCTTTTTTACTTGCTGACCACTACCATTATTACCTTGATTCTCTACTTTCCAGTCTTTTATTTCAACTTTGCCACCAGCATTAGCATTACTATTAGTAATAACCATGTTATTGCCAACTGTGCCTTTGCTCTCTAGAGATAGAGTGCTTGCGCTGTTGTTAGTGATGTTTCCTTTAAGATTTCCGCCACTTTCGTTTTTGACAACTCCGATTATTTGGCCACCATTACCTACTACGATAGCATCTTGATTGTCTGAGCCTAGTTCGCCGTGATTGGTGATACCAGCAGTTGAGCCTTTCAGTGTGCCATTGACTTCTATTTTTCCTGTGAGTTTGTAAGTTGCTTTTTTACCATTTGTTTCATTTTTGTTATTTCCTAGCACCAGACCACTGCCTGTGCCGCCTTCTACTGTGGCTCCTGATTTGATGGTGAGATTCTGTACTGCTATGGTATCTGAGCCTTTATCTTTGCTTATGTTGATACCATTTGTTCCGCCTTTGATTACTCCACTATCTATATCAAGATTGGTGATGCTGGTGTTAGTAGTTCCAGCGTTATAGAATCCTATACCATCTATTTTGCCTTCTATCGTTCCAGAGTTTTTGAAATTGGTAATAGTTGCGCCTTCTGTGTATATGCCATAGTCCCCACCTTTGATAGTGCCAGTGTTTTCTACAGTGTCGTATTTAGCGTTCTGGTTGTCATAATTTCCTAATACAATACCTCCAGTTTTGCTGCCATTGCCACCACTGCCATTGCTGCCACCACTACTATTGTTATTGCCATTTATTTCTATAAGACCTGAGTTTTTGAGATGGGTGATGCTTTGGTTATTTTTACCCCATATGTAGATTCCAATATTCTTGCCTTTGACCGTTCCTTTATTCTCAAGGCTTGTGATGTTTTTGCCTGAATGTGCATAGATTGCTGCTTTGACTTCATCGCCAATCCTGTATTGAGTGTTTTCTTGATCGCTTTGTATCAAGCCACCAACCTCATTGATGAAAGTGCTGACATTGGTGCTGCCCGATAATCTCACAGCTGCAGCACCTTGTGTTATTTTGATCGTTCCAGAGTTGCTGAAGCTTGTGATGGTAGTATCATTGATATTCACGCCGCTATTTTTGTTTCCTTCATTGATGATAGTGCCTGAGTTTGTGAAGTTAGTGATACTTGTGTTGTTGAAATTCACTGCTGTGTTGTTGGCTTTTATCGTGCCTTCGTTGGTAAAGTTGGTGATGGTTGAGTTGGTAGCTTGTCCGTTAGTTCCTTTTCTTTCAACCTTGATTGCTTCCTCACTATCTCCTGAGATGAGTTTGCCCTGTTTGTTTTTGAAATTGTCAATCCTAGCTCCTTGGAGTCTTATAGCTGCATTGCTACCTTTGGATTCTATGGTTCCGTTGTTTGTAAAGTTTGTTATAGCTGTCTGGCCTCCTTTTTGGTTGCTATTTTTTGTTTGCTCATCTGTAAAGAGGTAGAGTGTGTCTGCCTTTCCTGTAGAACTGATTGTGCCATTGTTCATAAAGTTTTCTATTGTGGAGCCGCCACGGATTATGATGTTCCATCTATTGTTTGTGTTTGATGGATTCTGAATCGTTCTGTTGAGATTAGCTCCTGCGTCTATGGTGATATTTGGGACGGTGATTTTCTTATTATTGTTTTGATTTCCTATTTCTAGGGTCGGGTTGTTATTGTTGTTGGTTTCACTTTTAATGATAAGCGAGCTGATTCTATTCTCAGCATTAGCTCCAGTACTGACAATGCCATTAGTGAGATTGGTGATTGTGGTAGTGTTGGAATCACCGGCACTACTATGAGCATTCTCATTGCTTCCAGTAATCACCCAGTTAGTATCTGGATGATGAGCTACTGCACTTGAGACACAAAGAGACAAAGCTGCTATGGTTGAGATAAACTTAGGTGAATATGTTGGTTTCATTATTTCCTCCATTTTGTTTGGTATATCTTAGGCTCTATATCTTTATATATAGAGTGGTTCTGATTGTAGTGAAGTAAAAAAAAAAAAAAAAGCACTTATTCTCAAAAATACACGCAAATTTCCAATAACGTGTAAAAAAGAAACACAAAAAGAAGGAAAAGTGAATATCTTGTCTTAAGACTAGGGGATGTGTAATGTGCCATAACTACTGCCATTAAAGTTTTATTTGTACAAAGCCTCTTTCATAGCGCTTTGTGCGTCTTTGAGCTGCTGTTTTTTCTTTAAAGATTCTCGTTTGTCATAGAGTTTTTTTGCCTCTAACAAGTGCGATTTGTACTTTCAGTTTGTTGATTTTTAATCTCTTTGGTGCTGTAGCGATGAGCTGCCTTACTACAATCTGCATCAAGGAAAGGGTTTTAGGATTTAAAAGTGTATGAGAGAAAGTAGGGCAGAGACTCTAAGAGAATCTCTGTGATTTAGAATGTAAAAATATATCGCAAGCTCATTGTGTAAGGCACCTTTAATGTGATGTCAAATTTTTCTTTGGTAAGTTTGTCATCATAAGCAAGTATCGATTTATCGCGTGATAATGGAATGCGTGCCGCTAATTCCACCGCGTTACGTTGATTGAAATAAAATTGTGTGCCTAGATTGATAGCAAATGATGTATAGAAATTTTGGGATTTTATTTTGTAGTCGTGGTTGCTATTGCTGTTTTGAGACAGGGCTTTTATTTTATCATCAAAGCTGTTGGTTTCTTTGATAGCCTTTCCACTAAGGAGCAATAGTCCAACTCCTGCCCCGCCATATATGCTGAATTTCTTGTCTGCACTCATTGGTATGCTATATACCACATCGATATTTGCGCTTATATCAGTAGCATTTATAAGCTTTGGATCAGTGCTGAGATAACTCAGACCTCCTAAGCCATAAATTCGGAATGATACTGGCTGGCTAGAGTTTTGGTAACCTACAAGCAATTCATAGTCAAAAGAGCTAGATTCTACATTCTGTGGTTGGAGTGAAGGTTGTTTGTTTTGGGTACCTTTGTACACGATGCCAGAATCTATGCCAACTCCTGCTCCTACACCTACGAAAGTCTGTGCATTCACACTCAGAAATGTGGCGTTTGTCAAGATTGCGCTTATGCTTAGATTTCTTAAGATTTTTAAGTTCATTGCTGCATTCTCCTTAAATAGATTTTTTGGATTTGGGGCGGGTATTCTACACTATTTTTTTGACTTCAATAATATGCAAGCAATGTGAGAGTCAAATACCAAGTTTTAAGATAAGATTTGCGGATTCAAATTGTTAGTCGTTTTTGGAGTGTTTATGAAAGGTTGCAAGCGAGTTTTGATTAAATTTTCTGGTGAAGCATTGAGTGGAAATAGTGGTTTTGGGATAGATGTAGGTATTTTGGAATATATTGCAAAAGAAATTAGGATGCTTGTAGAAGCTGGGATTGAGATAGGATTAGTAATTGGTGGCGGCAATATCATACGCGGCGTGAGTGCTGCTGAAGGTGGCCTTATACGCCGTACAAGCGGGGACTATATGGGTATGCTAGCTACAGTCATTAATGCAGTGGCTATGCAAGAGGCATTGGAGCATTTGGGTATAGATGTGAGGGTGCAAAGCGCTATAGAGATAAGGGAAGTGTGTGAGAGCTATATCTATCGTCGTGCTATTAGGCATTTGGAAAAGGGCAGGGTGGTGATTTTTGCTGCGGGGACTGGAAATCCGTTTTTTACCACAGATAGTGCTGCTACGCTTAGGGCAGTGGAGATTGGTGCTAGTGTGATTATCAAAGCCACAAAAGTTGATGGCGTGTATGATAAAGATCCAAAGAAGTTTAGTGATGCCAAAATGCTCCAATCTGTCAATTATGATGAGGCCTTGCGGGATCATATTAAGGTAATGGATGATACAGCAATAGCGCTTGCTAAGGAGAATAAACTACCAATTTTAGTTTGCAATATGCTCAAGAGTGGGAATCTGCTTGAGATTCTTAGTAGTGGCAATGGCGTGTATTCTGTCGTACAATGATTGGTATGCCAGTAAAATCTCGATATATAATGCGCACAAAACTTAAGGTCTATCAATGATTACTCTCAAGCAAGCTCTAAGTCTCAGGGAAGAAGAACTGCGGGAAATCAAATCCAGAATCCTCAAAAATGTGAAAGAAAATATCGAGTTGAATGCTTATATAGGTGGGTTTCACTCATTTGAGCAAAATAAGGGCGTGCCTATTCTGATAAAAGATAATATCAATGTCAAAGGCTGGGAGATAACTTGTGGTTCGAATATTTTGAAGGGTTATATAGCACCATATAACGCTAGTGTGATTGAGAATCTGCATAATAATGGTATGTGTGCCTTTGGACGTGCGAATATGGATGAGTTTGCCATGGGTAGCACTACAGAATCTAGCTGCTATGGTCGCACGAAAAACCCGCGTGATACTTCACGTGTACCCGGTGGTTCAAGTGGTGGGAGTGCAGCGGCAGTAGCAGCGGGGCTGGCAATAGCATCGCTTGGTAGTGATACTGGGGGCTCTATCCGTCAGCCTGCTGGATTTTGTGGATGTGTAGGGCTGAAGCCAACTTATGGACGGGTAAGTCGCTATGGTCTTATAGCATATAGTTCAAGCTTTGATCAGATAGGTCCTATCACGCAGAATGTAGAAGATGCTAGCTTGCTATTGGATTGTATAAGCGGTCATGACCCTAAAGATTCTACTTCTCTTAATCTCCCTGCTACAAATACTTTTGCAAGCCTTGATAGTGATATCCGCTATAAAGTAGGGGTTTTGAGAGGATGGCTAGAATCAGCTGATAGCGAGATTATCCAAAACTACGAGGAGAGCATCAAGCTTTTAGAATCTATGGGGCATAGCATTGTAGAGCTTGATATGCTGGATGTGGATTATCATGTCTCTACTTACTATATTATCTCTACTGCTGAAGCTAGCTCTAATCTAGCACGTTTTGATGGTGTACGCTATGGCAATAGGGCACATTGCACAAATCTTAAAGAACTCTATGTGAATACTCGCACACAAGGTTTTGGCGATGAGGTAAAGCGCCGAATAATGCTTGGGAGTTTTGTGTTAAGTAGTGGCTATTATGATGCTTATTATCTGAGAGCACAAAGAGTGCGCGAGCTTATAAAGGCGCAATACAATGATTTATTTATGGCATGCGATGTTTTGCTAGCACCCATTGCACCGACTTTAGCTCCGAAGTTTGGCACTAGTATATCTCCGCTTGCAATGTATCTTAGTGATATTTATACGATAGGTGTGAATCTTGCTGGCTTGCCTGCTATATGTGTGCCATCAGTGAGTTTGAAGGGTTTGAGTGGATTACCCTTTGGTGTGCAGTTTATTGGTAATCATTGCCAAGAACAAAGTATTCTTAATATTGCCTACGGATTAGAAAAAGAGCTCGGAAATTCTTAATTTAGCTAGTTACAAGGAGGCAAAATGAAGATTGTACAAAAAGCATTAACTTTTGAGGACATTTTGCTTGTGCCTGCATATTCTGAGATATTGCCCAAAGAAGTGAGTCTAAAAACCAAATTGAGTAGAAATATTGGATTAAATATTCCTATTGTTTCAGCTGCCATGGATACTGTGACAGAATATCAGACTGCTATTGCTATGGCGCGTCTTGGCGGGATAGGGATTATCCATAAGAACATGAATATAGATTCTCAAGTGGAGAATGTGAAAAAGGTCAAAAAGAGCGAGAGCGGTGTTATAGTCGATCCAATTTATATTTTGGCAGATGCTACTCTTAAAGAAGCCAAGATGATAACTGATAACTACAAAATCTCAGGTGTGCCTGTAGTAGATAGCCATGGTAAGTTGATTGGAATCTTGACTAATCGCGATGTCCGTTTTGAAACTGATTTGGAGAAGAAGGTTGGCGATGTGATGACAAAAGCCCCGCTTATCACTGCTGGAATCGGTACGACGCTAGAGCAAGCGCGAGAGATAATGCATAAACACAGAATCGAAAAACTTCCAATAGTCGATCACAATGAAACACTCAAAGGACTTATCACAATCAAAGATATACAAAAGCGTATAGAGTATCCGGATTCTAATAAAGATGGTTTTGGCAGACTCCGTGTGGGTGCTGCGATTGGTGTCTTGCAGATTGAGCGAGCGCAGGCTTTAGTGGAGGCTGGGGTTGATGTATTGGTGCTTGATTCTGCGCATGGGCATTCTTTGAATGTGCTTAGGACGCTCAAAGAAATCAAAGCTAAATTGCGTATAGATGTGGTGGTGGGCAATGTCGTAACAGCAAAGGCTACTGAGGATTTGATAGAAGCAGGTGCTGATGCGATAAAGGTGGGTATAGGTCCTGGAAGTATTTGCACGACGCGCATTGTGGCTGGAGTCGGCATGCCCCAGGTTTCAGCCATCGATAATTGCGCACAGGTCGCTAGAAAACACAATGTCCCCATAATCGCTGATGGCGGAATCAAATATTCTGGAGATATTACAAAGGCTTTAGCTATAGGCGCTTCAAGTGTTATGATAGGCTCTCTGCTTGCTGGTACTAAAGAATCTCCGGGTGATCTGATGATATACCAAGGCAGGCAGTATAAAAGTTATCGTGGTATGGGAAGTATAGGTGCTATGACTAGGGGAAGTGCGGACAGATATTTCCAAGAAGGCACAGCACAAGACAAGCTTGTGCCCGAGGGTATTGAGGGACGCGTGCCATATAGAGGCAAGATAGGTGATGTAGTGCATCAGCTTGTAGGAGGGATTTGCTCTAGTATGGGGTATCTGGGAAGCAAGGATATTGTGGAGTTACAGAAAAATGCGGAGTTTGTAGAGATTACTGCAGCGGGATTAAAGGAATCCCATGTGCATAATGTGTATATTACTAAGGAAGCGCCAAATTATCACGGGTAAAGAGCTACTCTCGCAACTGGTAGGTAATATCTCCAGCGCCCAGTCCTATGATGATTCCAGAATCTAGATGTTTTATAGGTTTGTCTTCTTTGTAGACTATAAGGCTATTACCATTTCTCATGACGCGACCTGCAAGGATTGGGTTGAGATGCGCGAATTCTTTGAGTAAATCGATTTGTTGTGGAGCTTCTCCAGCACACCATACCGGCAATATGATGAGCTCATCGCAAAGGTTTTCAAAGCATTGTTTGAATCCATCGAGATTCACTAAAAGACGAGAGTATTTGTGTGGTTGCCATAATGCAGTGATATGCGAGTGGCTACTAAGATTTTTGTAGATTTGTGCGCTTTGTAGGGTAGCGCTGATTTCGGTTGGATGGTGTGCATAATCATCGATAATCACGCAATCCTTGGTTGTGAGAATGTCAAAGCGTTTTTTGATTCCTGCGAAATTTTTGAGATTTTCTTTTATTTCCTGTATGTTTTTGCCTTCATCTAATGCACATAGAATCGCTAAGGAAGCATTAATAGCTGTATGCTCGCCAAACCCATAAACCTCAAACTCACCAAAATCACGCAGACAAAAGCGCGTATATGGCTTAGAATCTTTCAGAAAATATGAGATATGTGAGATGTCTTCTTTGGGGTTAAGATGTAAAGATTCTTGGGTGATATTTGCAAGGAATGTATCTGAATCGCTTACTATACGCTTTGTAGCTTTGTCTAAAAAGCAGTTGTAGGCGTTATAAAATTCTTGCAAGTTGTTATCATAAGTCTCCATATGCTCGGGTTCTGCATTTGGGAGGATAGCGTAGTAGGGATTTGAGTTTAAAAAGCTTTTGTCTGATTCATCGGCTTCAAAGATAATGCTTTGGCAGGCTATTGCGCGGACATTTGAGCCAAATTCTTTGGAATCTGCCCCGATTATTGCGCCAAATTCTGGGAAAATGCTAGCAAGCATTGCACTTGTAGTGCTTTTGCCATGTGCGCCACATATGCTAAAAACCCGCTTGTCTTTGAGGATAAATTCCAATGCCTGGGCACGTGAGAGTATCTTAATACCAAGCTCTTGTGCTCTTTGTAGTTCGACATTATCAGGCTTGATGATGGCAGAGTGGATGACTATGTCTTGATCTTTTATACAGTCTTTGTTGTGGGGGATTGTGATGGATATGCCTTGTTGCTGGAGGGTCCTAATTGTGGGGGATTGTGTTATATCACTTCCACTAATACTAAAGCCCTGCGCCATAAGATAGCGGGCTAATCCAGAAATCCCAATTCCACCAATTCCTATTAGATGAATCTTCAAAATTTATCCCTTTGCTTATATGAAACTTTTGATAGCTTGCAGTGCTTGGCGTATTATGCTGTTTTCATACACAAGTGCAATCCTTACATATCCCTCTCCTGCACCATTGCGTCCCAAAAAGCTTCCGGGCAACACCATAATGCTTTTTTGAGCAAAAAGCTCTTTGCTAAATCCTAAATCATCGCCAACCCTAAGCCAAAGGTAAAAGCTATATGGTGCTACATAGGCTTGTGGGAAGATCTCTTGAGCAATCTGGAGATTCTTAGCATAAATTGCACGAGTGGCCGCAGGATTTTCAAAATCGCTCCATGCGATGTTGGCAGCTTCTTGTAATGGAAGTGGGATAGCACAACCTATATAGGTACGGTACTTTGCATAGTTTTTGAGAATCTGCTCATCACCAGCGATAAAGCCGCTACGAAGTCCAGGTGCGCTAGAACGCTTAGAGATTGAATTGAGTGATAAGATATTTTTGAAGGTAGGATTGCCTGCTTTGAGACTTGCTTGCAGAATACTATCTGGAGCGTCTTTGGCATAAATCTCGCTATAACATTCATCACTAAGAATGACAAAATTGTATTCCAATGCGAGCTTTACCCACTCGCTGAGTTCATTGATATTTAGAGCAACACCTGTTGGGTTGTTTGGGGAGTTAAGAATAACCAAATCCACTTGTTCTAATTCTTGTTTTTCTAAGTGTGGTTTGAAGCCATTGTGGGCATTTAGCTCCATCAGCAAACTTTTGGCATTTGATGCAATGGCGGCACCTTCATAAATCTGATAGAACGGGTTTGGATATGCTATTACAGGGTGTGATTTGCCAAATAAGAAAAATTGTGGGAAATTAAAAAGCACTTCGCGAGTACCAAAAGTGGAGATGAGCTGGCTTTTGTTTAATTCTACTCCAAAACGTTTTTGGACAAAATTGCGTTGGCTAGACTGTAAGAATTCCTCTCCGCTTGATTTTGGGTATTTATTCAGGAGGTGTGCATTCTGGGTAAACTTATCCAAGATAATTTGTGGCGTTTGGAATTGCGGCTCACCAATTGTAAGATTAAGGGTATTTTGTGGTTTTGGGATTGACAAGAAAAGTTGGTTGAGTTTTTCAAATGGATAGCTTTGGAATCCTACAAGCATAAACTTCCTTGAAAATACATTGTGATTTAGGCGTCTCAAGATAAGGCTGGCATTGTATCAGAAAATCGTTGTCTTTATTTGCAGTGCTTGATTTTTTGATAAAACGCTGATAGAATCCGCGTGTTTTTTGTCCCAATTTTTGCGGGAATAGCTCAGTGGTAGAGCACGACCTTGCCAAGGTCGGGGCCGCGGGTTCGATCCCCGTTTCCCGCTCCATTTATCAAAAATTCCTTAATCAATGATTTTCAAATTGCGATTAATTCAGCCCGGGTGGTGAAATTGGTAGACACAAGGGACTTAAAATCCCTCGGACATTGCGTCTGTGCCGGTTCAAGTCCGGCTTCGGGCACCACTTGTGGTTGAGATATGGCGACATAGCCAAGTGGTAAGGCATGGGCCTGCAAAGCCTTGATTCCCCAGTTCGAATCTGGGTGTCGCCTCCAGATACAAAAAAGTTCTTTCTGTATATCTATCTTGCATTCGGGAGATGGCTGAGTGGTCGAAAGCGGCGGTCTTGAAAACCGTTGAAGTGCAAGCTTCCGGGGGTTCGAATCCCTCTCTCCCGGCCACTCTATAAGATTTAATCCGGTATAGCTTTATCTTATTGTGTTTGTTAAATTTTTAAATAAGTATTTTTGAGGGAAGTATGCAAAAAGATTCTAGGATTTTTGTAGCTGGACATAGAGGACTTGTAGGCTCAAGTATTGTGCAGGTCTTGCAACAAGATGGTTTTGGTAATATCATTACCAAAAGCCATGCAGAACTTGACTTGAGTGATTTTAATGCAGTGGAGATGTTTTTTAACGAGGTTCGCCCTGAGTATGTGTTTTTGGCAGCGGCAAAGGTAGGGGGAATCGCTGCAAATAATGAGTTCCGCGCCGACTTTATTTATCAGAATCTTGCCATTCAAAACAATGTAATTTTTCATGCTTATAAAAGTGGTGTCAAAAAACTACTCTTTTTGGGGAGTTCTTGCATTTATCCTAGAGACTGCCAGCAGCCTATAAAAGAGGAATATTTGCTTACAAGCGAGCTGGAATACACCAATGAACCCTATGCGATTGCCAAGATTGCCGGCCTTAAAATGTGCGAGAGTTTCGCACTCCAATATGGATGCAATTTCTTAAGCGTGATGCCTACAAATCTTTATGGCGACAATGATAATTTTAACCTTCATACCTCTCATGTTTTGCCTGCTCTCTTGCGTAAGATTCATTTAGCAAAGCTTTTGAGCCAAGGTGATAGAGAATCTGTAGAGAAAGATACAGGCTTAAGCGGAGAGAGTTTGCAAGCATTCTTGCAGCGATTTGGCATAAGCGCGCAAAGTGTGCAGATTTGGGGGAGTGGGAGACCACGAAGAGAGTTTTTGCATGCATTAGACATGGCCAGAGCCTGCGTGTATGTGATGGAAAACATTGATTTTGATACTCTTACAAGAGATTCTGTTACCAACAATATGCAAGTGCGCAATACTCACATAAACATCGGCTTTGGTAGCGATATTAGTATCAAAGAGTTAGGCGAGTTGATACAAGAGATTGTAGGTTTTAGCGGCTATCTTGTGTTTGATACTTCAAAGCCTGATGGGACTTTCGCAAAACTGATGGATTCCTCAAAGCTCAATGCGCTTGGTTGGAAGCCAAGCATTTCTTTGCGCGATGGAATAAGTAGCGTATATAAACACTATAAGGCTATGGCGTAAAATATGAAAGATTAGGATATGACAAAAAAACGCATAGTCTTAAAAGTTGGTAGCTCCATCTTAAGCGATGGGTATGAGATCAACAAGTTGCAGATCCAAAAGATTGCCAGACTTATCTCTGCATTGCGTGAGCGCTATGATGTGCTATTGGTCTCTTCTGGCGCGGTAGCAAGTGGTTATACACTCCTTAAGATTGATAAGACACAGATCACAAATAAACAAGCCCTAGCTAGCATTGGACAGCCTCTGCTTATGGAATCGTATCGTTTAGAGTTTGTAAAATATGGAATTATCACAGCCCAGATTCTTGTTACAGGTTATAACTTTGATTCTCGCACACAAACAAGACATGCTAAAGATTGTGTAGACACACTTTTGGCGCATGGAATCTTGCCTATTTTAAATGAGAATGACACCACTTCGACTAAAGAGCTCACAAGCGATCTTATCGGTGATAATGATAGACTTGGTGCCTATGTCACGCACTATTTTGATGCTGGGTTGCTTGCGATTTTAAGCGATATAGATGGATATTATGATTCTAATCCTAAACACAATCCAGATGCAAAGATTTTAAGCCACATCACGCAGATACAGCCAGATGTATTAAATGAGCAGGCAAGCCCTAATGGATATTTCGCCACAGGGGGTATTGTTACCAAGCTCCAAGCCGCGCAGTTTTTACTAAAACATAATCGCTCGATGTTTTTAAGTAATGGCAATAAGCTTGAAGTCATACAGACTTTTTTGCTTGATTCTAAACAGATTAGTGGCACACTTTTTGGTAACTATTATTTTTGAAGGTAGGCATGAAAAAGCGCAGAATCCTCTTTGCTGGCACTCCTAAATTTGCAAGCATGGTATTTGCAAATCTGCTGCAGATCCATAGTTTTATACGTGATTATGAAGTAGTCGGTCTGCTTACACAATGTGATAAGCCTAGCGGACGAAAGATGTTACTAAAACCTACAGAGGCTAAAGAGTTTTTTTTATCGCATTTATCGGGTCTGCCTATTTTGCAGCCAGAAGTTTTGGATTCTAAGCTTATAAGTGCGCTTAGAGTTGATTTGATGTTGGTTGTCGCGTATGGACGTATTTTGCCAAAAGAGATTTTGGAAGTTACGCAATGTATTAATATCCATGCTTCTATACTTCCGCTTTTGCGTGGTGCAAGCCCCATCCATGAGATGATTCTCTGTGGTTTTGAACATTTTGGTGTGAGTATAATGCAGATGGAGGAAGGGCTTGATAGTGGTGCAGTGCTAGGGTTTGGCTTTGTGAAAAACACACAACAAACATTTAGTGTGCTAGAGCAAGAATTAGCAGTACTTGGTGCACAAGTCTTTGCTAAAGTCTTAGAAACGCTAGATATTGTGCCTTTCAAGCAATGCCACTGTGATTCCACTTATTGCACAAAAATCAAGAAAGAAGATGGCTTGGTAGATTTTATGGATGCAA
Organism: Helicobacter sp. 10-6591; assembly: GCF_003288805.1. Lineage (GTDB taxonomy): Bacteria > Campylobacterota > Campylobacteria > Campylobacterales > Helicobacteraceae > Helicobacter_F. The sequence goes on along the minus strand of NZ_NHYK01000021.1, from coordinate 18,040 downwards.
AGGAGATTTTTTATAAATACCTTGCTTATGAAAGATGGCCAAAAGTCTTTCTTGCTAACAAATTAAGGTTAAGTCAGATAAGAGATTTTGATGAAAGCGGAAGTTTTGATTCCGGCGAGATTATTGAGATACAAAAAGATTATGTGCGGGTGGGTTGTCAAAAAGGAAGTCTAGAAATCACGAGAATCCAAGCACCAAGTAAAAAGGAAATAGATGCAGTGGCATATCTACAAGGCATGCGCCTTAAGGTAGGAGATAGGCTTGTATAAGTATGAATCAAATGCAATTAACTATCTTTTGTTAAAAGAAAGCCCTCAAAATCAACACTAAAAGGATGAGAAATGATGGACAAAGAACAGATTCTTGACATCTTAAAGCAGGTCATTTATCCCAATTTTCAAAAGGACATTGTAAGTTTTGGCTTTGTCAAAGAGATTGATACAAGCACTCAACCAATAAGTATTTCACTTAGTATTCCTTCTAGCTCAAGTGAAATCACTGCAAAGCTTGGGCAAGACATTTTGCGCGCACTTAAACCACATGGAATTAAAAATGCAAATATTAATATCTCAACTCCACAACCTGCACCAAAACCAGAACCCAAAACCAAGAATCTTGCGCCACACATTAAGCATTTTGTGATGATTAGCTCAGGCAAAGGCGGAGTAGGCAAATCAACAACAAGCGTTAATATCGCTATAGCGCTTGCGCAGCAGGGCAAGAAAGTTGGGTTGCTTGATGCAGATATTTATGGTCCAAATATTCCTCGTATGCTTGGTTTGAATGCTAATAGGGCGGCTATCGATGAAAATGCCAAGAAGGTTATTCCGCTCAGGGCCTATGGGATTGAGATGATAAGCATTGGTGTACTCTATGATGAGGGGCAGAGTCTTATATGGCGTGGTCCTATGGTGATGAGAGCGATTGAACAAATGCTTACAGATGTGCTTTGGAGTGAGCTTGATGTGCTTGTGATTGATATGCCACCTGGTACAGGTGATGCTCAGCTTACTTTCGCCCAAAGCGTGCCTGTAAGTGCTGGTGTGGTCGTAACAACACCCCAAAAAGTAAGTCTTGATGATTCTGCGCGATCACTTGATATGTTTAGCAAGCTTAATGTCCCTATAGCAGGTGTTATCGAAAATATGAGTGTGTTTGTTTGCCCAAACTGCGGGCATGAATATGAGATTTTTGGCAAAAGTACGGTAGATTCTCTGGCTCAAAGCTATGGCAGCGCACTTATTGCCCAAATACCATTAGAGCCAAAAATCCGCGAAGGTGGAGATGAGGGCAAACCTATCGTGTTTTTTGAGCCTCAGAGTAAAAGTGCTCAAGGCTACCTAAAAGCTGCCAGCACACTTGTAGAATTTTTGCAAAAAGTGGATTCACAAAAATTGGCTGACAATGCAAGTATCCAACCGCGTTAGATTTATTCTTACTTTTGTTTAAAGTTTGTTTTGTTAGAATCGCCGACTTTATTTTGCATGAAAAAGAGGCATTAGCAATATATGGAGTCTGTTTTACTGATCATTCAGATTGTTTTAGTGTTTTTGATTACGGTTGTTGTGTTGTTGCAAAAAAGTTCAAGCTTAGGGCTTGGATCTTATAGCAGTAGCAATGATGGTATGTTTGGTGCAAAGGGACCGGCAGGATTTTTAGCAAAAGCAACGGTAGTTTTAGGTTTGCTATTTTTGGCTAACACCATTGCGCTTGGTTATCTATACAATAAGCAGACAAGTCTCACAGATGATCTTAGTAGCACTCCTGCAAATCCACTTGATATTACACCAAGTGAGAATCCTTTTGGTGCACCTTTGATTCCACAAGCTCCTAGCACCCCACTTGCTCCTAGTGTTCCACCTACGCCAAATACTCAGACTAATAGTACTAAAGCTCAAGGAATCATCCAATGAACGAAGAGATAACAAATATTTTTCACTCTACTCAGGAGAGCATGGAAAAATCTCTCCAAGCTCTTAAAAAAGATTTTGGTATGTTGCGTAGTGGACGAGTCTCTAGCTCGCGTGTAGATTCTATCAAAGCGGACTATTATGGCACGCTAACCCCTTTGTCGCAGATGAGTTCTATCGTGATTCAAGATGCCTCGACTATCATCATCACTCCATGGGATAAAAGTCTGCTCAAAAACATCGAGCGCGCCTTACAAGAAGCAAACATCGGTGTCACTCCAAATAATGACGGGGAATGTATCTGTCTGAGCTTTCCCCCTATGACAAAAGAGCAGCGTTTAGAAATCGCCAAAGAAGCCAAAGCTATGGCAGAAAAAGCTCGGGTAGCAATCCGTAATATCCGACAAGATTCTAACAACACACTAAAGAAGCTAGAAAAGGTAAAGACAATCACAGAAGATGAGTCCAAAAAAGCTCACACTAGTATCCAGAAATATACCGATGAGTTTGTCAAAAAGATTGACGATGCATTAAAACTCAAAGAAGATGAAATCCTAAAGGTTTAGTATTGGAGTCTCGAAATCTTATTGGCAAAAAAATTGGTGACAAAATCTATGATCTCTGCACACTTCAAGAGGAGAATCTAGAGCATGTTCCAGATAGCGAGCCAATTTACTATGATGATTCAGAATCTGCGCTAGAGATTTTGCGCCATTCTTGTGCGCATTTGATGGCTCAAGCTATCAAAGAGCTTTATACTGATGCGCAGTTTTTTGTAGGTCCTGTGGTGGATGAAGGCTTTTACTATGACTTCAAGACTGAGAAAAAAATAGGCGAAGATGACTTGCCCATCATAGAATCCAAGATGAAAGAGATTGCCAAAAGAGCCTATCCTATCACGAAATACACTACTACAAGAAAAGATGCGGCGCTAAGATTTGCAAATGATGAACTCAAACTAGCCGTGATGGATAGGATACAAGGTGATAGATTTAGCTTCTATACCCAAGGCGATTTTGAAGATCTGTGTCGTGGCCCACATCTACCAAATACAAAGTTTTTGCAGCATTTTAAGCTTACAAAGCTTTCTGGTGCGTATTTAGGTGGCGATGAAAGCGCACAGATGTTGCATAGAATCTATGGCATTGCCTTTAGCAGCAAAGAAGCACTAAAAGACTATCTTTTCCAAATAGAAGAGGCAAAGAAGCGCGATCATAGGAAGCTCGCTGTGAGTATGGGGCTTTTTAGCTTTGATGATGAGGTTGGTGCTGGCTTACCGATATGGCTGCCCAAAGGCGCGAGATTACGCAGAAATATAGAATCTATGCTTACACAAGCGCTTATTGCCAGGGATTATGAGCCTGTGCGAGGACCAGAGATTCTCAAAAGTGAAGTATGGAAAAAAAGTGGCCATTATGATAACTATAAGGAAAATATGTATTTTACGAGTATCGATGGGGTCGAATATGGTATAAAGCCTATGAATTGCGTGGGACATATCAAGGTGTACCAAAACAGCCCTCGAAGCTATCGGGACTTACCACTGCGCTTTTATGAGTATGGTGTGGTGCATCGCCATGAGAAAAGTGGCGTATTGCATGGGCTTTTGCGTGTGAGAGAATTCACTCAAGATGATGCACATATTTTCTGTACATCATCTCAGATAGAATCTGAGGTGGCTCACATTCTTGATTTTACGAAAAGTATTTTGGAGATATTTGGTTTCAGCTATGAGATGGAGCTATCCACGCGTCCTAAAAAGTCTATAGGTGGTGATAAAGTATGGGAGAGCGCTACCCAAGCACTCAAAAAGGCTTTGGACGACAAAAAAATCACTTACAAAATAGATGAGGGTGGTGGCGCATTTTATGGGCCAAAGATTGATATCAAAATCACTGATGCACTCAAGCGTAAGTGGCAGTGTGGGACGATCCAGATTGATATGAATCTTCCTTCACGCTTTGGATTAAGCTATACAGATGAGGATAATCTACCAAAGACACCCATTATGATTCATCGCGCGATTTTGGGAAGCTTTGAAAGATTCATTGCGATTTTGATAGAGCATTATGCTGGCGAATTTCCGCTTTTCATCGCTCCTACTCAAGTTTGTCTCATCCCAATTACGCAGGCTCATACACACTACGCCCTAGCTTTGCGCCAAAGGATTGTTACACGATCTAGCGCATATGTTGAGGTTCTTGATAAAAATGAGACGTTAGCAAAGAGAATTCGCACAGCCGAGAAACAGCATATTCCACTAATTGTAGTCGTTGGTGATAAAGAAATAGAGGATAAGATCCTCTCAGTACGTGATAGAAGTATAAGGGAACAATACAACTTGAGTGAGGAGGAATTTATCAAAATGCTACAAACCAGATTGAGTGAGGTCCGTTTTTGAATAAAGAGTTATTGAATGAAGAGATTAACTTCAAAGAAGTGCGTTGTATCGGTGAAAATGGTGTTGTGCATGGGATTATTAGCTCTAGAGAGGCTTTAGAGTTAGCAGTAAGTCAGGATTTAGACTTGGTACTTATCTCTCCAAATGCTAATCCACCTGTATGCAAGATTATGGATTATGGTAAATTCCGCTATCATCAAGAGAAGCGTCAAAAAGAAGCTAAGAAAAAACAAAAACAGATTGAAATCAAAGAAATCAAGCTCTCAACCCAGATTGCACAAAATGACATTAACTACAAAGTCAAACACGCTATTGCATTTTTAGAATCTGGCAAACATGTGCGTTTTAAGGTATTTTTAAAACAGCGTGAGCTCAGCATACCTGATGCTGGTATGGATACCCTACGTAAAATTATGCCTATGATTGAATCTGTGGCAGTAGCAGAGAAAGAGCCTAAGTTAGAGGGACGTTATCTGAATGTATTATATGTGCCTCGCAAGAAAGAGAAGCATTAGAACTAACTTTATGAAAGGAGAATACAAATGCCAAAGATGAAAACAAATCGTGGTGCAGCAAAGCGTTTTAAAACCAAGAAAAATGCTATCAAACGCGGCAGTGCTTTTAAAAGTCACATCTTGACCAAGAAATCACCAAAGCGTAAAGCCAATATCAATAGCCCACATTATGTACATAAGACCAATGTTGATTCTGTGAAAAAATTGCTTTGCATGGCATGAGAATCTAAGCTCCCCTTTATTGCGATGTGTTTGCATAAAGGGAAAGTTGGCAAAAGCCCACACCTCAAGTAATAAAAAAGGTAAAGGAGAAATTTATGAGAGTAAAAACAGGCGTTGTAAGACGACGACGACATAAGAAGATTCTAAAATTAGCGCGCGGTTTTTATAGCGGCCGTAGGAAACATTTTAGGAAAGCAAAAGAGCAGCTAGAGCGTAGCCTTTGCTATGCATTTCGTGATAGAAAACGTAAAAAGCGCGATTTCAGGAGATTGTGGATTACTAGAATCAATGCAGCTTGCAGGATTTATGGAATGAGCTACTCAAAATTTATGCATGCGCTTAAAGTCGCAAATATCCAGCTTGATAGGAAAGTCCTAGCAGATATGGCGATGAATGATAATACATCATTTGAGAAGCTCTTAAAGAGCGTTATCAAATAGAGGTTTGAGTAGATAGTATAAAAAGGAGTCGTGTTTGCTACTGTCTGTGATGTTGCGTAAGATAAAAACTATGTGCAGAATGATTATTGGTAGGCGTTGGGGGCTTTTTTGGGATAAGCTCCCGTTTGCCAATAAACTTTTTACTCTTACAAACTTTATTCCCCATCCACAAAATTACAAATACATCATACTTGGTGGACATGGTCTAGGACTAGCTGCTTTTAAACATTATCTTGATTTTATTTATGCTAAACCTTGTGAAGTATTTAGCTATGAGATAATCCGTCCTTTTGTGTTTTGGCGTAAATTTAATGGCTTCAGCAAGCATTCTTGTGATGGGTTGATCCTAGATAAGTTCCCAATTAATACCTATGCACCGTCTGTTTTTAAGACATTGGATAAAAAAGTCCCACTCTATCAGTTGATTCGTGATCCTATTTCTGTAATCAAAAGCAATATTAATGTCACTATGTTTCATGCTATCTCATTGCTACATAGTCAAAAAGATGCTGACAGAATGCTTTTTGAGGTAATCGATAACATTAGTCATTTGATGTTTTACTTCACTTCGCAGCGACTTTTGGTCGAACATATCACAAGCGAGGTGCATTATTTGCGTATGCGTGATATTGGTGAGGATGGTATGCCACAGACATTGGAATCTTTTGTGAGGAAATTTGGCTATCAGATTCCAGATTTTCAAGAGCTCTCAAGGGCTAATTGTGTTTCAGACAATATAAATAGGGGGGGGGGATAATACTCACTCACAAGCTCTAAATAATCCAAGATATTCCAGACATTTCTACAAAGACTGCTTTTCTCAAATCAATTCATTACAAGAATCTGTTATCAAAGGTTCGCTTTTTCCACGATGTTTCCCGTATGTCTTTAAATATGAAAAGAGATTGTTTGTTGTATCTACACCTTCTCGCTTTAATGGGTACAGTATCCAAGAAGTAGATATGAGACAAATCACCCAAAAAAGACTTCCTGTAAAAATCTACTATCCAATCAAGACCTTGAGTGTCAAGGAATACCAGGAATATCCATTGATACTCGCTAGTCTTGAGCCTATACCCTCCCTGCTTTCACCCTCTTATCTTCAGGGTTTGGAACTTAAAGTATCAGCCTATTTTGATTATGTATTCAAGTGTTTAGAAACCCACAAAAAATACCAATTTGATGAAGACAAAATATTAGCAACACTGCTTGCTGACAAGCCTTATGCCAAAGAACTTGCACATAAGATTGATAGTGAGCTTACAATCTTAAAGCGAGATATTCCACTTATTTTAGATGAGTTTATCCATACCAAAAAATTTCTATCCTATTTTGATCTTGTATAAGGAGAAGCAATGAAACAAGGAGATTTCACTCAAGTGGCGAAGTATTACCACAATCGCCCTGCATATAGTGCTTTCTTATTAGAGAAGCTTATTGCCTGTGTCAAAGCGCAGGATTTGCCAATGCATTCTTTTTGTGTAGCAGAGATTGGCGCGGGGACTGGGAAGTTGAGCAAAATGCTTGCAAATTTTGGATTGAAGCTTACTTGTGTAGAACCAAATCAAAATATGAGAAATGAAGGCATTGCTTACACTCAGTCTTGTCCTATTATCTGGCGTGAGGGGAGTGGTGAAGACACTTTGCTGGAGAGTGGATCATATGATTGGGTGGTGATGGCAAGTTCATTCCACTGGACTGATCCTAGTAAGTCACTGCCTGAGTTTGCGAGGATTCTCAAACCTCAAGGGTATTTTAGTGCTCTGTGGAATCCGCGCAATATCAAAGAAGATTCTGTGTTTTATGAAATCGAATCAGAGATTAAGCGCATAGTACCAGAGCTACAAAGAGTCTCAAGCGGGAGTCAAAATGCAAAGAAATACGAAGAAGTCCTCATAAGCACTGGGCATTTTAAAGATTGCTTTTTTATGGAGTGCGATTATGTAGAGATTATGGATAAGTCTCGCTATATGGGGGTTTGGCATTCTGTCAATGATATACAAGCACAAGCTGGAGAAGTGAGATGGCAAGAGATTTTAAAAATGATAGAGCAAAAAATAGCAGGGTTAGCTCTGATTGAGATTCCATACAAAATCCGTGCATGGAGTGCGCAAAAAATTACACATCAATCTTAGTACAAGGAGTGAAAAATGCAAGAGATCAAAACACGAGAGAAATTAGTCCAAAATCATTGGGATTACACAAGCCATGCGAAGTTTTACGAATACCGCCCAAACTATGCACCAGCAACGATAGATATGCTGCTTAAAACTGCAAAAGATTTATATAAACAAACTGATACGGGGGGGGGGTAATACTCCTTTGAAAGTAGCAGATATAGGTGCTGGAACCGGGAATCTTAGCATTATGCTTTTAGAAAGGGGCTGTGAAGTGGTGGCAGTAGAGCCAAATGATGCGATGAGAGAGATTGGCATAGAGCGCACAAAGCAACAAGCTATCAAGTGGATACGAGCTGGTGGGCTAGATACTGGTCTTAGCTCTCATAGTTTTGATTGGGTGACTTTTGGATCAAGCTTTAATGTTCTTGATAGAGATGAAGCCTTGAAAGAAACGCACAGACTTTTGAAACAAGGTGGTTTATTTAGCTGTATGTGGAATCACAGGAATTTACATGATCCTATACAAGAGATGGCTGAGGAAGTTATCTTGCGTATCGTGCCAGAATATACTCGTGGGGTGAGACGAGAGGAGCAAAGAAGCAAGATAGAAGAGCATAGGGATTTGTTTGAGAATATTATCTACACAGAGGAGGATTTTGTCTTCCACCAGACTTTAGAGAATTATATTTTGGCGTGGAAAAGTGTGAAAAATCCCTATTGGGATTTGCAAACCAAAGAGGGCAATGAGATTTTTGAAAAGATTGTTTATTCTATGAGACATAGCCTACCAAGCCAGTTTGGTATTTTGTATACCACAAGAACTTGGAGTGCTAGAGCAAGATGATCACGGGTACGCTTGAGTTTTCTACTAAAGCACAGAATCTTGTAATGCTCTCTAATCTGCTCACAAAAGCAGAGATTTTGCCTTTGGTAAGCATAAAGCCAAGTGGAATCAAAAGTGAGGAAGAAAGAAGTGCTCTTTTAGATTCTCTGTATGCATTTGGAAGCCAAAAGATCATTATCCGCTCTAGTTCTTTGAACGAGGATACTTGCAATTCATCTAATGCAGGGGCTTTTGAGAGTGTAGCTAATGTATGTGTGAAGGATACATTAGCAGTATGGGAAGCTATCCAAAAGGTAGCCAACTCAATGCCTAGCTCTGATGATGAGGTGCTTATCCAGCCGATGCTAGAATCTATTGCAATGTGTGGTGTGGCTTTTAGTGTCGATAAGGATAGTGGTGCGCCATATTTTTGTATAAGCTATGATTGTAGCGGATCAAATGATTCTGTCACAAGCGGACTGAAGGCAAATCTGCGCAATTTTTGCCATTATCGATGGGATTTAAATGGTGGTACAGATAAGCTTCCAAGCTCTGTAATGCCAGGTTATATAACACAAACAGAACGAAGCTTGATGCTGCGTGTTATGGAGATGATGTATGAGATAGAAGGCTTGTTTGGATGTCATTATTTGGATGTGGAATTTGCCTTTAGCAAGGATAAAGAGCGCTATAGGCTTTATTGCCTTCAGGTGCGTCCATTGGTGCTTGCACACAAAATCCAAAATACTCCTATCAGTAGCTCTCTTGCACTTCCTGCTTTGCCTAAGCGTGCATTAGAGCGACTTGCAAAAAGAATCAATGCCTTGAGTGCACCTCATCCTTATGTGCTAGGCAATCGCACGATTTTTGGTGTGATGCCTGATTGGAATCCTGCTGAGATCATTGGACTAAAGCCTAAGAGACTGGCACTGAGTTTGTATAAGGAGATTATTACAGACAATATCTGGGCATACCAGCGCGATAACTATGGCTATCGTAATCTATATTCCCACCCGCTTATGCATTCTTTTCTTGGTATGGGTTATATTGATGTGCGACTTTCGTTTAATTCTTTTATTCCCAAAAGTCTTGATGAGGATATTGCAAGAAAACTTGTGGATTATTATGTGAGCGTGCTAGCAGATAATCCTCAGCTCCACGACAAGATTGAGTTTAGTGTAGTGTTTTCTTGCTATGACCTTAATATCACACATAAACTCTCTTCATTGCTTACACATGGCTTTAATGCCAACGAATTAAAACGTATAGAATTCTCTCTCCTTGATCTTACAAATTCTATTATCAATCCTTTGCGTGGGCTTTATTTGAAAGATCTTGCAAAGGTTGATGAGCTTAAGTCGCGCTATGAAAGCATTGTGAATGCAAATCTGCCTCTCTATGACAGAATCTATTGGTGCATAGAGGATTGCAAACGCTTTGGTACACTGCCTTTTGCAGGGATTGCAAGAGCTGCTTTTGTGGCGATGCAGATGTTGCAATCTCTGGTTGAAATTGGCTTTATAAGTTTGGAAGAAAAGATGGAGTTTCTTACGTCTTTGAATACTGTGAGCAAAAAGCTGAGTGCGGACTTGGATTTTGTATTGCAAGCAGACACACAAGAATCTTATGAGAGTCGAAAATCACAATTTTTAGCCAAATACGGCCATTTGCGTGCCGGAAGTTATAATATCCTCTCACCTCGATATGATGAGGCATTTGAGAGCTATTTTGGTGTGCGTTATGGAATAAATCCCAAAGCTACAAAATCTGTGCGGAAGGCATTCCATTTAGATAAAACAAGAATGCACAAGCTTGAGAGAATCTTGCGAGAAAATGGCCTAGAAATCAGCGCGAATGAGCTTTTTGTATTTTTTAAATCCGCGCTTGAAGGCAGAGAGATTGTAAAGTTTGAGTTTTCCAAACTCCTTTCCCTTGCTTTAAAACTTATCAGAGAATTAGGAGATTCTCTTGGTATAGCAGTTGCAGATATGGCGCATTTGGATATTAAGAGCATTCTTTCACTGTATTCAAGTCTCTATAAAGACAGTCCAAAAGAGCGCTTTTTAGATGAAATACAGGCACATAAACTGGAGTTTGCTATCACAAGCACACTTAAACTTCCTGCACTTATCACGCACGGAGATGATATTTTTAGCTTTTATCTCTCAAGTATCACGCCAAATTTTATTACGCAAAAAAGTGTTATGGCAGAAGTCTTTGTATTAGATTTTGCTATGGATAGAGATTGCACATTGTATGAGAAGCTAAGAAATAAAATTGTGCTTATTCCCTCAGCGGATCCTGGGTTTGACTTTTTATTCACACAGGATATTGGAGGGTTTATTACTTGCTATGGCGGGGCAAACTCACATATGGCAATACGCGCAGCAGAACTGGGACTTCCAGCGGTTATCGGTGTAGGGGAGGAGGCTTTTGCTCGCTACAAAGATTCTCATACTATCCGCTTAGAATGTGCAAGTGAACAGGTAATCTGCCTATGAGATATATTGGAATCACTCCAAGACTTCTTTTACACAGCCAATACAATGAGGTACGAGAGGCTTTAGCACTTGATTGGGGGAAGTTATTTATCGCAGATACAGATTCTAAAGATGGTGTGTTTTACTCCTATCTGCCTTTGGTGCTAGATTACAATATTCCTTTTGCTTCTTATGCTCAGGATTTGTGTGGGGTAATTTTAAGTGGCGGGAATGATTTGTCAGAGTTCTGTGATGATTCTCTCTCAAAAATGCGCGATGCGTATGAACATACGATCATAAAATATTGCATTACTAACTTTTTGCCACTCTTAGGAGTGTGTCGTGGGGCACAAATTATTGCACGATATTTTGATTCAACTCTGAGACAATGCGATGGACATGTGGGACTTCACACATTAAAGGACTTGCGAGATTCTCAAGATTTTCTTACAAACTCTTACCATCGCTATTGTATAGATGAGCTAGGTCAAGAACTTATCGCTTTAGCAGAGGCGCAGGATTTAAGTATAGAATCTTTTAGACATAGGAGTTTGGCTATCTTTGGAGTGATGTGGCATATCGAAAGAGAAAAAGGATTAGAAAACAGACATATATTAGATTTGTGGCTAGATTCTCTAAAAAAGAGGCGATTATGAAAGCGCTTATCTTGGCTGCTGGATTCGGCTCACGGCTTATGCCGCTCACACAAAATACTCCCAAATGTCTTGTCGAATATAAGGGAGCAAAGATCTTAGATTATGAATTACAAGCCCTGCGCGAAGCAGGTATTGGTGAGATTGGCATTGTTGGAGGATATTTGTTTGATACCATCAAAGAATATGCAAGAGGGCAAGGTATCTGCCATATCTATCAAAATACGAATTTTGCCCGCACAAATATGGTTACCACACTTTTTTGCGCATATGAGTTTTTACAAAAGTGCATAGATGACAAAGAAGATGTGTTGATTTCTTATGCAGATATTATCTATTCACAAGAGATTATAAGGTCTTTGGTTGGTTGTAAGAAGGATTTTGCCATTGCTGTTGATATGGGCTGGCAGGATTTGTGGGAGAAAAGATTTGCAGATATTCTCAGTGATGCAGAAACTCTCAAACTCGATGGCGAATACATCATAGAGCTTGGCAAAAAACCACAGAGTATAGAACAGATAGAAGGTCAGTATATGGGTCTTTTTCGCTTTAGCGCAAAGTTTTTGCCTAAAATCTTGGAGTTTTATAAGAAGCTGGATAGAAATGTGCTTTATGATGGCAAGGATTTTGACAATATGTATATGACAAGTTTTTTGCAGGCACTTATTGATGCAGGATTTAGAGCACATTGTGTCAAAAATATATGGTGGTGGCTAGAGATAGATAACCTCAGTGATTTGGAGCAATAACACAAAGGAGCTGTATGGATTTGAAGAATCTGATGCTTTTGGCTGTGCAATCAAGTCTTAGAGCAGGCGATGTGGTCTTGGGACTGCATGGACAGATAGAGTTTGTCCTAAAAGATGACAGTTCGCCTCTTACAGAAGCAGATTTACAAAGCCATAGAATCTTATGCGAAGAGCTTACGGGGATTTTGAGAGTGCCTGTAGTATCCGAGGAAGCAGAGCTGGAGTATAAGGTGCGCAAGGATTTGGAGTATTACTGGCTCATTGATCCTTTGGATGGTAGCAAGGACTTTCTAGCGCAAAATGGTCAGTGGTGTATAAACATTGCTCTTATGGAGCAAAGACATCATATAACACAGCCAATTTTAGGTGTGATTTATGCGCCTATGTTAGAGAAGTTGTATTGTGCTGCTAAAGGTTGCGGTGTCTATACTTTGTGTGATTTCCAAAACAAAACACTACAAAGCCTCAAAACTTCCCAAATACCCTCTTATATTGCTTTGACTTCAAATTTTCACAATACACAGGAGAGCAGGGATTTTATACAGCGCTACTATTTGGATTCCAAGCCATTAGGAGCAAGCTTAAAATTCTGTATGCTTGCAAGTGGGCATGCTTATATTTATCCGCGTTTTACTGGCAGCAAAGAATGGGATAGTGCGGCAGGGGATATTATCCTTTTTGAAAGTGGCGGGGTGGTTCTTGATTATGTGAGTAAATGCAGGTTGGCATATAACAAAGAGAGTCTCAAAAACAATTATTTTGTAGCTTTTAGCAAGGCTGCAGTCAATGGGATGATTTACAAGGAGTTTTTAGTAAATGGATAAGGGACTTGTAATATGGCTTACAGGGCTTTCTGGGAGTGGAAAAAGTACGATAGGAAAGGCATTGTATCAGTCTTTACATAAGCAGATACCAAATATTGTGTATATCGATGGTGATTTGCTGCGTGAGATTCTAGGAGCAACAAGTTATGATAGAGAAGGTCGTATAGACGTGGCGCTAAAGCGTGCAAAGATTGCAAATTTTCTTTCAAATCAGGGAATCGTATGTGTGGTGAGTACTGTTTCTATGTTCAATGAAGTGTATGCATACAACCGCTCGCATATACAAAATTATTTTGAGATCTATATTGAATGTCCAATGCAAGAGCTTATAGCGCGTGATCAAAAAGGACTTTATACTCAAGCGCTTAAAGGTGAGATAGAAAACGTTGTAGGGGTTGATTTGGATTTTGACAAGCCAACTCCACATCTGTGCATCAACAATCACTTATGTAATGACTTAGATTCCAAAGTACAACAGATTCTAAAATCCCTGCCGCCTTTGTTTATACCATCCGTGTCTTTATAGGTAGAGTAGAAAATGTAAAGCTTTGTATGCTCTGTTGGCGTTAAACATTGGCTTCTTCGCGTTCAAGAAGGATGAGTGTTTATGGGGTTTGGAATCCAAACTGATTACTCAAACTTGCTAGTATGCACGCTTGAAATTTGTTCAAAGGATAATCTTGCGTGTTGTTCTTACTGTAGGCAGATATTTTAGAAGGCATTTTGGTTCGCGTGTGCGCAAGATTCCAATTTCCTTGCAGGGCTTTACTTGTCCAAATATTGATGGTAGCGTCGCAAAAGGTGGCTGCATTTATTGTGAGAATGAATCTTTCTCGCCAAGCCTCATAAAAATCAGCAAGGCTAGTCCTGTGAAAATGAATTTCTCACTTACCCATAACCCGCTTTTGCCAAAGCAGCTTGAGCAGCTTAAAGAGCAGTTTGCATGGCATTCAAACTTCCATAATGAAAAATTTGGCATAGGCAAGTACCTTGTTTATTTCCAGTCTTATACCAACACTTATGCACCTTTTGATACATTAAAAGCGCTTTATGATTGTGCTTTGGGTTTGCCTAATGTCGTGGGGCTAAGTATTGGGACGCGTATTGATTGTGTGGGTGATGAGCTGCTAGATTTATTGGGTTCTTATGTCAAATTGGGCAAAGAGATTTGGCTGGAGTATGGAATCCAATCTGTCTATAACAAAACATTGGAGATTACAAATCGTGGGCATGGGATTGAAGGTGCGCAGGAATTATTCTCTAAAACGCGTCAGCATGGGATTAAAGTCTGTGCACATATTATCTATGGCTTGCCAGGTGAGGATGAATCTATGATGCTGCATACATTAGATTCTGTGATTGCTTGGGGGATTGATGGTATCAAAATCCACCCGATGTATGTGATTGCTGGTACGAGATTAGCGCAGATGTTTCGAGCTGGAGAATACACTCCAATCAAGCTCGAAACCTTTAGCGATCTTATTGTCCAATCATTAAAGAAGATTCCACCAAGTGTTGTAGTCCAACGTATAAGCGCAGGCGCACACGATGAGACTTTGCTAGCACCAAAGTGGTGTTTTGATAAAAATATCCAAATGCGTTATATCCGCGATAAGTTGAGAGAAGAGGGGATTGAGTATTAAGAGGATTAAGTCGGATTTTTTGTATTTACTCTTCTTCCTCCGTCTCTGCAATCTTTGATTCAAGTAAAATAAAAATTAACTTCTTTGCCATATAATGAAAGCGCTTTCTATGAAAATTTTACGGGAGGAGCAAGTAATGAGTACAGGCACACAAGAGCAGTTCGCGCAGTTTATTACGCAGTATAATCAGGCCAAAGCACAAAGACAACAAGAAGGCATCCCACCGCTTCCACTAACAAAAGAGCAAACCCAAAATGCAATTGCAATCTGTAAAAGCACAGAATCCAGTGATGAGCAAAAAGCTTTTGTTAAGGATCTTTTGATTCATCGCGTTAGTCCGGGTGTTGATGATAGTGCAAAGCTTAAGGCAGAATTTCTAGCTGAGATTTTACAAAGTGGCAAAACCCAAGTTTTTAGCCCCCAGGAAGCCGCTACTTATTTGGGCACAATGCTTGGAGGTTATAATGTAATGCCACTCATAGAAGGACTAAGCCTTCAGGATACAAACCTTGCAAAGATCTGTGCGCAAGGACTCAAACACACACTTTTGCTTTACAGCAATTTTGACACTATCGCTAAGCTCAGCCAAACAAATCCACTCGCAAAGGAAGTTTTACTTTCTTGGGCTGAGGCAGAGTGGTTTTTGAGCAAACCAGAATTACCAGAAATCTTAAAGGTATGCATCTTTAAGATTGATGGTGAAACAAACACTGATGATCTCAGTCCTGCAAGCGATGCATTTACAAGAAGTGATATTCCTCTACATGCTAAAGCTATGCTTAAGGTGCGTATAGAAAATTACGAACAAAGAATCCAAAATATCAAGCAAATAGCTCAGAAACACAATGCGCAAGTAGCATATACTGGTGATGTTGTAGGCACAGGTAGCTCGAGAAAATCTGCTTGCAATTCGATTATGTGGCATTTTGGCAATGAGATTCCATATATCCCAAATAAAAGAGGCGGGGCAATCGTCTTAGGAAGCGTTATAGCACCTATATTTTTCAATACTTGCCAGGATTCTGGAGCATTGCCAATAGTGGTTGATGTCAGATCGTTAAATGAGGGGGATATCATCGAGATACACACCAAAGAGGGCGCTATCAAAAAAGAAGGCAAGGTAATTGCAAATTTTGAACTAAACCCAGTAACTTTAAGCGATGAATTTCGAACCGGAGGGAGAATCCCGCTTATTATTGGAAGAGATCTAACTAATAAAGCGAGAAAATTTCTCAATCTCCCACCAAGTGAGGTGTTCAAAAGACCAAAAGATCCTATAAGCAAAGCTTGTGGTTATACTCTTGCGCAAAAAATCGTTGGACGCGCCTGTGGTGTTGAAGGCATACGACCAGGCACATACTGCGAGCCAAAGACCACAACCGTGGGCAGCCAAGATACCACAGGTGCTATGACTAGAGATGAGATCAAAGAGCTTGCTGCGATAAATTTCGGAGCAGATTTTGTGATGCAGAGCTTTTGTCATACCGCTGCATATCCTAAGCCTGCTGATGTAAGCCTGCATGCTACGCTGCCTGATTTTATCTCATCAAAAGGCGGTGTGAGCTTACACCCTAAAGATGGTGTAATCCACTCATGGCTCAATAGATTCTGTTTGCCTGATACGCTTGGTACAGGTGGGGATTCTCATACGCGATTCCCCATTGGGATCTCATTTCCTGCAGGAAGCGGACTTGTGGCATTTGCAGCCGTTACAGGTAGCATGCCATTAGATATGCCAGAATCTGTGCTTGTGCGTTTTAGTGGTAAACTCAATCCGGGTATCACCCTCCGCGATCTTGTCAATGCCATACCCTACTACGCTATCAAGCAGGGATTATTAACCGTAGAGAAAAAAGGTAAGAAAAATATCTTTAGTGGCAGAATACTTGAAATCGAGGGTTTAGGCGACTTGAAAGTTGAACAAGCTTTCGAGCTAAGTGATGCCAGCGCAGAAAGAAGTGCGGCTGCATGTAGCGTGCGACTGAATAAAGAACCTATCATCGAATATTTACAGTCAAATATCGTACTTATTGAATCAATGATCAAGGAAGGGTATAAAGATAAAAAAACCCTGCAAAGACGTGCAGATAAGATGAAAGAGTGGATTGCAAATCCTGTGTTATTAGAGCCAGATTCTGATGCTGAGTACGCAGCAGTGATTGAAATCAACCTTGCTGAGATAAAAGAACCTATCTTGGCATGTCCAAACGATCCTGATGATGTGGCAACTTTAAGCGAGATACTTAGCGATTCTAAACGCCCAAAAAATATCGATGAGGTTTTTATAGGCAGTTGTATGACGAATATAGGGCATTTCCGTGCATTTGGTGAGATAGTCAAAAATGAAGGCCAATCCAAAACACAAATTTGGATAGCTCCGCCTACCAAGATGGATGAAAAAGAACTCACAAAAGAGGGGTATTTTTCTGTATTTGGCGCTGCAGGTGCGAGGTTAGAAGCCCCAGGTTGTAGTCTATGTATGGGTAATCAAGCTCGTGTGCGTGATAACGCAGTGGTATTCTCTACTTCCACAAGAAATTTTGATAATCGTATGGGTAAGGGAGCACAAGTGTATCTAGGTAGTGCAGAACTTGGTGGAGTATGTGCGGTTCTGGGAAGATTGCCAAGTGTCCAAGAGTATTTAGAGCTTATGCCAAACAAACTGCAAGGCAAGAACGAACAAATCTATAGCTACTTGAATTTTGACAAGATTCCAAATTTTAGTCTCTAAGACTTACTCCAAACGCTCCTAGTTATCAAATCCTCACTATCCAAAGTATCTCTCATAGATTGAGATGCTTTGGATATATAAACATTGCTGTACATTAAACCTAATCCTATGCCACTTCAATCAAAAAAAGCTAGATGCATCGAGTTTTTTAGAATCCATCAGTTTCTAGAGGGGATTGTTTCAAGAGAGAAGAGAGAAAAGAGAGAAATACAAAAGCTAGGAGTAGCTCCTAGCTTAGTGAAGAAGTCGCAAGATTTGCTGTATTACCTACAACCTCCTACCACGCTTAGTGAAGTCGCAAGATTTTGCTTTGATTCTTTAGAATCTGATCAGCCAGAGTGTTTTGTGAGTGAAGTGTTTAATAAGAAAAGACTAAAGAGATCTAGATTTCTTTAGTCTTCTATCTACCACATAACTTTAGTCTTCTCCCTACCACATAAAATTCAACTTCATATAACCAGTATGCTGTGTAAGCTTAGAGTTAAAGGTAGTGTTGTAGTTAAATGTTATATAAAACCTTTCATCCAAA
>NZ_NHYK01000020.1 GCF_003288805.1 Helicobacter sp. 10-6591 | reverse complement strand
CTGTGTTATCGTGCTTTGAGACACATGTGCTTCAAAGATGGTGCTGTAATAACTGAGAATCTTTGTGTTCATGTTTTTGATTGCGCATGTTTTAGCCGTTCATGTTTCCACTGTCCTATAAAAATTAGGACACTCATTTATAACACTAATAGACAGAAAATATTTCCATAAGTCAATATATAAAAAATTATATCTGTGTAGAAAATAAACATTTAATAAGGGGTATTAGGAAATCATTGCGTGTTTAAAACATTTTATAATTACCTTTTTCTTAAAGGTGAATACATGCTCTTTGAATGGCTTAGTGATCCTACTCAGTGGCTTGCGCTTGCGACATTGAGTGTTTTGGAAATCGTGCTTGGGATTGATAATATTATTTTTCTTAGCGTCATTGTCTCGCGTCTGCCAGAATCGATGAGACAAAGAGCACGGATTCTTGGACTTACTCTTGCGATGGTTACTCGTATCTTGCTGCTTGGGTTTATCTTCGTACTTGCACATCTGAATAATCCGCTGTTTTTTGTGAAGGACTTTGGTGTCTCACTACGGGATATTGTGCTGTTTTTGGGAGGGTTGTTTTTACTCTATAAAAGCACCACAGAAATCTATGCGATGACACAAGGAGATGGGAAGCAGAGCGAGCCTAAAGTGGTGGATAATTTCTTTCTTGTGCTTGTGCAGATTGCTTTGCTTGATATTGTGTTTTCACTGGATTCTGTGATTACCGCAGTTGGTATGGTAGAAAATGTCGTAGTGATGGTTTTGGCTATCGTGATTGCCATAGGAGTGATGATGCTAGCGGCTAAGAGCATTTCTGAGTTTATAGAATCTAATCCATCTCTTAAAGTGCTGGCATTTTCGTTTCTTATACTTATTGGCGCGGCGCTTGTGGCAGATTCTTTACATTTCCATATCCCAAAGGGTTATTTGTATTTTGCTATCGCATTTTCTTTGGGTGTGGAGATGATAAATCTCTGGATTCAAAAGCGTAAGGGGTAGGAATGGGGTTTGCTACCAGCAAGAAGTTATTTTTTAGAAAGGCAGATAATGACAATCAGAGTGTATGGAATCAAAAATTGTGGAAGTGTTAGTAAGGCGAGGGCATTACTAGAGTCTCTAGGGGTGGGATATGAGTTTGTAGATTTCAAAAAAAACCCACCAAGTCGGCAAGACATAGAATCTTGGATTGCAAAATCAAGCTTGCAAGAGCTTTTGAACACTAAAGGCATGACTTACAAAAAACTTGGATTAAAGGACAAGAATCTTAGCGATGAAGAGAAAATCCAAGCTATGCTTGCAAATCCAAGCCTTATCAAAAGACCTGTTATAGAGGCGCAAGCCTTTATAGTGGGATTTGATGAAGCCAAGATAAGTGCGCTGAAATGCTAAAAATCTCACAAGCTTTTTCTCTCTGTGCGCTTATCTTATGGCTTAGTGCTTGCACAAAACCCATCATGCAAGTAAGCCCAAAAGATTTGGACATTTATGCACAAAATGCAAACTACTATCTGAACGAATCTCTTCAAAGCCTACCTGCTCAAAGCCCACAAGATCTCGAAAAAATCAAAAGCCACTATTTACAGAAGTTCTTTGCTCCGTGGAATGAATCTCCTAATATGGATTTACACTCAGTGTTTTGGATGCGTGATTTTATGCTGAAATCTCGAGGGTGGGGTGAAAATGCCAAACCATATAGCTTGCAAGAGACTCAAGAGCTACTTGATTCTATGCGTTTAGAATCTTATCCCTCAGCTAACCAAAAAGGCATCATTACCAAAACTACAAATGTCAGAGCAGTGCCTACTCTTATGCCGAAGTTTTCTAAGAAAACAGGCTATCCCTTTGACAGATGGCAAAACTCTCTTATCTTTGCTGGTACGCCTGTTCTTATCACACATTTTGATACCTCATTGCGCTTTGCTCATATACAGGCTGGATTTGTGTATGGGTGGGTAGAAGTGAGTGATATAGGGCTGGTGAGTGAGGCAGATTCTGTAAAAATACAGGGGTTTAAAAACTATGTAACGCCAAATGCTGATAAGGTGGTGGTTAAAGATTCTGCTGGAAATTTTTACACACGAGCAAGAATAGGGCAGATCTTTGCTCTCAATAAGGAATATGAGAGCAAAGATGAGTATGAGATATTTATCTTCAAGCGCACAGATTCTGGTCATACAAAAATCGCAAAAGCTAGAATACAAAAACAGGACTTTACGCCTTTCCCCATGCCTTTAGATTCTCATATGGTCGCAGACTTTATCACTCAGGTGGTGGGTGATAAATACGGTTGGGGTGGGATGTATGAGGAGCGCGACTGCTCTGCTTTGGTTCGTGATATTTTTGCGCATAATGGAATCTTCTTGCCAAGAAACTCGAAAGCACAAGCGCTGTATGCAGATAATTACCAAGACCTAAGCAAGCTCAGCGCAAAGCAAAAGGAGCGATTCATTTTAGAGAACGCTACGCCTTTTTATACTCTCCTGTGGTTGCAAGGACATATCATGATTTATCTTGGATCAATTGGGGATAGAGTGATTGTAGCTCATAGTGCATGGAGTGTAAGAAGTGGGAAAAAATACGACAATCTGCTGGGAGGAGTTGTGATAACTAGCTTGTATGTAGGCGATGAGCGCAACTCGTATTTCAAAAAATCAAAAACCTTGCTTGAAAAAATCGGGTCGATGTCTGATATGAGTGTGCTTGCACAGAGAATCCAAAATGGTGAATTAAGGGATAAGAAGTGATAAGAATTTTTTTGATCTTGCTTGTTTCTTGTGTGTTTGCCGCGCCAAAGCCTAATTCAAAACCACTACATATTATGGTGAGTATCATACCCCAAGTCTATCTTGTAGAAAAAATCACAAAAGGCAATGCGATCATCAGTGTGATGGTGCCACAGAATAAAGCGCCTGAGAACTACGAGCCTAGACCAGCACAGATGAAGACTCTCAAAGAAAAACAGCTTTTTATAGGTGTGGGCATGCCTTTTGAAAAGAAATGGGAAGTGCGCTTTCGACAAACCAATCCAAAAATGCGCTTTATAAATAGCGCACAAAAGATTGCGGAATCTAGCATGCAAGAGAGTGTGTATGTATGGCTTTCACCTAAGTTCTTAAAAATACAAGCCAAAGAGATTTTTTATGCGGTAGCCAGTGTTGATCTGCGCAATAAGGAGTTTTATAAACAGAACTATGAGGCATTTTTGCATGAGATTGACTTGCTTGATTTGCAAATCAAAAAGATATTTGCACAACAGGATTCTAAAAAGGGCTTTGTTCTGACACATTCGAGTTTGAAGCATTTTGCGAGGGATTATGGATTGGAAGAAGTTGTATTTGATGTGATAAATGCCGATAAGCCAGAGTATTTGCAAGAGCTCAGAAATACACTCAAAACATATGGTCTTGATAAGATTTTTCTCCAGCCACAGTTTGTCAAAAAACAAACCTTAGCTTTATGCAGGAAGCTAAAGGTAGAATGCGCAGAGCTCAATGTATTTGTACCTGATTTAGAACTGCTCCTTTTGCAAACTGCCAAATCCATCGCACGATAAATTCTGGAGGATCATATGCCACAAGAAGAAGAATCAAGAAAAATTGCCAAGCGAGCAGTGAAAATCTCGCTTTTTTGCGTGGGGATTGTGCTTATTTTCGCCGTGATTACTCTATACGTTTTGATTACCCAAATTAGTGCAACTGCAGGAATCAGTCATAAAGTAACCGAGCTAGAGCAGAAATTGCATAAAATACAACAAGACTGAACATGCGCAAATTTTTTGTTTGTGTTTTACTACAAGTAACGCTTTTGGGTGCAATGGATAGGGAACTTTTGGATGCAGAAAAGTTCTTAAGTGAGACAGAGACATTTTTGAATGATAGCTTTGACACACAAGACTTTTTAGGCAAGCGCATAGAGGCTATTGTCTCCTATAAGCTCTTGCTTACAGATTC
This sequence comes from Helicobacter sp. 10-6591, assembly GCF_003288805.1. Lineage (GTDB taxonomy): Bacteria > Campylobacterota > Campylobacteria > Campylobacterales > Helicobacteraceae > Helicobacter_F. Next base: position 27,731 of record NZ_NHYK01000020.1, on the reverse strand, counting down.
TCTGCCAACAAACGAATATTATGGTGTCAGCTTAGCTATGCGTCCTAGCCAAGCAAATATAGCTTATGAATGCGAGATAGACATTGGTGATTATGGTGTGAATCATGATGATTCTGAGCTCCTAAAGCTTTTGCGTCAAGAAAAAGAGCAGGTGCTTGAATGCTTACAAAAAAGCGAGATACACTTAAGAGAATATGGCTTGAATAAAAACTTTGCGCTTACACATAAAAGTATTTTAGAGATTAGGCCTAGGAGAATCTATGCGTATTTGTATGGCAATTTGCTTGTTGTGCAGGTACTCGATTCAAAGCCAAAACTTGCTAGAATGGCTGGTTTTAAATAAAACACAAGGAGAATTTATGCCATTGCTTGATAGTTTTAAAGTCGATCATACGATTATGCCAGCGCCGGCTGTAAGATTAGCAAAGACTATGCAAACACCAAAGGGAGATAAGATTAGCGTATTTGACTTACGTTTTTGTGTACCAAATGAAGATATTTTGAGCGAGAAAGGAATCCATACTTTAGAGCATTTGTTTGCTGGGTTTATGCGAGACCATCTGAATGCACCAAATGTAGAAATCATCGATATTTCTCCTATGGGTTGTAGGACGGGATTTTATATGAGTGTGATTGGATCTCCAAGTGATGATCTTGTGCGTGAGGCGTGGGAAAAAAGTATGAGAGATGTCCTTAATACAGATGCGATTCCAGAGGCAAATAAATTCCAATGTGGCACTTATGCTATGCACTCGCTACAAGAAGCCCAAGACATTGCTAGAAATATGTTGGATAAAGGCATAGGGATTATGGATACACACAAACTGCTTTTGAAAGAATTCGCATAAGCGGTGCACTACCACTTTATCTTGTGTGTTTTCTTACCTCACTTCTTTTTACCTAGTCTTTGGCTGCTTGGGAACTTGTGGCTTTAGCTAAATACTCCATACAACCCTAAGAGATTCTCAAGCCCAAAAAAATACTAATATATCTCCACTTTCTTTGATTTTTACGGCAGGTACGCAAATGCGTTTGTATTTTCTCATATATTGTAGTAGAATGCACGCCTTTCACACAGGTAACTTAAAGGTTTTCTGCCTTTCATAAATCAATAGAGTTTATAAGAGATTTTAATATCGGTTGGAATTGTGTGCGTAAAATTTCTGCGTTTGGCGTGGTTGATTACTAGGAAGTAATAGCGTGAAAATTTGTTTATAAGGATACAAGAAATTATGGATTTAAAGATTTCAGAAAGAGCAAAGTTGCCAACGAAGTATGGAGATTTTTTGATACAAAGCTTCCAAGAGAACAGGGAATACACCAAAGATCATTTGGTGGTATTTAGCCAAAAGCTTGGAAATGTACCCCTTGTGCGCTTGCATTCCGAATGCTTGACTGGAGATGTGTTTGGATCACTCAAATGCGATTGTGGGACAGAATTAGAGTATGCAATGAAAGAAATTGTCAAGTCAAAAGATGGTGGTATGCTTATTTACTTGCGACAAGAAGGCAGAGGCATTGGGTTATTTAATAAAGTTAATGCCTATGCACTGCAAGACAAGGGACGCGATACAATCGAGGCAAACTTGGAATTAGGATTCCCTAGTGATTTGCGCGATTATGAGATTGTGGGCGAGATTTTCAGATATTTTGGGATAGGTGAGATAAATCTTTTAACAAACAATCCCCTCAAAATAGAATCGATTCAAAAGTATGTAAAAGTCAGTAGAACGAGTATAATTGTCGGCTGCAACAAACACAACAAAGACTATCTACAAGTCAAAAAAGATAAGATGGGACATTTGCTATAAGGAAGGTTTTTCTCAAATGCAGACAACGATAAGCTATGAGCAAGCAATTGAGATTCTACAAAACACACAAATCCATCCCAAATGCGTAGAAAAAGTCGCTTTCAATCAAAGTCTTGGCAGAATCCTTGCTGCTGATATTGTTGCTAAGAATAACGTCCCACCAGCTCCAACTTCGGCAATGGATGGTTTTGCTATAAGTTTTAAAGATTTAGAGGCTAGCGGAGTGTTATGTGTAGAGGCTAGCAACAAAGCAGGTTGCACAGAGATATTTGTATTAAAGCCAAAAAGCGCGATAAAAACCTACACGGGTTCTCGTATGCCAGAAGATTCTGATACATTACTCTTATTAGAGGATGTAGAAGAGTTCCAAGAAAATGGCAAGCATTATATACGACTAAAAAACCCCAATAAGGAAATCAAACAATACCAATGGGTACGACAAGTAGGGGAAAATTACAAAAAAGATGAGGTTTTATTACCTAAAGGTACTTTGATAAGTGCTTTTGAGATTGGTGTTTTAGCAGAGAACAATAATGTATTTGTAGAGGTATTTGCTCGGCCAAAGGTTGGGATAATGAGCATTGGCGATGAGATTATTGAGGTTGGCGAAGAAAGCCCGCATGAAAATACCTTGCGAAGTGTGAATAATCATTTATTAGACTCGCTTGTGCGCTCTTTGGGTGGGGAGAGTGTGATATTTCCAAAGGTAGGTGATGACAAGGAAAAACTACGCATACTTTACAGACAGGCACTCGATTCTTGTGATGTGCTTATCACAACAGGTGGAATGAGTGTTGGGGATTTTGACTTTACAAAGGAGATTATGCAAGAGGAGTGCGCAATGGTCTTTAAAGGCGTGCGTTTAAAGCCGGGCAAGCCTGTTGGTTATGGAATCTATACAAATAACACAAAACAAACCCATGTATTTGGTCTGCCTGGTTATCCAAATTCTGCTTTTGTGACATTCTGGTTGTTTGCTAGACGCATTGTCTTGAGATTATGTGGATTGAGCGCACAGGAGCTTATTCTTAAAGCTAGGCTTTTAGAAGACGTGAAACGTACAGATTCTCGCAAGGAATTTCGAATTTGCAAGATTGCAATACAAGAAGGTGAGATTGTTGCAAGTTTTAGTTCAAAAAAGTCTTTACAAAGCTCGATGATAAATAATTTAGGTGCACAAAGTGCCTTTGCAATCTTAGAAGAGAATGGTTGTGATTTAGCAAAAGGAGAGAATGTAGAGGTTTTGTTATTTCGCGGATTTTTTTAGAATACTAGGGAGACATTAATGATAAGCGTAGAATTTTTAGGACCTTTGAGTACTGAAGGTGTGATGGAGCTACAAGTAAGTAGTATGCAAGAGCTTAAAGCAGTATTACAAGAGAATCCTAAGCTTACAAAATGGCTTGGCGTCTGTGCAGTAGCTGTCAATGATGGCATCATCAAGGATAGCACTTACAGATTCAAAGATGGTGATAAAGTGATGATACTTCCTCCAGTGTGTGGTGGGTGAATGCAAGTAGATTCTATGGATTTAGAGCTTTATACTGGTGGGTTAGATACAGTTGAGATTTTTAGAAAATGGGAGCTTTTGGCTAAGAAGCACAACTTTGGTGCATTGTGTGTCTTTGAGGGGATCGTACGAGAAGAGGTGCTTAACGACCAAGCACAATCTGTACAGGCACTAAGCTTTGATATTTATAAGCCGCTTTTAGTGAAATGGTTTGCTTTATGGCAAGATAGAGCATCAAAGAAGGGAGCGCGGATACTCATGGCACACTCTTATGGCAATGTGCCAGCTACGCAAAGCTCTTTTATGTGTGGGATTATTTCGCGCCAGCGTGGAGTATCTTTGGAGTTGTATGAGATGTTTATTGAGGATTTTAAGGCAAATGCACCTATTTGGAAATATGACGTTATAGAAAACAAAAGAGTGTTTGCACTTTCTCGCAGTATGCCAATTGAAGGTAGTGGGATACTTGGATGAGTAAAATTATCTGCTTTAGTGGCAAAAGCAATAGTGGTAAAACCACTCTCATTTGTAAGCTTTGTAAGCTTTGTAAGCAGCTTGGTTACAAAACAGCCATAATCAAACACGATCCAAAAGATAAGGCGGAGTTTGATACATTGGGCAGGCAACACAACAAAGACAGTTTCAAATTTTTTCAGGCAAGTAATGGCGTGGCAGTGATCTCACCTAATAAATCTACGATTTTAACGCGCAATGCAGAGCGAGAGACACAACAAAAAGAATATTTTGATGGAATCAGCGCGTATGAACAAAGCGAATTTACCAAAGCAATAGAGCTTTTTAGCGATTGTGATTTTGTCTTTGTCGAAGGATTGAAAGAATTGCCATATAAGCGCATAGTGGTTGCAAGAGAGCATATTGATACACAATATATCCCATATGCGGATGCTTTGGCTGTACCTCATGGCTTAGATTCTAAACTACTAGGATGTTTGAGAGAATCTCTAAGAGTGAGGGTTTTGGATTTGGATAACACAGATGGGATTTTTGAATTTATTTACAAGGAGTTGTGAATGCAAAAAATTAAGATTGGTATTTTGGTGTCATCAGATAGGGCTTTTTCAGGTGAATATGAAGATATTTCTGGCAAGGCTATACAAGAAGTATTAAGCGAGTTTATTTTGAATACATGCGAGTTTGTCTATAAGATTTCAAGCGATGACTTTATACCACTAAAAGAAGCGATGATACAAATGAGTGATGATGGTTGCGATCTGATTGTGACAACAGGTGGCACTGGGCCAACTCATCGCGATATTATCCCAGAGGTTACGCAGGAAGTTTGTGAAAAAATACTTCCAGGATTTGGCGAGCTTATGCGTCAAGAAAGCCTCAAATATGTTCCTACAGCTATTTTATCGCGCCAGAGTGCAGGCATTAGAGGCAAAAGTCTTATTATCAATTTGCCAGGTAAGCCAAAAAGCATAAGAGAATGTTTGAATGCTATTTTCCCTGCTGTGCCTTATTGTATAGATCTTATAGGCGGGGGATACATTGAGGCAAATCCACAGTATACAAGCGCCTTCCGTCCATCACAAAAGTAGTTGTATGGGGATTTTTGGTTATTCAAGTGAAATTTAGTAATGGATACAAAACACATCACCAAGGCTGCCGTTCTTGCGTATAAGCCAAACTCTTCACCAAAGATTCTAACTAGCGGGAGAGAGCAGACAGCAAGAGAGATTGCACAAAAGGCACAGGAATTTGGAGTGCCTCTTTTTAGTAATGAGCTTTTGGTGGATTCTCTTTTAGAGCTTCCATTGGATTCCCAGATCCCACCAGAGCTCTGCAAAGCGATAGTAGATGTGTTTGCGTGGATTATAGACACAGAACAAAAAGCCCAATTAAGTAAAGAATAAATACTATGCTACTGCATGCACAATCACTCACACATTGCTTTGAGAACACACTCTATAAAGATTTGGAGCTTACTTTAGAATCAAAGCAAAGCATAGCGATTATGGGAGTAAGTGGAAGTGGCAAAAGCACCCTTTTGCATAATCTTTCAACCATGCTCAAGCCTACCAGCGGTCAAGTTATGCTATTTGGCCTTGATATTTACTCGCTCAAACCTCATATATTACTTACATTGCGTAGAGAAAAGATAGGGATTATATTCCAAGCGCATTATTTGTTTCGTGGATTTAGTGTCAAAGAGAATCTAGAAATTGCAAGCATATTAAGTGGGAATGGGATTGATATGGAGCTTTTAGAGAAATTTGGCATAGCCCATACCTTGCACCAGGATATAGGTTCTCTTAGTGGTGGGCAGCAGCAGCGACTTTCAATCGTGAGAATCCTCACAAAAAAGCCAAAGATTATTTTTGCTGATGAGCCTACTGGCAATCTTGATTCTCAGAGTGCTTATGATGTGATGGAATGTTTGCTTGGGTTTATAAGAGATTCAGATTCCGGACTATTGATTGTTACACATGATATAAATGTCGCAAAGATGTGTGATAGAGCTTACAAATTAGAGCATGGCGTATTAGAGAAATTATAAGAACGCTTTTGTGTATAATTCCGCCTTCTGACATCTACACTAAGGCATATTAATGTACATACTAGGAATTTCTGCTTATTATCACGATAGCGCGATTTGCTTGCTCAAGGATGATGAGATAATCTTTGCATTGCAAGAAGAGCGCATTTCACGCAAGAAAGCCGATGAAAGATTCCCAAAACTTGCAATCAAATCAATGCTTTCATTTTTGACTTCTCAATACAATGAGGGGGGGGGGATTTACTCTTGAGTGTATTGATTACTTCGTTTTTTATGATAAACCTTTCTTAAAATTTGAACGACTTCTAGAAACCTACCTTACCATTGCTCCTAAGGGATTTTCCAGCTTTATTCGTGCTATTCCTATTTGGCTCAAAGAAAAATTGTTCTTAAAAGAGACTCTTACTCGCGAGCTGCTGCAACTTTACAAAGAGCTTTACCCACAAAAGAGCAAGCAGCAGATGAAAGCTTTTAAATCCAAGGTTTTTGATTCACTGCGTTTCAGCGAGCACCATTTTAGCCATGCAAGCGGGGCATTCTATCCTAGCCCCTTCAAAGAATCAGCCATACTTACAATCGATGGCGTAGGCGAATGGAGCACCACAAGCATAGCTAAAGGTCAAGATAAGTCCATAACTCTCTTAAAAGAACTCCATTTTCCACATTCTTTGGGGCTTTTGTATTCTGCCTTTACTGATTACATAGGTTTTAAGGTGAATTCTGGCGAGTACAAGGTGATGGGCCTAGCTCCTTATGGCGAGCCAAAGTATACAGAGCTTATCAAACAAGAGCTCATTGACTTAAGGCCAGATGGTAGCTTCAGGCTTAATATGAAGTATTTTTCTTATACCTATGGACTTAAGATGACAAACAAGCACTTTGATACATTATTCCAAGCAAAGCGCCAAAGAGAAGGCAAGCTAGAGCAAGTACATATGGACTTAGCGGCATCTATACAAGCTGTTACAGAGGAGGTAATGCTCTCTTTGTCTCGCACTGCATTACAACTCACAGATTCTAAGAATCTGGCTCTAAGCGGAGGTGTCGCACTTAATTGTGTAGGCAATGGCAAGATTTATAAAGCCTTAAAATCTGAGGGATTGTTAGAAAATATTTGGATTCAGCCGGCAAGTGGTGATGCTGGAAGTGCTATAGGCTGTGCTCTTGGGTTTTATTATTGGCATTCCAACACACAAGAAAGCTATACAAAAACTCCCCAAGCTTCCCAACAAGATTCAATGAAAGGCTCATATCTAGGACTTTCTTACAGTAATGATGAAGTAAAGGCTGTATTAGATTCTCTGAATGCTGTTTATGAGAAGCTTGAGTTTTCTGAAATTTTAGAGCGCACTGCAAAGGCTTTGAGTGAAGGCAAGGTCGTAGGCTGGCATCAGGGCAGATGTGAATTTGGCCCAAGAGCCTTGGGAGCGCGCTCAATTCTTGGCGATGCTCGCAACACCACAATGCAAAGACAAATGAATCTCAAAATCAAATACCGAGAATCCTTCCGTCCATTTGCCCCAAGCGTCCTAGATTCTCATCTGAGTGAGTATTTTGAGCTTGATATTGCCTCACCTTATATGCTGCTTGTAGCACCAGTGGCAAAGTCTAAACGCATACCTATGACTAAGGATGAACAAATGCTCTTTGGTATAGACAAGCTTAACTGCACGCGAAGTGAGATACCTAGCGTTACTCATGTGGATTATTCAGCGAGAATCCAGAGTGTCCATAAAGAGAGTAATCCACGTTATTACGAGCTTTTACAAGCATTTTATAAGCTTACTGGTTCTCCAGTGCTTATAAATACAAGCTTCAATGTCCGAGGCGAGCCTATCGTCTGTAGCCCAAAAGATAGTTTTAGTTGTTTTATGGGCTGTGAGATGGATGTGCTAGTAATAGAAGACTTTATCCTCTACAAAGACAAACAAGAGAATGTGGATTTCTATCGCTGCACAAAAGACAAATATGAACTTGATTAGAGGAGAAATTATGAAACATTTTGTAAAAAAACCATTGTTTTATTTTCTTGTGCTGCTTGTCTTAAGTCCTCTGCTTTTGAAGCTTGAGACTGAGGTTATGCTTAGTTTTGATTTCTCTATTGTGCCTTTTGGCATTATTTTTCTATGTCTTTTTGCTCTCAGTGTGTTTGTAAGCATAAAAACCCCTTTAAACTCCTTTAAAAAGCTTGCTTTTGCTTATTTAAGCATTATCCCTATTTGTCTTGCATTGGCAGAGTTTGTATGCAGTTTTATGCTCAGAGACGATGGTATGGTACAACCTGATTCTGTTTTAGGTTTTAGTTTGAGACCAAATGCAAAGTCGCATATAACTTTTATGGTGGATTCTGAAATTGTCTCTGATGTGACATACCATACAGATTTTTTTGGCTTACGGGTGACTACACCAAATAATACAGATTCTCTTGAATGTATAAGCTTTTATGGAGGCTCCTTTACCTATGGAAATGGACTAGAGGATGAGCAAACCCTCCCTAGCCAAATAGCAAAGCTTCTTCCACAATACAAAGTGAGCAATTTTGGTATAGGTGCCGCTGGAGCCCATACTATGCTGGCGCGTATAGAATCTGAGAGAGATTCTGCGGTCTTAAAAACTTGCAAATCAATCATGAGCTTTTATATTGCTATCCCACACCATATATATCGTGTATTTGGTGTATTTGGGGGACCAAAATATATATTGGATTCCCATCATAAGCCACTCTATCAGGGTGTTTTTACTCCAAAAGAGATAAATATACTGACCAAAAAAACTACAAGATCTGTCAGTTTTAGCTTCAAAGAACGTCTGCAAAACCAATTGGCAAAGTCCAAAGTCTATAAGCTACTTACTCTTAAAGAGGGACATGTGGCACAACATATTTTGGCACGAAATATTTTTTATAAAAATGGATATCTTTCAAATCCTGATTATTTGAAACTCAATACCACAAACGATTTGGAACTCTATTTTGCAATACTCAAACAAGCTAGAGAGCTATTAGCAAAGAGATACAACTCAGATCTTGTGGTCGTGTTGTGGGATTATGATATGCATGCAGAATTTTTCGACAAATATGATGATGCACTAAAAGAGTTTCTGAGCCGAGAAAATTTTGACTTTATGGTCTTAAGCGAGATTATTCCTGATTATGCAGAAGATCTATCGCGTGTGAAAGCAGGAGATTTTGAAAACTTCAAATACAGAATCTCTCGCTGGGATACGCACCCAAATGCATTAGCAAACAAGCTTCTTGCGCACTACATTGCAGACTTTATAAAAAACAAGATGACAAAGGAGACACACCAATGAAAGACAATAAAAATATTTTGCATAGACACACTCCTACAAAAGATTTACGCATATTTTTAAGTATTCTAGCTTGTGTATTTGCCTGTGTTGGAATATTTCCTTTATTGGATACTCAAGAAATAAGAATATGGGGCATTAGCATTAGTCTCTTAGCTGTTGTTTTGTTGGCGTATCCTAAGCCTATAGAACCAGTGTATCGTGTGTGGCTGATTTTTGGCGAGACTATGGGATTTTGTGTATCTAGAGTCATTTTATTTATACTTTTCTTTTGTGTTTTTAGTCCTATTGGAGTTGTTTTTAGAATCTTTGGACGGGATTGTTTGAATCAGAAGTTTGATAAATCTGCGCAAAGCTATTTTTTAGACAGAGAGCAAGATTCGTTGCATTCGATGAAAGAGCAATTTTAAAGGAGACACAATGGATATGATAAGAGAGCTATGGAGATTTTTGAAAGTGCGAAAGAAATTTTGGCTTTTTCCGTTAATCTTGGTCATGCTGTTTTTAGGAGCATTCATTGTACTAGCGCAAGGCAGTGCCGTAGCTCCATTTATCTACACAATTTTTTAGAAATCTTATTACAGAGAATTTGCAGCTGTGTTACTTACACTCATCTAGGTTCTAAATTGGCTTAGGACTTAGAGTTTCTTACAAAGTAACACAACCCTAATTGACTCTCATATACCTCAGACACTTATCTTAAGAAATCCTTAAAGTTAGTTGTGCTAGGTTATCTAGCTTTTATGTTAATTTTGATTGTAGGGAAGGGGTTGCTAGAATGAAGAATACATCGGAATACACACAATCTGTTGAGAACTTTCAGAAGTTTGTTTCTTTAAGAAATAAGGTGGCTATTTGGCTTTCTGTTGTCATTTTGGTCTGTTACTATGCTTTTGTGATAAGTGTAGGAATGTTTCCTGAAGTCTTGGGGTATCGTTTGGGGCCTAGTTCGATTACTCTTGGTATTCTCATTGGAATCTTTCTTATTATGCTGTGTATTCTAACTACAGGGCTTTATACATTCTTTGCAAATCAGCATTTTGATAAGTTGCAAAGCAATGTTTTAGAGGAGTTGGAACGAAGCGGTGCATTAGAAGATTTGAAAAATGGCAAATAGGAGGTTGGCATGAGAATATTACTTGGTTTGTTTTTTATAGTTAGTGGGGTTGCTGCTGCTGGATTTGATATAGGTGATGTTTTGCCATCACAGTTTAATCCTATTGCTGTAAGTATGTTTCTACTCTTTGTAGGTGCAACACTTTGTATCACTTATTATTCTAATAAAAAGAGTAAGAGCGCAAGCGGATTTTATACCGCTGGGGGTAATATCACAGGATTGCAAAATGGCACGGCAATCGCTGGTGATTATATGAGTGCTGCGAGCTTTCTTGGGATTACCGCGCTTGTATTTACTAATGGCTTTGATGGACTTATCTACTCTGTAGGCTTTTTGGTTGGCTGGCCTATTATTTTGTTTCTTATAGCAGAGAAGTTTCGCAATCTGGGTAAATTCACTTTTGCTGATATTACTGCATATCGTTTGGATGCTAAGCCTATCCGTATTATCTCAGCTGTTTCTGCTTTGAGTGTGATCGTGTTTTATCTCATGTCGCAGATGGTAGGCGCAGGTCAGCTTATCCAGCTTCTTTTTGGACTTCCATATACTGTAGCTGTCGTGCTTGTGGGAATCTTAATGATATGTTATGTGGTTTTTGGTGGTATGCACGCAACTACTTGGGTGCAGATTATCAAAGCGGTTTTATTGCTTAGTGGAGCAAGTTTTATGGCATTTATGATTCTCTATAAGACAGGTTTTGATATGAGCTATTACTTCTCCCAAGCTATCAATAACCACCCAAAAGGTGAGGCCATTATGAAACCCGGTGTTTTCTTGCCCGATACAATCTCAGCTCTTTCATTGGGTCTGGCGTTGATGTTTGGAACAGCTGGATTGCCACATATTTTGATGAGGTTTTTCACAGTGAGAGATGCAAAAGAAGCCAGAAAATCTGTGTTTTTTGCTACTGGCTTTATCGGATATTTCTATATCCTCACTTTTATCATAGGTTTTGGTGCTATCGCCCTCTTGCTTGGGAATCCTGAATTTACAAAAGAAGATGGCAGCTTTAATGGAATCTCTAATATGGTTGCTATTACTCTCGCTCAGGCTATTGGCGGGGATTATTTTCTAGGATTTATTTCAGCAGTGGCTTTTGCGACAATCTTAGCTGTGGTAGCAGGATTGGCAATCTCTGGGGCTGGCGCTATTAGTCATGATTTATTTGTGAATGTTTGTAAAAACGGCGTGTGCGATCCCAAGCTTGAGATGCGCGTTACCAAGATAGCAACTATTGGTATTGGGCTTTTGGCGATTGTTTTGGGCATTATCTTTGAAAATCAAAATGTTGCTTTCACTGTAGGATTGGCTTTTGCGATCGCTGCAAGCGTAAATTTTCCCATCCTTTTGCTTAGTATTTATTGGAAAAATTTGACGACTAAAGGTGCGTTTTGGGGAGGGCTTATTGGGCTTATAGCTGTGGTTACTATGGTATTGCTTAGTCCTAGTATTTGGGTGAAAAGCTTTGGTTTTGCAGAGGCGATTTTCCCTTACAACCATCCAGCATTATTCTCTATGCCACTAACATTCATTCTTATTTATGTGATTTCAAAGCTTGATAATTCTCCACGCGCAGAGATTGATAGAGCAGGATTTAAAGCACAAGATTTTCGAGCACAAAGTGGAGTGGGCATTAGCGAAGCAGCAGGCCACTAATAAGGCAAGCTTAAGCTATTGTGCATACATACGCAAAAAGCGTGCAAACTTTGGCAAGCCATTCTTACTGAAGCCATTGTAGCGGTAGGTGATAACACTCCCAATCTCTGGCGGATTCTCTCTTAGCTCATCACTCAAACCACTGCCTATCTTAAAGTGTATCACGCAAGGCTTTGCACATAGGCTAAAATCATAAGAAAAATCACTCCCCTCTTGTATCTCTTGCTCGCAAATGAGCGCACCTGTTTTTCCTTCTAACCTGCCTTTACCTTCTGTGTAGCCAATGACTTTGCATTCGCTATCAGCATAGGCTTTGAGTTTTAGCTCATCTTTTGCGCGCCCTGGAGTATAAGCTTTATCATCTATCCGTAGTATCAAGCCCTCGCCGCCTTTTTTTAGAACCTCTTGCAAGAGGAAATCCAATGTGTCAAAGGATTTGTTATCGCTAAAATCAAGCGCACTTTGCGGAATGAGATCAATTACACTCTCTTGCTTGGTTTGTAGAAACTCTCTTACTTTATCTAAGCGTGCAAAGAGAGTACAAAATCCCGATTGGTCACCAAATCCATTCTTATAAGAAGATTCCAAAGCACAAGTTGGTGCATCAAATACTTTGTATCTCACTTTTTGCCAATCATCACACACGGAATCCTTGCGCGTGCTTAAAGCCTGCACAGATTCAAACCCTTTGTAGCCCATCCATAATTCACCATCTAATGCAAAAGGTGGAAGCTTTTCAATCCAGCATGCCGGAGCCGCAATGATATTACCCCTTTTGGTACGGAGAGTTTTCCCATCCCATACCCCACGCACACCATCATACTTCTCGCTTACAAGATAGAGTGTAGGCTTTATGCTCTCTTTTTGGTATTGGCTAAACTCCAGGACCTCAAAGCCAAGAGCAAAGCTCACAAAAAAGATATATAGCAGTTTATATTTCAAATTCTTGCACTTGTTTGTTTTTATGAACCCATATGCTCTTATAGCCAATATCTAGAGCGAGATTCTTGCATGTCTCATAGCCAAACCCCACATGATTTATAGCGTGTGCATCGGAGCTAAAAGTGATTGGTACACCTATACTAAAGGCAAGTTCTAGTATTTCTCTTGAAGGATACTGCTCAAGACAAGGTTTGCGTAATCCTGAGGCATTTATTTCCATAATACAACCACTTTGTTTGATCGTCTCTAGGGTCTGAGTAATCTTTGGTCTGAGTGTTTGAGGAGGAGGATTGTTGAAAATCTTTAATAAATCAAAATGCCCAATCACTTGAAAATATCCGCTTTTTGCACACAGTTCAATAGAATCCAAATACTCCTCCCATAACTCTACCTGGTCATATCCTTGGTAGTGTCCCAAAAACTCTGGATTATCAAAGCCAAAGCTACCTAGAAAATGCACCGAGCCAATCAGATAATCGCACTTTGCACTTAGCACCGAAGATTCTATTAAATCCTCTCTTCCCTTGATGAAATCGACCTCCAAACCTATGCGTAGATCGATTTTCTCACGAAATTCCTCGCGCAAAGCCTCTAGCATAGCTATATAAGAGTCCACCTGCTTGAGATTCATACGAAACGCCCTGTCAAACCCCATAGGTGCATGGCAGGTAAATCCATAAATGTCAATGCCTAGCTCATAAGCCTTTTGTAGGTATTCTCGTGGCTGGCCTGTGGCATGATTACATAAAGGGGTGTGGTTGTGCATATCCACTCGCATAGATTCTCCTTACTAAGATTTCACACCGATATATAAAGTGCAAATCCCACTATAAGATTTAGCCACACTCTTTTGGATACCTCTTGCTTGTGATAAATCTTGAAAACGCTCTAAGGTAATAAAGCTTTCAATAGAATCTGGCAAGTATTTGTAAGCCCGAAAATTGCCAGAGATAAGCCCACCTACTAGAGGTAAAATCTTGCGTGTATAAAACCCCATAAATTTGCCTAGCATACTCGTGTTGTCAGTTTTTAAAAACTCCAGCACAACAAGCACTCCACCTTTTTTCAACACTCTTGCAAACTCATCCAATGCAAGCTCATACTCCAATATATTGCGCAACCCATAGGCGATAGAGACAATATCCATACTCTCATTTCCATAAGGCAGAATCTTTGCTTCACTCTTGCTAAATCCAACACACCCATACCCCTCTAGCTTTTTGCGCGCAATCTCAAGCATATTCACTGATGGTTCAAGTCCATAGATTCTGTAATCCTGCGCATTGCTCTCATTTAGAGTGTCTATCCAATGCTTTATCATATCACCACTTCCACAGGCAACATCCAAAAGCCTAAGATTAGAGTTTTTAGAGAGCAAATCCAATGTCTTCTTGCAGGCTTCTTTGCGCCATCTGGTGTCAATACCAAGACTGAGCGCGTGGTTTGTCACATCATAAGTCTTTGCAATGGAATCAAACATGCTAATAATTTGCTGTTGCTTGTCTTTTGTGCTCATTGTTCTAAGTCTCTTTTGGCTGTTACTACAAAATCTTTGAGTTCTTGTATTTGTCTTGTCACCTGTGAGCTAGCAGTGCCTCCTAAGGAATTTCGAGCTTGCATACTTGCATAAAGATCTAAAACCTTTATCGCACCATCTGCTATTTGAGAATCTATGCTTTTGAGTTCCTCTTGTGTGAGTTCGCTTATATCTTTGCCCAGCTTTTGCGCATATGCTACAACTCTGCCTGTGATATGGTGAGCATCTCTAAAGGGTATATTGCAATCCCTGACCAAAAAGTCTGCTAGGTCTGTCGCGCTGAGATGCCCACTTTCAGCCATCTTCAGCATATTTTGTGTATGAAATGTAAGTGTGGCCAAGCACTGCTCTAAAATCTCGATACTTATATTGGCAGTCTTTATACTGTCAAAGACCGCTTCTTTATCCTCTTGCGTGTCTTTGTTGTAAGCTAGCGGTAGGCCTTTCATCACTACAAGCAAACTTTGGAGATTCCCAAAAGCCCGTCCAGATTTCCCGCGTAAAAGCTCAGGTACATCGGGATTTTTCTTTTGGGGCATGATAGAGCTGCCTGTAGAATATGCATCACTTAGAGTAACAAATCCAAATTCCGTACTGCTCCATAAAATCAGCTCTTCGCTAATGCGTGAGATATGCATCATAAGCATAGCAATATCATAGAGCATATCAAGTGCGAAGTCCCGCTCACTCACAGAATCCATGGCATTAAGACTTGGTGCATAAAATCCAAGCTCTCTGGCTACAAACCCCCTGTCATTGTTATAAGGTGTCCCAGCAATCGCACCACTGCCAAGCGGCGAGAAATTATTACGCTTAAAGCTTGATTCCAAACGCAAGATATCACGCATAAAATTACAGCACCATGCAACCAGATGGAATCCAAGACTTACAGGCTGGGCATGTTGTAAATGCGTCATACCTGGCATAAGCGTCTGAGTATGACTCTCGCTTAAGTGAAGCAGAGTTTGCATAAGAGAGAGAAGTTTTAGTCGCAAGGTCTTATTTGCCCTGAGGATAAAAAGCTTAAAGTCAAGTGCTACTTGATCGTTTCGGCTACGAGCAGTGTGTAGTTTCTTGCCAGCATCACCGATAAGAGCGCTAAGAGCAGATTCTATTGCCATATGGATATCTTCATCGCTGTTTTTTAGCACAAAATTCCCACTCTCAATCTCTCTAGCTATTTGTCCTAAACCAGTGATAATAGAATCAAGCTCACTCTCACTTAATATTCCAATCTTATGCAACATCCTGGCATGTGCAATAGAGCCTTGTATATCCTCACGCCACATCTGCCAATCAAATCCAATAGAGGCATTAAAATCCTCTAAGAGCTTGCTTGATTCTTGTTCAAAGCGCCCACCCCAAAGTTTTGCCATAAAGTCAAATCCTTCAAAACGGCTTCAAAACAGCAAGTATCACGATAAGAATCAAAAAAAGTGTGGGGATTTCATTGTAGATTCTAAAAAACTTTCCACTTTTATTACAGCTTCTATTGCCTAGAGTTCTTATAAATACCCCACAGCTAAAGTGGTATGCCACAAGCAATATAACAAGCAGAAGTTTTGCGTGCAGCCAACCACCAGCAAATACCTGAGGATCTGCAAGTATAAGTGCTGCACCACTGAGAATCGTCAAAACAAGTGCAGGCAAACCTATATAAATATAAAGCCTCTTTTCTTGCAGTTTGACAACTCTCACAAACTCGCTGTTATAAGAATTTTCTGCATGATAGACAAAAAGTCTTGGGAGATAAAAAAGCATAGCCATCCAACAAACAATCGCAACAATATGCACACATTTGATACCTAAATAATAGTGGGAAAAAAACTCCATAAACCACTCTCCTTCTCCTAAAGCACGCATTATAGCTTATTTTTGAAGGCCTCTATGAGATTGCAAGCACCACACAGCGTGATTTGCACGCTAGATTCCAAAAATGCATTTTTATGCAACGAAAGGTTGAGTTTCTTTGCTTCATATTCGAGTCTTGAGAGCTGGGAGTATGGAATTGTAATCTCTAATGTAGCCTTGGGAACAAAAGGCGTAATAAAATGCTGCTCTCTGGCATGCAAGATACAATCTTGTACACTTTGGGTATAAGCACGTACCAATCCACCAACACCCAAAATCGTGCCACCAAAGTACCGCACGACAATGCAGCCACAACCTACAAGATTTTCACCCCGCAAAACTTTCAGACAAGGCATACCAGCACTTCCTCTTGGCTCACCATCATCACTAAAGCTCTCTATGATTTGCGAATGTTCATTCAGGATTCTGCTAGCACTCACAAAATGCCTAGCCTTTTGGTGCTTTACTCTAAGAGAGTGCATCAAATCTTTCATTTGGGAATCTGTAGTCAAAAAGCCCAAAAACTTTGAACCCTTAGATTCAAAAAAGCCATTAGCGCAAGTATTACTACTAAAAACTTGCATACTTGCTAACGACTCTTGACGCGCTTTTTCATTTTGTTTTCAAAATCTTTTTTTGATTTTATTTCCTGTTCGCGTTTTATTTTTTTGATACGTTTTTTTTCCTCCAAGCGTTCTTTTTCAAGCGAAAGTTTGAGTTCCCTGCTATCTCGTATTTTTTGCATATATTCCTCGCGCCTATTAGGATCTTGGTATTGGATTGGTTTCATAAACATTATGCCAAGCACGATGATAAATAGCACAAGTGCCATTGATGGATCATTCCCACCAAAATGAAACCACAGCCCACCAACAAGTGCTGAGATAAAAAACTTCAGAAACGACTTCATAGCATTTGCTTCTTGTGCGTTTGGCTTAGGAAAACACTGCCAATTGCCTTGATTTGTAAAAAATATATTCCATTCATTGTTTTTTATTGAGCAAATGGAAATTATCTGGATTGGAAGTAAGCGCCAAAAAGGAATGCTCTAAACCCTCTGATTCCTCCTTGGTATCTTCTAGCTTGTCGTAAAGCTTGGGATTTGTGATATTGACAAAAAGTGAAATCTCTTGCAGTAGGTGAGAATCTTGCAAGAGAATCTGTACAATCCCATCATATTCTATACTCACCAAGCTGCCAAAGTTTTGCACCCCAAACCCTGCTTCAAAACTCATGCCAAAACTTTCAAATGCAATACTCTCAAATGTATAACCCGCAAGCACAAATAATGTCAAATCCTCAATATCCTTTGCAATATTCTCAGGCAGTGATGGTTGGAAATGCGTTTTTGAAATATCGCATAAGATGCTAAAAGAAATGCCCTCACTTACAAGGAAACCAAGAATATCCTTGAGGTGCTTGATAAGCAGCTTTTTCAACCTAGGATTTTTCAGAATCATAATAAATCCTCAAATTCCTTTAGTAATCTCTTGACTTCATCCATACCAAGTGTCCAGAATGTAGAATCTTCGATATCAAATCCAAACTTTTTAACCAATTTTCTAGGACTTTGACTCCCACCTAATGAAAGAAAATCAAGATAGGTTGCAATGAATTTCTGTCGTGTTTGAGTATCTGGTGACTTTTTATAAAGTCCAAAAAGTGAAAGCACTAAGAGCTGCCCATATGCATACGCATAACAATAAAAAGGAGAATGTATAAAATGTGGGATATAACACCACCACGAAGCATAATTTTTTGTAAGTTTTAGAGAATCTCCAAACATCTTTTTGTTTTCTGTAAGCCAGATTCTATCAAGCTCATCTACGCTAAGCTCGCCACTTCTGTTATGAATCTCTCGCTCAAAATTTGTCATCACAATCTGTCGAAAAAGAGTAGAAAAAATATCCTCCAATTTTCCTACATACAGAGATAAAAGCTCATCTTTTGGGAGACTGTTTTTTAGAGAATCAAAAAGCAGCATTTCTGCAAATACTGAGGCTGTCTCTGCTGTAGTAAGCGGCGTATCCATGTTAAGATAACCCACTTTCTTACTAAGCTCTTGGTGTATCATATGCCCAAACTCATGGGCAATGGTAAAGGCATCGCGTCTTGAATCGGTATGATTTAAAAGCACATAAGGATGCGCGCTTGGCACACTCCCATGGCTGAATGCACCACCGCGCTTATTTTCTCTAGGGTGCGAATCCACCCATCCGTTCTTAATAGCCTCTCTTGCTATTTTTCCAAACACAGGACTAAACTCATCAAAAGAGCTGAGTACTAATGAGAGAGCTTTGCTGTACTCAAGATTGTGCGTAGTTTTTGATCCTTTCTTAGAATCTTCTTGAAACTCTAGCGGTGCATATCTATCATAGTCTTTCAGATCTTTTATGCCTAAGAGATGTGATTTTATTTTGTAATATCTCTGCACCATAGCAAAATTTGCATTGACTAGTTCCACAAGCTTATCCACGCTTTTTTGTGAAATACAGTTGGAGAGATGTCGAAAACTCTCACTTTTTGCATATCCGCGCAACTCTTTTTTTAATGCCACATCTTTGCGTACGACATTGAGGATAAATCCAAGCAAATGTCTTGATTTTGCCAACCCTTTTGTGAAACTTTTTTGTGCTTTCTTTCTTAGCTTGCGATTAACGTGATGTAGCTTTGAGAGTATCTCCTCTTCGTTGAGGAGCTCCTCATCCACCTTGAATCGCATTTGTGCTAAATGCTCATCAAAAAGCCGAGAAAATGCGTCAGTGGAAATTGCAGAAGTTTTTAAGAGAATCTGCTCTTCTTTTAGACTGAGCAAATGCTTCTCCTGCATACCAAGTTTTTTGAGATAAAACGCATATTTTTGCGCACAAGCTGCTATTGCTTGTCGCTGTTTTGTATCCAATGCACAAAGCTCAATTTCAAAAAACAAAAGCTCATTTTGTGCTCTCTGCGCTTTCTGCTCAAGCTCTGCATAAACAGCACCTTTTTTAGTATCTTGCGCAAAAAGCAAGAATCCATAAGTAAGCACTCTACCAATCTGCTCGCACAAGCTCTCATATTCTTCAAAGATACTCAAAAACTCATTTGGCGGGATACTAGAAAGTCTGCCTTGAAAGGATTTATTAAAACGCTTGCTTGCATTGAAAATCTTTGTACAAGAGGAAACAGCCTGCTTATGTGAAGAAAACAGAGATTTGAGATTCCATTCACTACAAGCAGAGAACGTCTTTGTGTCATTTGTAGTTTGCCTATTTTGCTCCATACAATCCTCCTATTTTGATTGAGATCAATCCTCTTTGAGCAATTCCAATGCTTTAAGAAAAGTAATATCCTCCATCTGCATACCACTTGTCATATTTTTAAGCGTTACGCTTTTGGCTTTAAATTCACTCTCGCCCACGACCAGGACAAACTCATGTCCCAATACATTCGCATAGCTAAATGGTTTTTTGAGCTTGACAATATCAGGATACACCTCGATAGCTATTCCAGAGCGCCTAAAAGACTCAGCCAATGAATGCACATACCCTAGATATGCTTTATCCATTGAAATAATAAGCGCACGCGCGGAAGTTGATTTGCCCCCGATAAGCCTTAATTCTTTCATTGCTGCAAGCAGTCTGTCCACACCTATAGAAGCCCCAACACCACTTAACCTCTGTTTAGAAAAAGTCCTGGTGAGGTTATCATAGCGCCCTCCAGAGCACACACTCCCAATGCTTGGTAGTCTATGAAGCACGGTTTCATAGACTATCCCGGTGTAATATCCCAGTCCCCTTGCAATAGAAAAATTCACGCGATAACAATCCTTATCCATTTGTAAAGGCAAGAGAATCTCATAAAGCTCCTCAAGCTCTTCAATCCCCTCTTTGAGTTCTTTATTCCATTCTTTCATGGATTCTATGCTTTTGAAAAATTCCTTTCCTGCACCATTTTGTTTGATTGATGTGTATTCCAATATCTCTTGTGCTTTTTGCGTAGAGATCCCAAGCTCTATATTAAGCTCGCTAATCACCCCACCAAGCTCGATTTTATCAAGCTTATCGATAACCCGTAAAACAGCATCAACAGAGCTTTTGTCAGTTATGCCAAAATGCTTGCAAATCCCATTTAGTATCTTCCTATGATTGAGCCAAATACTAAATTCACTCATGCCCAGATTGATAAGTGATGCATAAATCACTTGCAAAATCTCTGCATCGCAAGAGAGCGATTCTGAACCTATGAAGTCAAAATCACATTGCGTGAATTCTCTGTATCTGCCTTTTTGTGCTCGTTCTCCACGAAAGACATTGCCAATAGCATAGCGTTTAAAGGGTAGCTCAAGTTCGTTTTGGTATTGTGTAATAAAACGCGCTAAAGGCACGGTGAGATCAAAGCGCAGCGCAACATCACGCCCGCCTCTGTCATTAAAGCGATAGAGCTCCTTTTGTATCTCCTCACTCCCTTGTTTGACTAGTATATCTGCATGCTCAATATGCGGCGTCTCAATAGGTACAAAACCAAACTTCAAAAACACCTCGCTCACACGATTAAGAAGCATATTTTTTGCCATACTCTCTTGCGGCAATCTGTCTTTAAAACCGCTTAATGTTCGGGGGGTAACCAGCATGCAAACTCCTGAGAATCCATATCACTAAGAGTGGGCATTATACACGATTTTTGCGATTATACGGGCTTTTTGCGCACCTGTGCATTTTCTATTACAAGCGCTTGTCTGCATAATGCCTGCAAAACAAATTGATTATGAGAAATCACTACATAAGTAATGTCTAAGATTTTTTGTAGCTTTATAAGTAGCTCTAAAATCTCACTTACCAGTACCATATCAAGATTGCTAAATACCTCGTCTAAAATCAGAATCTTAGGATTTGTAATAAGCGCACGTGCTAATGCTATACGGCTAGCCTCTCCGCCACTATAAAATTGGCTTTTATACGAGATGTTTGGTAGTGGAAGCAAGTCTTTGATTTTCTGAAGATACTGTGCTCTCTTGGCTTTTGGAATCTTATGTAATGGCTCTAAGATGCTTTCCTCAGCACTAAAGCGCGGATTAAGAGTAGCTTTTGGATTCTGGAAAACTATGCTCATTTTAGCCCTATACGCATAAGAATCTTGGGAGTGAGAAACCCCATCGCAGTAAAGCCTGCTTTCTTTTGCTAGACCAATACCTAGTAAAAGCTTTGCTAAAGTACTTTTTCCTGCGCCATTAGCCCCTAAAATCCCTAAATTTTCCTTGTGGTAAAGCTCTATATTAAATGGCTGCAAAACTTCAATATTTTTACGTCTAAAGATACCATGAGAGTAGCTTTTATACAGATTATCTCCTTGGAGTAGTACTTGATGTGTCTTACTCTGTGGTGCTCTTAAAGATTCCAGATTTTTATGCGCTTGTACAAGAGATTTACTAAAGCTATGGATAGGAGTATCCAAAATATCTTTACCCCTCTCTATTATGCATCCATTCTGCATTATCGCCACCTCGCTACTCCTACCACAATCCACCACTTTGCGCGCAAGATGCAAATCATGCGTGATAAAAAACAATCCAAAGTCTCTCTTTGTCTGTAGCTCCAAAAGCAGCTCTATGATTTCATCGCCCCTATCCAAATCACTTGTAAGCTCATCAGCAAAGATAATTTCACTTTTTCCCAAAAGAGCAATGGCTATCATCACACGTTGGAGCATTCCACCGCTTAATTCAAACGGATACAAATCTAGCACTTGAGAATCTAAACCTACCAAAGCAAGCAACTCTATAAACTCTCTATCGCTTGATTCAAGACGTTTAGTCTTTGCAGATTCTCTGAAATGGCTTCGAATACAAAACACCTCATCAAAGCATATGGCAGGATTTTGGAGTATCACACCATAATTTTTACTCCCACACCATCTTATATCCCCAGAAGTAGAAAAATATTCAGGTATCTCGCCAACTATCGATCGTAAAAGCAGGCTTTTGCCAGCACCACTATTACCAAGCAAAACGAAATTTTGTGATTTCTCAATGCAGAGGTTGATACTCTCCAAATACACGCGCTTTTGGCTAAAAAGCCTGAAATTTTGCATACAAATAAGCTTAGACATAAAATTCACTTCTCTTGAGATTTTCTTCTGGATCAAGCCAGTCGCGCACAATCTCACCGGCAGTATTAAATAACGCCACAGTAAGAAAGATACATACTCCGGGCAGAAGCATGAGTTCCGGATACTCCATAATGTAGGGTGCACTATCAGCTATCATAATCCCCCATTCAGGCGTTGGTGCTTGTACCCCAAGCCCCAAGAAAGAAAGTGCCGCTATATGCAAAAGCATATGCCCCAAATCAAGTGTCAAGAGAATTATCATCTGCGCAAAAACTGCCGGAAAAATATGCACACGCATAATATAAAAATCACCAAATCCCTGCGCTCTAGCTGCTTGCACAAAGCCTTTTGTGCGCATCTCTAGCACAATACTACGTACAACCCGTGCATACCACGCCCAATGCGTTAGTACAATAGAGAGAATCACATTTTCTATCCCAACCCCTAAAATCCCTATGAAAAATAGCGCAAGAATAAACGTGGGAAAGACAAAAAACACATCGCAGATTCTCATCAAGACACTATCAAATATGCCGCCTTTAAACCCCGCAACAATGCCCACGACAAAAGAGAATACAGCAATACAAGAACTAATAATGAGCAGGCTAACAAGTGAAGTGTGCGCACCAAAGATAAGCCTTGATAAAACATCTCTGCCCAAATGATCACACCCAAGCCAATGCTCTAAACTAGGAGCGGCAAATTTCTTTGACAAATCTGTACTTAGAGGATCAAGTGGCAGCAATGGCGCACAAAACACAAGTAAAGTAAGTGCAAACAACATACCAAAGATCACATAGGCATAGTTATGAAAGCAAGGAATCTGTAATCTCCCAAAGATTCTTTTCACCTTATCCTTCCTTGATATAAGTTATCTTAGGGTTAAGCATGCAGTAGCAAATATCTACCAAAAGGCTTAAAAGCACAAAAATCCCACACATCAAGAGCATAAAACACTGCATTACAGGATAGTCGTGATTAGTAATAGCACTAAGTGTATAGCGTCCAATGCCAGGTAGACTGAAAAGCATTTCCACCACCACAGCGCCACCAAGTAGCTCCCCAAAGTGCATACCAAAAGAGGTAAGCACAGGTAGCAGAGAGTTTTTGAGTAAATGCCATTTGTATGATTCTTTGTGGCGCAATTTTGTATAAAAAAGACTAGAAGAGAGTTTATGCTCTAAGACAGATGAGCGCATGATACGGATGTTGATACACAATGACATAAAAGAAAGTGTCAAAACAGGTAGAAAATAGCTGCTTTGCTCATATGGATTGAACCAACCAAGCTTGACTGAAAATATATAAATCAACAAGAATCCAACCCAGAAGCTGGGCGCACAAACCCCAATGAAACACAAAAACCGCACACATCTATCAAACACACTGTTTTTATATATCGCGCTAAGCATGCCAAGAGGAATGCTTACTCCCACCACAAGAAGCATGGAAGTAAAAGTAAGATACAAAGTCGTAGGCAAGTAGTAAAGCAGATCGTCTAAAACTGGTCTTTTGGTGACAAAAGACACACCAAAATCAAAGTGCAAGGCATTTTTAAGCCACAAAAAATATTGTGTGAAAAATGGCTTATCTAGCCCCAGCTCCTCTCTTGCACTCTGCAGTGCCATCTCTGTAGGTGGGATCTGAGACTGCACCAAATATGCCAAAGCCGCATCAACCGGACTAAATCGCAACAAGGCAAATACAATAATACTGACTATCACGCTAAGTGGAAGCAGCCATAAGATTCTTGCAAGGATGTAACGTGCCATTTTCTACCTTAGAGAATCCATTTTAGGTTGCAAAAGGTGGAACATAAACTCGCTTCTCATTTCCCCAAAAGAAAAGTTTTGTAATCTTTCATCGTAAAAGACTGCAAATACAGGCATTCTACTGATAGGCAAATATACACCACTATCATGTAATGCCTGCAAGACAAAAGCATATTTGCTCGCCAAGACCTCCTCATCATTGCTGTGAAGAATCTCTCTTATCGCTAAATCAATTTCTTGCTTATTCTCTAGCAAGCTTTGTGCTGCATAGTCCGCATGGCTTGGCGCGAGCATGGAGCCCAAAAACGCATGGGGATCAAAAGGATCGCCCCAAGTCTCATTAAAGATAATGTCAAAGTCCCCATTTTTCTGCGCTTGGTAGAAGCTAGTCTGCTCTTTTGCCTTCAGTTCTAGAGTGATACCGACTTTTGCTAGATCACCTTGCAGTGCCTCAGCGATTGCCTTTTGTGTGGGATTTGAACCAAGATAGGTAAGGGTGAAGACCCTCTGGGTTTCTTGCTCGATGAGATTGTGTGCTTCTTGTGGTACAAAGCCTAAGGGCTTTAGGTTTGCACTAAAGGCTGCTACCTCTTTGCTAAAGAGTGTATCAGCTTGTGGCTCGACATTGAGCAAGATATTCTTAAGAACCATTTCTTTATTGAAAGCAAGTGCGATTGCCTTACGCATATTTGAATTGATTGAAGCAGAATTGAGTACAAGCAAGTTTGTGCCTTGTGGTCTTGATATTTGTGTGCGGAACTTGGGATTTTTGGATAGTCGCACGAAATTCTCCACACTCAGCATCTCACGCCCAATCAGAATATCAATAGCCCCAGATTCCAAAGCCAAGAGGCGCGCATGAGGATCTGGTATCACCTTGACAATAAACCTCTCAAACTCCGGCTTTTTGCCCCTGTAGTAAGGATTTGGTATAAAAATATCATGCACCCCAAGCACAGATTTTTCGAGCTTCCATGGCCCTGAACCTATAGGACTTATACTCATGTAATCACCAAATCCAGAAGGGGCCAAAATCCTGAAAGGTCGAGGCAAACTCAATTCTTTCAAAGTAGCAAAATATGGGGACTTTAGCCGCAGCACGAAGTGTTGTGAATCCACAGCTTCAAATGATTCTATAACCTGCACAAGCCCTAGCCACCAATGATGCTTTTTGTTTTCCATAATCATAGAAAAGTTCTGCTCCACAGCCTTAGCATCAAGCTCGCTACCATCAGAAAATTTCATACCTTTTGGCAAAGTGAAAGTATAGACTTTACCATCATCAGAGACTTCCCACGAAGAAGCTATGCTTGGCTCTATCACACCATCTTTGCCAAATCGTACCAACCCCTCATACACAAGCACTTGCGCATACATCTGATTAGGTGAATAAAAATGTGGGTGTAAAATCCCCGCATTTACAGCCCATGCACTCCGTAAGTCATGAGCATAAACCAAGAGACCAAAGACAAGACACATGAGAAAAAATCGCATTGTTAAAACTCCTTGACTATGAAAAATAGTTGTAATTCTACTCAAATGCGCTAATAGCACGCTTGCACACTGGCAAGCCAGTGTTTATTTTCTACACAAATATAATTTTTTATATATTTACTTGTAGATATATTTTCCATCCATTAGTGTTATAAATCAGTGTCCTATTTCTATAGGACAGTGGAAACATGAACGACCAAAAAAAACATGAACAACCTCAAGGAAAAAACATGAACACAAAAGCCCCCATAAACAGAATCTCAGCTATCACAGCACTGCTTTTAGGCGTATGCGCTTCAAGCGCAGCAGGAGAACACAATAATCCTAGTTGGCAGGTTGCAGTTGATGGCGGTAATCTCTCTGTGAGTAATACTAAACATGGGAGCGATCCAGGCATCACTACCATCATCGCAAATAATGGCGGTAGTAAAAATAATCTAAGCGGTAGAATAGAAACAAGTAATCCCCCCAATAACAACACTCTAAGCTCACTACTCATAGAAAATGGGACTTCTATAAAAGGTAACAATGGTCTTATAGTTATAGGCAAAGACAGCCAAAACCAAAACTACACGATTCCAACCATCACAAACCAAGGCACACTCACCTCAGAGGGACAATCAACAGTTTTTATCACAGGACAAGGCAACAAAACAATCACAAACTTCACAAACATCGGAACGATTAAAAACACTAAAAAAGGTGACAACAGTAACGAAAATAGCGCTATCAGATTCAATAAAGACAACAACAAACAAAGCACATATTCCATAACCAATTTTTCAAATTCCGGACTTATAGAATCTGACAAAAGAACCATTGTTCTCTACAACACTACTATTGAGAATTTCACTAACGATGGCACGATTCATTCAAATGGACACAATGCAATGGATATGAAAAATTCCACAATAAAAACTTTCATCAACAAAGGATTAATCACAAAAAGAAAGAGTAATTCTGACTTTACAAAAGGTCTTGGATTATCGAGTAATGCAAATATTGAAACTCTTATCAATAATGGCACGATATTGGCAGAGGAAGGCAATTGGGATAGTTCTGGTATAGAACTTCAAGATTTTATTGATCCTGGGGAAATCAGTATCAAGACCCTAGAAAACACAGGGCTTATCAAAGCAAGAAATGCTGCTGTGCATGTTGGGCCGATTAAAGGTGAAAACAATAAAAACACTATAACGCTTCTCAAAAATAGTGGAACCCTTATGAGTCAAAAATCTGCTATTGAACTAGATAATAATAGTGATGTTGGGGAAAATGCCATCAGTAGTATCATGACACTGCAAAATTCTGGAGTGATACAAGGTCATAATAATGGTGTAACAGTATTTTTTGGTTGTACTATCGAACAGTGTCATGGTGATGGAAAAAGTTCTATAGACATTATAGAAAACACAGGGACTATCATTGGAGAAACTGGCGTAGGGATTAATATCAAAATAGACAAAGATCATAATGATACACAAAGTTTCAAAGGCATCAAACCAACATCTATGACCATAGGCCAAATCAAAGTAGATGGTCTTGTACAAGGTAAGCAAGCTGGGATTCTTAACCAAGGCCAATTAGGTTCAAAAGAGGGGGAGGAAGCGATTATAGTAGGTACTAATGGCAGAATCCAAGGTGGTTTCAAGAATGACAAAGATGGAATCCTCCAAGGTGATATCACCAACAATGGCAAGAGTGAATTAGCACTAGACAACAAAGGCAAAGTAAGCAATAACACCGTAATCACCAATAGCAATTCCTCTAACGGCGGCAGTATCAAAATCCTAGACTGGAAAGTAGAGAATCAAAGCAATGGTGGTGGCCAGCAAATAAAAACAGTCCAATTCAAAGGTGAAGGCATTACAGTAGAAAAGCTAACTATAAATGCTCAGAATGCAGATGTTACTCAAGTAGCTAATGCATTTACTACAGATGATAATGCAAACAAAGCCAATATATTTGCACACACCCAAATAGAATCCACAGACCAATCAGTCAAATTCACCGGTGACATGCTCCGAGGCCTTGTTGCCAACATAGATGGTTCTAAAACAGCAGCTGCTGCATTAAACAGAACACTTATAACCACAGCTACTGCAAGAGCTACATTCTTAGATT